>JAJZTK010000228.1 GCA_021849045.1 Deltaproteobacteria bacterium | reverse complement strand
GGAGGTTGTATTTCTTTACCAGGTCTTTCAGGTAACCGGAGGCATAGTTTATGTCCGCTGCATCGTAGGTACCGATCTTGGTCCCCGGTTTCTTCTTGCTCGCAATCAGGTTGAATTCCGGGTCGATCCCCAGATGCACGTCCGGATTTTTCAGAAGCCATTCGAAGCGAGGGAGAATGTTCCGGATGTCATCGTGCCCGGTCTGGATGTCAATGAACAGTATGGCGTTCGCCTCTTTAGCCCACCCGTACACCTGATTCACTATGGTGTCGGGTATGACCATCCGGTACTTGCCAGCCTTGCCTGGTTCCCCCTGGGCAACTACCGCAATCAGGTGCAGTGCCGGCTGTACGGGGGTAGAGGGGTCTGCTTTCTCCCACCGTGCAGTTTCTCCTTTCAGTCGACGCAGCATGTCGTCCTTCGGAAATTCACCCAAAGCTCCCATCTTCTTCGATAGGGGATTGCCGTAATAGGCGACGATTCTCTTCTGGGGGAGTATCGAACCGGGAAGCGGAGATGGGCCTTTTACCGGCCAGCCGTGCTGTCGGGCAAATTCCGGGTCTTCCCCCGCGTTGTATTTGATCTTGGGTGCCGTGATCTCAGCTCCCGGCGCCTTTCTGATAGAGGTAGTCGTGGGTGCAAAAGCTGTCCGGTTTGGCCTCGCACTGGTGATCGGCGCAAAGCTCGCTGCTGGAGCGGCGGCTTCTGTTTTTGTCCCTTTTGACGATGCAATATCCCCTGTCTTCTCACCAGTACAGCCGGTGAAGGAGAGGGGAAGGACAAGGGTTGCAATGAAAGGGAGGACTGACCGTGTAGAGAAGGTCATGAGTGTGGATTTCACGAAGTACTCCTTCAGGAAAATTGATGCAATGCCGTCGTCCATGGTTGCGTTCGGACAAAAAAAACCACAGGAGGCGTCCCCTGCGGTTTACAGGCTCTCACTTTATACCATTTTCCGGGAGTGGGAGGCAAGCAGGAAAAAGCGGAGAATATCCCTTGCAGGTGATGTGCAACTGGGGCAAAATGACAGCCAGCCGATTAAAGAATGACCTGATTAGCTCTGTAATTCAGCCATTCGTAACCAGGCTTCCGGCCGCTTACCGGTATGGGCGGCAGTATAGAGTAGCCTGGGGAATATGGAGCGCATGTCAAAGCGACGGTTGAAGCAGTATTGCACTTCCGCCAAGTAGCGGTCGGCATATTTTTCGAAATCGAAGGCATGGCACGTGCCAGCAATAGCTGTTTTCAGATTGCCCAGAATCGTGTTGACCCAGTTGAAATACCCCATACTGGTGCTTTTCCGCCCCTTGCCAACAACGTGCGGCTGGTGATCGCAGCCGGCAGCAGTTACAGCACGAAAGCAGGGTAACCCATCGGAAACTACAATAGAATGGGGCGACACATGCCGGACCGCCCAAGAGGCCAGTTCATCGCTGCTGAATGATTGCACCTTTGAAAAGACAGCCCGACGGGGGTGCCCCTGCTCATTGGTTTCAACGGCAGCCACAAACGGAATCTTATTTTCTGAGCCGCGCCCGACGATGCCGCCGTTTTCCTCACCGCCCAGATAGGCGTCGTCAAGCTCGATCCGGCCTGATAACACGGTCTGGTCTTCCCGCTCGCGCATGACCTGCATCAGTTTGTGCTTGATCCGCCAGGCGGCGCAGTATCCGATACCAAGTGTCCGCATCAGCTCCATGGCGGAGATGATGTTTTTAGACTGAGTCATCAGGTACATAGCCTGGCACCAGATCGTAAGGGGCAGCTTGGTGGCATGGAAGATCGTGCCCGCAGTGAGCGTTGTCTGGGTATGGCAGCTGTTACACTGGAACGTCTTGGTTGCGCCGTGCCATACGATACAATGGCTGTCGTTCTGGCATTTAGGGCACTGAAATCCGGACGGCCAACGCATCTTTTCCAAGACTTCTTCACATTGGGACTCGTTGCCATACAGCTTGTTGAATTCGCTCAGACTCAGTCCCGGTTGAAACTGGATTCGGTTCATTGCCATAACAGACTCCTTTCATGGTCATGTTATGGCAACAATATCACAGCGTTACGACAACTTACGTCGCAGGCTGAAAATTCGAGCTACTCAGGAAAGAAATTGTCAACGAGGGTTATGACCACTTCGAGTGACAATTTCTTTTGCCTTTTTTGTATCAGTTAATTATATAAGTTTACGTCAATGCCGCTGACAATAACTTTTGCCGGTTCGCACCTTCTTAATGAGTAAAAGTTGGTGTCTGTACGGATTTGGTTTCCGATACTAAACCAGAATATCCCCTATTGTAAAGCTTATGTTTGTGCTAACTGGAAACAGCAATTCGGCTTTTGCATATATCTACGCTCATAAGTCAAACCCATAATTACCGGTTTAGTCGTCATATTCCCCCGCCGTCGTCATCAAACGATCTGTTGGCGGCCGGGTACCGCGTTTAAAGACCAGGATACTCACACCTTTCGCCGTGCGATCGAATTCAAATGACAATATTTGTTTGTAAGCCAGCAGCACCACCGCTTCCAGTTGTTCCAAACCCCGCAGACGGAAAAATATCCGGTTCCCCTTGGCGAGATAGTCGAGGAAGCTGGATGAAGCGTCGAACACGACCGGCCGCCATTCTTCCGTCAGATCGACTACGCTCACCCCGGTACCGTTGATGGAGGCTTCACTCAGGCTGATTCGCCGGCGGTGGCTACCACTTGTGCCTGACAGGTCCGCAACGTGTGCCGTCTGCGGTTCCAGGGGCGCTGTTGCCAGTATCATCCCGGCTGCCACGGTGGCATTGGTGATGCGGTCAATCAGGATGAAGCTGCCGGTATCCCGGTTCTGCCGGTAGGGGGCGAACGAGATTGGGCGGTCGAGTTCCAGACGGACAACGCCGATTTCGTTCAGCCCAAGTGTCGGCACCTGCTTCTGCTCCAGGGTATTGACGTCCACCGCATACTGCAAGGCGGTGACCCGGCCGGGGGTCACGGCGGTCGCCGTTTTGACCAGGTAGATCTGCCCCGGCTGCAACGGCTCGTCGTGCATCCAGACCAGGTGCGCCTCTGGGTGTCTGGCGTGGATCGGTGGAGCATCAGGTGCGGTCAGCATGTCCCCCCGGCTGTTATCGATCTCGTCCTCCAACGTCAGGGTCACCGCCTGGCCGGCGGTAGCCTCGGGCAGGTCGCCATCCATGGTGACAATGCGCGTGACCCGGCTGGTGCGCCCGGACGCGGCGACCCGCAGCTCGTCACCCCAGCGGATGGTCCCCGCTGCAATCGTGCCGCAGAAACCACGGAAATCCAGATGGGGTCGGTTCACCCACTGTACGGGCATCCGGAACGGCTGATCCCTGTTGTCACCTTCCAGTTGGACGGTTTCCAGATAGTTCATCAGAGTAGGCCCTGCGTACCAGGGGGTATTGATGCTCGGTTCGATGATGTTGTCGCCGCCCAGTGCCGAGATGGGAATTGCCGTAATCGAGGCAAAGCCAAGCGGAGCGGCAAAATGTTCATAATCACGCAGGATGGATGCGTAACGCGGCTGGTCAAAATCGACCAGATCCATCTTGTTGATCGCCAGCACCACATTCCGGATGCCGACCAGCGAGACCAGAAAACTGTGGCGCCTGGTCTGGGTCAGGAGCCCCTTGCGGGCATCCACCAGGATCACCGCCACCTGGGCGGTGGAGGCACCGGTGACCATGTTGCGGGTATACTGCTCGTGGCCGGGGGTGTCAGCGACGATGAACTTGCGCTTGTCGGTGGAAAAGAAGCGGTAGGCCACGTCGATGGTGATCCCCTGCTCCCGCTCCGCCTGCAGCCCGTCCAATAGCAAGGCGTAGTCGATGGCGCCCCCCTGAGTACCGACCTTTTTACTGTCCGCCTCCAACGCAGCCAGCTGGTCCTCGAACACCATCTTGGAATCCCACAACAGACGTCCAATCAGGGTGCTCTTACCATCATCCACGCTGCCGCAGGTGATGAAACGGAGCAGGGATTTTTCCTCCTGGCTCTTCAGGTATGCCAGTATATCCTGTTCTATCAACTCAGATTGATGTGCCATGTGAACCTCCCAAAGACTGAAGGCTGAAGACTGACGGCCGAAGGGAATTCGAATTTACCTTCAGCCTTCGGACTTCGGCCTATTCTTAAAAATACCCTTCCTGTTTCTTCTTTTCCATACTCCCGGCCTGATCATGATCGATCAACCGCCCCTGGCGCTCCGAGGTGCGGGTCAAGAGCATCTCCTGGATGATCTCGGGGAGGGTGTCCGCCTCCGATTCCACGGCGCCGGTCAGGGGATAGCACCCCAGGGTGCGGAAGCGAACCGATTTGTGCTGCACTTCTTCGCCTGGCTTCAGCTCCAGACGGTCGTCATCCACCATGATCAGCATGCCGTCCCGCTCCACCACAGGCCTGACCGCTGCATAGTAGAGCGGCACAATCGGAATATTCGCCAGATGGATGTACTGCCAGACATCAAGTTCGGTCCAGTTGGAGAGAGGGAAGACACGGATGCTTT
>JAJZTK010000227.1 GCA_021849045.1 Deltaproteobacteria bacterium | reverse complement strand
CGACCGGCAGCGGGTGGACGCGGTGGAGATCATGCTTCCGGCCGGCACGACGGCCGGTTTTCGCCTCCATTCCTGCGAACTGCGGGGGGATGCGGCCATCTGCTCGGTCATCAAGGATGCCGGCGACGATCCGGACGTGACCAACGGCGCCGAGATCAGGGCCAAGGTCTCTTTTGTCCCCGGCGAGGGTGGGAACATTGTTATCGAGGGGGGCGAGGGGGTCGGCCGGGTCACCAAGCCCGGCCTGGCCGTGCCGGTGGGGGGATGGGCCATCAACCCGGTACCACGCCGGATGATCGAAGAGGCTCTTCGCGAGGTTTTCCCTCCGGACTCATCACCCCCCACCCCTCACGTTGTTGTCAGCATCCCCAACGGGGGGGAACTGGCGAAGAAGACCCTGAACGCCCGGCTGGGGATCATCGGCGGCCTTTCCATCCTGGGGACCACCGGCATTGTGCGCCCGATCTCGGCCAAGGCCTGGACCGACACCATCGACGCTGCCATTGACGTGGCCCTGGCCTGTGGCAGCAGGACCGTGGTTCTGTCGACCGGCAGGACCTCGGAGCTTGTCGCACAGCGACAGTTCGGGCTCGGGGGTCAGGGCTCGGGGGGCGGAGAGGCTCTGCCGGAAGAGGCGTTCGTGATGATGGGGGACCATGTGGGGTACGCCCTGCGGGCCTGTGCCCGGAAGGGGGTGGGGCGGGCCGTCCTTGCCGGCCAGTTCGCCAAGCTCCTGAAGATCGCCTGTGGCCACGAGCAGACCCATGTGAGCTCTTCAGAGCTCGACCTGCGGCATCTCGCGGAATGGTGTGCACTCGCACCTCGAGTCTCGCATCTCGAACCCCGTATTCGCGAAGCGAACACCGCCCGGCAGCTGCTGGAGATGTCGGACAACCAACCGGCGCTGGTGGCGCTGGTCTGTGACCGCGCAGCGGCATTTGCCCGGCAGGTGACGCCGACGCTGCCGGTCACGGTTTTGCTGGCGGGGTATGGCGGGGAAGTGCTATATTGCGCCTGATTTGGAACTCGGTTTTCGGAGGATGGCATGCCCCAACAAAAAGTCTATCTGGTCGGTGCCGGTATCACGGGATGGGAAGGGTTCGGCAACAAGGCCCTGGAGGTGATCGGCAAGGCTGAAGTCCTGATCGGCCACCAGCGGCATCTGGATATTTTCCCCGACTTTGCCGGGGAGAAGCGGGTCCTGGGAGAGCTGGCGGAGATGCTCGATTTCCTCAAGGAGACCGACAAGCGGACCGTGGTGCTCGGCTCGGGAGATCCCAACTTTTTCGGCGTGGCCCGCTTTCTCCTGCGGAACATCCCCAAGGAACGGATCGAGATCTTCCCCAATCTCACCAGCGTCCAGTACGCCTTTGCCCGGATCAAGGAGCCATGGGACGACGCCATTTTCATCTCGTGCCACGGTCGGGAACTGCACCGGGCCATCGACCGGATCGTGGCCGCCGAGAAGGTGGCGGTGCTGACCGACAAGGTCAATACCCCGGCGGCCATTGCCCGCGAGCTGATCGACCGTGGCGCCGAAGGGTACGAGGCATGGCTCTGCGAGGACCTGGGAACGCCGGAGGAGCGGTTCACCAGGACCGACGTGAGGGGGCTGCTGGATATTCCCGCCTCCCCCCTGAACATCCTGATTCTGATCAAGGCCTGGGAGCCGTCCCTTATCCAGTATCCGCTGATCGGCGTCGAAGACGAGGAGTTCGCGTCGGTCAAGAAACTGATCACCAAGCAGGAGGTCAGGGCCGTTACCCTGGCCAAGCTCCAGTTGCAGGACGATCTGATCATGTGGGATATCGGCGCCGGCAGCGGCTCGGTATCCATCGAGGCGTCGAACCTGATGCCCAACGGCAAGATCTACGCCCTGGAGCGGAACCCGCAGTATGTCGTGTTCCTGCGGGACAACCTGAAAAAGTTCGTGGCCCGCAACGTGAAGCTGGTGGACTCCTTTGCCCCGGAAGGACTGGACGATCTGCCCGATCCCGACCGGGTCTTCATCGGCGGTTCCGGCGGTATGCTGGAAGAGATCATCGAGGCGGTGGACCGCCGTCTGAAACAGGATGGGATGATCGTCCTGAACGCGGTCACCCTGGACACACTGACCAAGGCGGTGGAGTTTCTTGAGGACCACGGCTACACCGTGGAGGTCACCTGCGTCAACATCGCCAAGACCCGCGGACTGTCCGAGTACAAGCTGTTCGAGTCCCAGAATCCGGTGTATATAATCACCGCCTGGAAAGGTGACGAGTAGTGGCAAAAATCTATGCGGTCGGCGTCGGCCCCGGCGATCCCGAACTCCTCACCCGCAAGGCCGAGCGGATCATCCGGGAGGTGCCGGTCATCTGTGCCCCGACCGGTGCGGCCGATGCGGCCAGCTATGCCCTTTCCATTGTCGAGCCGTTTATCGACCGGTCCCGGCAGGAGGTGCTGGTCCAGGTCTTTCCGATGAAAAAGGACCAAGCCGGTCTGGGCGCTTTCTGGGAGGCGGCGGCGGCCCGGGTGGCGGAGCGGGTTAGGGCCGGCCAGGACGTGGCCTTCATCACCATTGGCGATCCGTTCCTCTATTCCACTTTCCTCTACCTCTACCGGATCTTTCAGGAGTGCTATCCGGAGATCCCCGTAGAGGTGGTGCCGGGGATTTCCAGCATCAATGCCGCTGCTGCCGCGGCCGGCGTGCCGCTCGGGATGACCGCCGACCGGATCGCCATCCTGCCGGCGACCTATGAGGACGACGAGCTCCGCCGTACCTTTGCCGCATTCGATACGGTGATCCTGATGAAGGTGCATCGGGTGTTCGACCGGGTCTATGCCCTGCTCAGGGAGTCGGGGCTGGAGAAACATGCGGTCTTTGTCCGGCGGGTTGGATCGGGGGACGAGGAGGTGGTCTCTGCCCTGGACACGCTGGTGGGTAAGCCGCTGGACTATCTCTCCCTCCTGATCGTCACGAAAAACAGTATAGCGAGGTAAACCATGCGGACCGTTCGGTTGCCATTCATCCTGGCCCTGCTCGCCTTTTCCCTCTTCCCCGGCATGTCGGCCGTTGCCGCCGACGAGGCGGCTCCTGAAGGCACTACCCCATCAGCTGATGCGCCCCTGGTCGCGGTTCCTCCTCCCGCACCGGCGCCGGTCAGCGAGGTGGGCCGTTACCGTCTGCTCGATGGCCAGTATGCCGCCAGTTCCCTCAGTGGGGAGCAGACCACTGATCGGCACCTGTTCAAGCTCGACTCCGTGACCGGTAGCGTCTGGATCGGCAGGCAGGTGCAGTTCGTCGACAAAAAGAGCGGCCGGCTGGTGCAGCAGCGCTACTGGGAGCCGTTCGAGCAGTACCTGACGACACCGCAGCCCAGATGAACTGTTTCTGCTGCGGTTGTCGCGGCAGTCGGGAGGTTTTCATTGTCGTCCATTGCATTTGTCGGTGCCGGCCCCGGTGATGCCGAGCTGATCACGGTTAAAGGTGCCCGCCTGCTGGGCGAGGCCGACGTGGTGGTCTTTGCCGGAAGCCTGGTGGACCGGGAACTGGTGCGTATCCATGCGCCGAACGCGGTCGTGTACGACT
Organism: Deltaproteobacteria bacterium; assembly: GCA_021849045.1. Lineage (GTDB taxonomy): Bacteria > Desulfobacterota > Desulfuromonadia > Geobacterales > DSM-12255 > Geomobilibacter. Next base: position 943 of record JAJZTK010000227.1, on the reverse strand, counting down.
CGGCCGGGATGACCCTGGCGGAGACGACGCAGGTTCTTGCCGAGGTGGCAGTTGCCGGGCAGCGGGCAGTGCGGCTCCACACCGGCGATCCTTCCATCTACGGTGCCATTCAGGAACAGATGGCCGAACTGGACCAGCTCGGCATCGGTTACAGCGTGGTGCCGGGGGTGACGAGCGCCTTTGCCGCCGCTGCGACCCTTCGGCAGGAACTAACCCTGCCCGAGGTCTCCCAGACCGTTATCATCACCCGCCTGGCCGGTCGGACCCCGGTGCCGGAGCGGGAGCGGCTGGCCGAAATCGCCCGGATCGGCGCCACCCTGGTCATCTACCTGTCGGTTTCCATGATCGAGCGGGTGGTGGCGGAGCTCCTGCAGGGGGCCTACACCCTGGCGACCCCGGTTACCGTGGTGGCCAGGGCCTCCTGGCCCGACGAACAGGTCGTCGAGGGGACCCTGGCCGACATTGCCGCCAGGGTGCAGGAGGCGGGCATCGGCAAGCAGGCCCTGATCCTCGTCGGTGACGTCCTGAGAGCGCGGCAAGAGGGTCTGAAGGCGGTGTCCAGGCTGTACGACCGGGAGTTTTCCCATGAATTCCGCAGTGGCATAGTTGCCTGACCGTGCCGGTTGCCGTCATCGCCATAACCCGCAACGGCGCCCGCCTCGGTGCCAGGTTGCGCGAAGGGCTCGGCGCCGACCTGTACGTGCTGCAGAAATACCGCGGCCAGGCCGGCGCTGCGGCCCGGGGATTCGACGACCTGAAGGAGCTTTTCCCCCGGCTGTGGCAGGACCATGACGGCATCGTTGCGATCATGGCCACCGGCATTGTTGTCCGCCTGACCGCTCCCCTGCTGGCCGGAAAAGAGGTGGACCCGGCAGTGGTGGTGATGGACGAGACGGGCAAGTTCGCCATCTCGCTTCTTTCCGGTCACCTGGGCGGCGGTAAC
>JAJZTK010000226.1 GCA_021849045.1 Deltaproteobacteria bacterium | reverse complement strand
CGCGAACGGTTCGACATCGTCATCACCGACCTGCTCCTGCCGGACGTAAGCGGCATCGACATCCTGAAAAGGGTCAAGGAAGATTCCCCACTGACCGAGGTCATCCTCATCACCGGCTACGCGTCGGCGGAAACCGCAGTGCAGGCCATGAAGGAAGGGGCCTGCGACTATATCACCAAGCCCCTCAACATCGACGAACTTCGCATCATCCTCGCCAAGGCGGTGGAAAAACACCGGCTCCTCACCGAGAACGTCTACCTGAAGAAACAGCTCCGCGACAAGTTCGAATTCGCCAACATCGTCGGCAACTCACCCGCCATGCAGAAGGTCTTCAACCTGATGAAACGGATCATCAAGACCGATTCCACGGTCCTCATCTTCGGCGAATCGGGGACCGGCAAGGAGGTCGTCGCCAAGGCGATCCACTTCAACGGCAACAGGAAGGACAAGCCGTTCATCGCCGTCCATTGCGGGGCGATCCCGGAAAACCTTCTGGAAAGCGAGCTGTTCGGCTACGTCCGGGGGGCCTTCACCGGGGCCAACAAGGACAAGATCGGCAAGTTCGAGGCCGCCAATCACGGCACCATCTTGCTGGACGAGATCGGCACCATGCCGATGCACCTTCAGACCAAGCTGCTCCGGGTCCTGCAGGAGCAGGAAGTTGAGCGGGTCGGCTCAACCCGGCCGATCAAGATCGACGTACGGGTAATCTCGGCGACAAACCAGAATCTGGAAGAGGAAGTGGAGAAGGGGACTTTCCGGGAAGACCTCTATTACCGGCTGAACGTCATCCCACTCCACATCCCCCCCTTGCGGGAGCGAGTCGAGGATATTCTGCCGCTGGTCAGGTTTTTCCTTGAAAAATACTGCCGGGAGATGAAGCGCCCCCTCATGACCATCGCGAAAAATGCCATGGAGGCGCTGGAATTGTACAGCTGGCCCGGCAACGTGAGGGAATTGGAAAACGTCGTGGAGCGCACCGTCGCACTTACGGAGGAGAACGTCATCACCCTCAACGATCTCCCCCGCAAGATATCCGAAATGGCTCTGACCAAGGTCTCGGAACGGGGGGTGGATATGGTCAAGACCATTACAGAAATTGAAAAAATGATGATCCTCGAAGCCCTGAGCCTCACCAACGGGGTCAAGGCGAAAGCCGCAACCATGCTGAACCTGAACCGGACAACACTGGTGGAAAAGATGCGGCGGCTGGGGATGGAGCGGTAGAAAGGAACCCCACTCCCTACTTTAATATATGAAAAAGCCCCTCAAGCGCGAATAGCTTGTGGGGCTTTTTTGCATCCGGCGCAGTTTTTTACGCCGTATTTATGACTACGATTAATGCGGAGGAAGGTCAGAGAGTGAAATAAAAAGTCGCTCCCCTTTCCGGCTCACCCTCGGCCCAGACCCGCCCACCATGACGCTTTATTATCCGCTCTACCGTCGCAAGACCGATGCCGTGGCCATCAACACCTGTTCCGGGTAGGCGATGAAACGGAGTGAACAGCTTGTTCGCTTCCGTCATGTCGAAGCCGTTCCCGTTGTCCCGGACATAATAGGTCGGCATTCCTTCGGCTTCCATCACGCCAAATTCGATTACCGCCTCTTCCCTCTTGCTGGTGAACTTCCAGGCGTTGCTCAAGAGGTTATCCATGGCCACCTGGAGTAAATTCCTGTCTCCCTTGGCGGTAATGCCTTCGGCAATACGGAGCGAGACCCGGCGGTGGGGTTCTGTCAAAACCAGTCCCTTGGCAGCATTACGGGCAATCTCGCTCAGGTCGACATTTTCCTGGTGAAGTTCACTGCGTGTGAGAGAGGCGAATTCGAGCAGAGTGTCGATGAGCTGGTTCATGCGCTGGCTCCCCTCGCCGATCTCTCGCAGATATTCACGACACTGGGTATCCAGGTTGTGGCTGCAGAACTCCTGGATGAACTGGCAGTAAGAATAGATGACCGTCAGGGGCTTGCGCAAATCATGGGAGACCGAGTAGTTGAACGCCTCCAATTCCCGATTGGCATTCTCAAGTTCAATGGTTCGTGCCGACAGGGCATTTGCCAGATCATTGACGGCACTGGCCGCCCTGCCCGGCTCATCGTCGGAAACGACGTTGATACGGGCAGATAAATCACCGCTCTGCATGGCCTGTATCCCCTGCATGAGTGCGTTGAAAGATTTGGTTACCCGCCTGAGAACAAGGTAACAGATCAGGGAAACCGTCAGCCAGAATCCTACCGTCATGGCGCATGAAATCGCGACGAGCCGGTAAGACATCAGGATCAGGTCTTCCGTGCTCCGCTTCAGACTGACCCTTCCGATTAATGTCGAGCCAGGTTCAGTTCCTCCGCTGATGGCCGATTCAGGGGAGCTGGCCAAGGTGTCACTACGTACCTCTACCGTTTCCTCGATTACATCAGCGTTATTATCGCTGCCCGGTAGCCGGACATCCGTCAGCACCTTGCCATCACTCGCCGTGATCACCACCCCCCGCAAATTAGGGATCTGGTATGTCGCTCCCTCGGCAAGCTGCTGAAGGACCGAACGGTTTTCGGCATAAAGCGGCAGGCGGATGGTTTCGGCTAGATGTTGCGCCTGCAAATGGAGCTGTGCGGAGATATGCGCCCGCTGATCTCTGATTTCAAACGTGATGTAGATGGTCAAAAAGACAAAGGCGATGAAGGCGGTCAGGAGGGTAAAAACGCGGAAGAGTCGGTACTGGAAACTTGATCGAAAGTCTAACGGCCGCATGTATGGTGACATGATAGTCCCTCGCTGTTTCGCTAGGTTACTCCGTTGTCTCTTTGATATCAAGCTTTCCCAGAACACTCTGGTTGATCCTGTACTTTGTGCCGCGTGGCGCCACGAGGGGGATAGTGTCAATGCGAGATCCGCGAAGAAGCGCATTGGCCATGTCACCGGCCTGCCGTCCCATTTCGTTGGTGTCGATTTCAACTGCCGCTGCGGCACCCATCCCCAGGTAACTTGCGGCAAAGGAAACGACCGGGACCGCCTGTTGCTGGCCAAAGCGAAAATAGGCCTCAACCGTTTCGCGAGTGACCGCCGTGGTATCGGGGAACATCCAGAGGGCATCGACTTTTCCGGCCAGCGAGTCGAGTTGGGCCAGTGTCTCCCTGGGGGACTCAACCCTGCGCACGTTCAGCTTGATGCCAGCCTTCTCAGCGGCCTTCTGGGCCTTATCCAGATACCAGCCGGTCTTGCCGGGATTATGTATGACACCGACATTATGCACCTTCAACTGTTTGAACAGATTACAATATTTCTCGGGAGGGGCAAACATCGTGATGCCGGTCAGATTGGCCCTTGTGCCGATGCCGAATGACATTACGGCGACCACCGGCGTCTGACGGATCTTGCGGGTCGCAGCCAGGGCCGTGTCGCCTATGGCCAGGATCAATCGAGGACGCTCTTCCCGCACGATTCGAACGACGTCAACTTCGACATAGTCGGACAGCACGACCAGGCGCTGCGAGGCGTTGCAGCCGCTCCGGAAGCCTTTCAGCGCCTGTTCGTAGCCGGCATTACGGCTGCTCTGGAGCACCAGGACTTCATAGGCCTGGGCCAGGGAGGGGAACAGGGTCGCCAGGGCGATTATGATAAGGACAAGGCGCCGCATCAGAACCTTACCCTCACTCCGCCCTCGAACCAGTGAGGTGCATTCGGCTTGAAATCAACTATATACTGGCTACCGTTGAAGATATTGTTGATCGAGAAGAACAGTTCCGGCGCACTTTCGTGCTTCTGGAACGGCTTCCAGTTCAGGTGCAGATTCCAGATCATCGCCGACAGATGAGGGTTTTGGTCGGCTGGCACGTTCCACTTGACGAAGTTGCCGTTCAGGGTACCCCGCAGGCCCAAATCGCTGTTGTCATAGTTCAGCCCCAGCTTGAGATTCTGACGCGGTCCGCTGTTGGAACTGGTCAGCTCCGCCTTGGTGGCCTTGTCCCACGAATCGGAATAAGTATAGCCACCGGTCAGGGAGAGACCATACAGCGGCGAGGTGCGCAGTTCCAGTTCCGCCCCCTGGCGCACCTGTTCGTGCAGGGTTACAGTTGCCGGAGTTGTGCTGAGATCAAAATCCTGGATATTCCAGATGTTGTTGTAGAACAGGGTACCCTTCAACCAGAGGTAGGGGATGGAGGTGGTTTCGAAACCGGCCTGCACGGTCTGAATATTCTGATTACTGCGTATTCCGTTGAGAAATGACAGATTGTTGACAGCCGGCATCCCATAGCCCCTTGCAGCATAGGCCCGCAGGGTGGTGCTGTCGGTCAGCCGGTAGGTGAGGCCAAGGGAATAGCTGTAAGCGTCGTCCAGCAGGTTGGTGTGGTCAAGACGGAAGCCGGGGAGGATACTTAGACGGCCAAGGGTCCAGATTCCATTGAGATAACCGGACCAGCGGTCCATGGCTATATCGAAATTGTCAACAGGGTCAAGCCAGACAAGCTCCCGGTTGTGCAGGTCATTGCGCTCGTATTCGACTCCGGCGCTCAGGTTGTTATCAGAG
>JAJZTK010000225.1 GCA_021849045.1 Deltaproteobacteria bacterium | reverse complement strand
CTACAGCCATATCGAGGGGGGCCACTCCAAGCAGGCCTGGGTCGTCGAGCACTTCAAAAACCCGAAGAAGGTCAGCCCCGGATCGCCCATGCAGCTGCCGGCACTGAACGACCAGCAGATCGACTGCCTGGCCAGCTATGTCCTGAGCCTCAGCCAGCGGGAATTCACCCGGCAGTACACCGCCAAGGTGAAAGCGGACTTTGTGCCACCAAGGGTGGACGTCATTATGCCCGAGGTCGAGCTGTCCACCCCCGCAGGGGACGAAAAACGTGATGAGGAGTGAGCGTATGAACCGGAAAACCATAAAGATACTTGCGGCAGTGCTGGTCTCGGGGATGCTGTTGAGCTCCGGTGTCCAGGCCCAGGAGCCGCCCAAAATGCCCTACGTCTTCGCCATGTACTGCGTGATGTGCCACAAGGAAGGGGTGCAGATCGGCCCGATAGGCATCTATGACATGCTCTCCAAGACCGGCAACCCGCTGCACGAACAGTATATTCGCAACAATACCCGCTTCGGCTTCAATGCGATGCCGGCCTTCAGGGTGTCGGAAGTGACCCCCAAGGAACTGAATGCCATCGTCGCCTATCTGAAGGATGTGGCCGTATACCGGAAAACCCATCCCGGCTTCAATCCCGCTCAGGCGACGCAAGGAGGGGCTAAAAAATGATGGAATCAGGAAGAAGAGGGTTTTTCAGGCAGATTTTCACGGCCGGCGCGGCCCTGGCCGCAACCGGGGTGGCAGCAGCCGCCCCCCGCAAGACCGAGGCGGCCGTACCGGGACAGATCAAAGGGATCTGCCTCTACGTCCCCAGCCTGGGCAAGGCGAGCGACTTCGTCGAGATGATGAATACCAACGCCCCCGGCTCCTGGACGGCCAAGCCCCTGACCGGGTCGCTGACCGAGCATTATTTCGCCACCAGGAACCTTTACGAAGAAGCACGAGACAGTGCCAACACCCTTGTCGGCGTGGTTGACCCGGCCACCTTTGCCGTTGTTCACGAGGCGATCGTCGACTGTAACGGCAGCTTCCACTACATCACCTATGAAGACCGGAACCGGGTGACCTTTTCCGTACAGCTGTAACCGAGGAGGTTTGAATATGAGTAGTTTCATTGCACTTCCCAAAGGGGTTTCGGAAGAAACCTTCGCGAAAGCGATCAAGGAATATCGCGCACTCCTGGGCGACGACCGGGTCCGCACCGACCCGGCGTCCCTGCAGTCCTATCTGAAGATCATGATCCCGGAAACTGAGGAGCTACATAAACCTTCGGCGGCCATCTACCCCAGAACGGTTAAAGAGATCCAGGCCATTGTCGCCATTGCCAACAAGTACAAGACCCCGCTCTGGACGGTGAGCACCGGGAAAAACATGGGGTACGGCTCCGCCGCCCCGGCCACCCGTGGCCAGATCGTTCTTGACCTGAAGACCATGAAGAAGATCGTCCATGTGGATGAAGAGCTGGGGTACTGCGTGGTCGAGCCGGGGGTGACCTACTATGACCTGCAGCAGTACTTCAAGAAACACAAGATGAACCTGTGGGTCGACGTGCCGGCCCCCTCGGCCATGGCCAGCCCGGTCGGCAACACGGCAGACCGTGGAGTCGGTTACACCCCCTATGGTGAGCACTTCCTCGTCTCCTGCGGCATGGAGGTGGTCCTGGCCAACGGTGATCTGGTCCGCACCGGCACGGGCGGGGTACAGAACTCCACCAGCTGGCAGTCCTACAAATGGGGATACGGGCCTTACGTGGATGGCATCTTCACCCAGTCCAACTACGGCATCATCACCAAGATGGGCGTCTGGCTCCTGAAAGGCCCACCACCGGGGGGCTATATGCCGTTTCTGATGAAGTTCCCCAAGGTGGAAATGCTGGGCGATATCGTCAAGACCTTCATGCCCCTGCGCCTGGCTCAGATCATTCCCAACGCCTGTGTTGTGGTCAATGCCGGCTGGGAAGCGGCCGGGTACTTCACCTACGACAAGAACGGCAAAGGGACCAACCGGCAGACCTTCTACAAGGGGAAAGGGAGCCTCCCCCCGGATGTCTTCCAGAAAATCATGGACAAGTACAAAGTCGGTGCCTGGAACTTCTATGCCGCCCTCTACGGTTCACCCGAGCAGGTGGCCCTGAACTGGAAATATGTCTCCGGTGCCTTCAAAGCCAAGTTTGGCAATAACGTCGAAATAATAACGGAAAAAGAGGCCAAGGACGATCCCATCTTCGAGTATCGCCGGCAGCTGATGATGGGTGGGAGCACCCTGCAGGAGTTCGGCCTCTATAACTGGCGCGGCGGCGGCGGTTCCATGTGGTTCGCTCCGGTGGCGGCAGCCAGGCCGTCCGAGTGCGACAAGCAGATGAGGATTGCCACCGAAATCCTCAACAAGCACGGCTTCGACTATGTCTCCGAGTTCATCGTCGGCTGGCGTGAAATGCACCATATCATCGACCTGCTCTATGACCGTACCCAGCCGGATGAGATGCACAAGGCCTATAAATGCTTCGACGAACTGCTGAAAGTATTCACCAAGAACGGTTATGGGACCTATCGCACCAATACCGCCTTCATGGAAAAGGCGGCCAACACCTACGGGCCTGAAATGCGAAAAATCCATCGTGCATTGAAAGTAGCGCTGGATCCCAACAATATCCTGGCCCCCGGCAAGTCGGGCATCAACCTGGATATTCCTCTGTAAAGACAACGGGTGAGGAGGTATGAAGATGAGTAGTTTCATTGCGTTGCCCAAGGGCGTGACAGAACAGGCCTTTTCCAAAGCTATCAAGGAGTATCGCACGCTGTTGGGCGAGGGGCGTGTCCGCACCGATCAGGCCTCCCTGCAACCCTACCTTGCAATCACCATTGCCGAAAGCGAGGCATTGCACACCCCTTCCGCGGCGATCTACCCGACGACGGCCAAAGAGATCCAGGCCATTGTCGCCATTGCCAACAAATACAAGACCCCGCTCTGGACGGTATGCAATGGAGAGAACGAGGGGTATGGCTCCTCTGCGCCGGCCACCCCCGGGCAGATCGTGCTCGACCTGCGAAACATGAAGAAGATCATCGAGGTTGACCAGGAGTTGGGCTACTGCCTTGTGGAACCCGGCGTGACCTATTCCGAACTGCAACAGTATCTCACCAGGAACAAGATCAATCTGTGGCTCGATGCCCCGGCTCCGTCGGCAAATGTCAGTATCGTCGGCAATGTCCTCGAACGGGGCAGCGGCTACACCCCGTACAGCGAGGATTTCCTCTTTTCCTGCGGCATGGAGGTGGTGCTGGCCGACGGAACCCTGCTCAAAACCGGCATGGGAGGGATCCCCAATTCCACCAGCTGGCAGGTGTTCAAGTGGGGGTTCGGACCCTACGTTGACGGGCTTTTTTCCCAGAGCAACAACGGGATCGTCACCAAGATCGGCGTATGGCTGATGGGAGCGCCCCCCCCGGGCGGCTACATGCCATTCTGCATCAAATTCCCGCGGAACGAGATGATAGCCGACATCATCAAGCCGCTCATGTTCCTGCGCCAGGCCCAGATCGTTCCCAACGCCTGCGCCCTGGTCAATGCCGGCTGGGAAGCGGCCACCTGCTTTGCCAATAGCAAGAACAGCAATGGCGGTTTTCTCAACAAGACGGCCGGAATCATCCCCGCCAAGAAGCTCATGGACAGCTACGGAGTTGGCGCCTGGAACCTCTACGGTGCCGTCTACGGCTCTCCGGAACAGGTGGCGCTGAACTGGATGTACGTCTCCGGCACGTTCAAGCAGGCATTCGGCAACAAGATCAGGATCATCACCGAAAAGGAGGCCAATGGCGATCCAGCCTTCGAATATCGCAAACAGTTGATGATGGGGGGGATTACCCAGCAGAGCCCACTGGACAAATGGCGTGCCGGCGGCGGCTCCATGCGGTTTTCGCCAACGGCAGCCCCCCGGCCGGCCGAGTGCCTGCAGCAGGTGAAGGTCGCCAGTGAAATCCTCAACAAGCACGGTTTCGACTACCTCAGCGAGTTCATCTTCTTCTGGTACGACGCACGTCACGTGGTGGACCTGCGCTTTGACCGCACCAGGCCTGAGGAGATGAAACGGGCCTACAACTGCTTTGATGAACTGGTAAGCGCATTCACCAAACATGGCTGGGCAATCAATCGCACCAACAGCGGTTTCATGAACAAAGTGGCCGACTCCTACGGACCGGCCATGCGGAGACTCAATCGCACCATCAAAAAGGCGCTGGACCCCAACAACATCCTGGCGCCGGGCAAATCAGGGATCAGCCTGGGGTGACAGGCCCGGAAAAACTTCGTGACAACGAAATCCAAACCAATAAAGCAGGAGGCACGAATGAATCTGGTAAAAGGTTTGATCTTCGCAGTTGTTCTGCTGGCCCTGGTGCTTGCCCAGTCGACGGCCCAGGCGTTCAACTCAAGCTCCTTCAACGGCACGTCCGACTTCTATGCGGGTGCCGCGCCGCCGCCAGGGCTCCACCTGATCAACTACAACGTCTATCTGGACATAAAGAAGATCGAGAG
>JAJZTK010000224.1 GCA_021849045.1 Deltaproteobacteria bacterium | reverse complement strand
CTTGGAAATTGGTCAGCAATTCGTTGTTGGTCCGTTCGATGACAGCCGCCAGATCGGAGATGGCAGCCCGTGCTTTTTCCGTCAGATACACCCGCGCAACCCGACCGTCCGAGGGGTCGGACTCGCGCCGGACCCAGCCCGCTGTAACCATGCGATCCAGAATTCCTGCCAGGGTGGCCGTATCCAGGGCAATCCGCCGACCGATCTCCCCGACCGAAAGCCCGTCCTCTTCCCAGAGGGATTCCATGAACAGGCACTGCATCGGGGTCAGCCCGAACGGCTGGAGGTGCCCTTTCAGGACGCCCTGGGCCCGCTGGTGGGCCTTGGCAAGCAGAAAAACAATATTTTCGCGGAATGATATCATGTGTCCCGATCTCTTGCGTACAAGGTAACGGTATTGTCCATGGAAGTCAATACTAAATTTGAAAATAAACCACCGGTATAGCCGGTGGTTTACCCGAAAGATTCATACGTTGCACCTGGCAGCTAACAGGCAACCGGCAGCTTTCTATTATTCTTCAGGAACAGTGACAACAGAACGCCGACTATGGAGGCGATGGAGATCATGCCGATTGCCAGATAAAAGTTCCCTGACCTGCTGATGGACATCCCCCCAAGATACAGACCGGCGGCGCCGCCAAACGTGCCGAATCCGAACCACCAGCCGATCATTCTCCCGACAATGCTGGGAGGATAGTTCATGGCGATGAAGGCGCTGAGCGATGGGCCCATGAACGGAATCCCCCATCCCGAAATCAAGAGACAGAGCGCCAGGACGCCAATGCTCTGCGACACCATCGGCAACAGAATGACAATGACGCAGGCGGAGATCAGGAAGCCGATGATGGCCGCCACCCGCGAATTCCCTTTTGCGACCTTGTCAAAGAAGATGCCGCCGAATATCGTGGCAAAGAGCCCGATTATGGTTACCGCAATGGACAATTTGCCCGACATCGCCGCTCCGAGACCGAGTCCCATCGGTGGATTGGCTGCCAGGTACGGGGGAACCAGGTTGTAAAGGCAATACATCGCCCAGGCGTTGCAAAAGACAATGAGAGAGCCCAGCCAGGTAATGGGGCAGGCGAGGGCACCCACGAAACTCATTTCATCCCGAGGGGGGGCAGTTGAAGACTGGGCTTCCTGTGTGCCGAGAGCCGGCGGGCTTTTTCTGGTTATCAACATGACGAGCAGGATTGCCACCCAGCCCGGGGTCCCCAGGATAAAGACGGTTTTTTCCCAACCGCCCGTCATGGCAAGTATGGCCGGCGATGCGAAGACGCCGAGGGCACAGCCAAGGGAGATGGAACCGATCAACAGGCCACTGGCCATCCCGTGTTCCTTGGGAGGGAACCAGAGCGCCAGAATCGGACCGATTGTTGCGAATACGAATCCGACCGATGCCCCCTGTACCAGGCGGGCCAGCATGACGGCCGTAAAGTTGCCGCCAATCAATGGAATGAGTGCCGTGGGCACGGTCGAACAGAGCAGGCCCAGGACCATGGCCACTGTTATGCCGAATTTGTCGCACACGACTCCGCCCCAGATCAGCACACATGCGACTGACAGTACAAATCCCATCATGAGATTGGTGGCGGCGCCCAGCTCGATATTCAGCTTGCCGGCAACCTCACCCAGTATGGGGGCATACGCGATCATGTCCACGTATATCGAACAAATGGCCATGCATCCAGCCAACAATACCAGCCACCGGTAGCCGGTGTGCTTTTCGACCTGTTCCATGTTTCACCTCGCTGTGGTTATCTCCGCGGTTTCAGTGTTCCGTGCGCTCCTGCTTCCGATCGATCACGACCGGATCTTCAGTCGCTGCTTTCCTGAACCCCCTGATGGCGCCTCCCAGCGATGCACCGAGCTGGGGGAGCTTTGTCGGCCCAACGACAACCAGCATGATGACCAGGATAACGATCAGTTCCGGCATGCCAATTCCGAACATCTAGTACCTCCCTTTTCAGATCCATGTTACCTAACGGTGCGAAGCAGACTGCGGTCTTCAGCCTCCGCCGAGGAGCGGGAATAGGGCGAGGAGATGGCCATCGTCCAATCCTTGCCCCATGGTGGCATGGCGTCCGTTGACAAGCGCCATGCCGACCTCGCTTTCGGCGATGCCTAGCTCGGCAACCACCTCCCCAAGGGTGATACCGTCCGCAAACTCCTTCTGTTCTTCCTTGAAGCGGCCGTTCCTGAAGGTGGCAAACAGCTGGATGGTAAGCTTCATGGGTCATCCCTCGCATATACTGACTCAACTTGGTTACATCTACCGATCCCCCTCCCATCCCTCCCCCTCCGGGGGAGGGAACAAACTTTTTCTCCCCCCAGCGGGGGGAGGTCAGGAGGGGGGCGTCGAACCGTCAGATTAAGTTACCGTGCACATCTCACGAGGCGGTCAGAAATTCCAGAAGGCGTCGATTTCCTCATCGGTGAAGTCCCAGACCGCGTTGTGCGGAGCTACCGGCTCCCTGAAGAATTCGGGCAGGCGATCGTCCTTGTTGGTGAAACCGGCCGCGATATTGAAGGCACGCTCGGTCTTCAGGGTGTTGACGCCGAGGCCGCCGATCCATTCCGGGGTCAGGTCGGTGCCGAAGCGGGCGTTGAGCATGTCCATCAGGGCCGGCACGCAGGTGGGCATGTCCGCTGCCGGGAACCCGACAAAGAGACAGAGCCCGAGGGTGTCGAGCATGACCGTGATGATCTGGAGATGCCGGGAAAGCTCCACCTGGCCGTCTTTCTTGAGCGGATCCACCACTCCGCCGCCAACTCCCATCAGGTTGGTGCCGACCGCGTAGCCGGAGGTGTGGTCGGCGCCCATGGTGCTGGTGGCGTAGGTGATGCCGATCCCCTTGATCGAGCGGGGATCGTAGGCAGGGATGGCCTGGTTCTTGACCACCGGCACCCGGGTGACGCCGAAGGTCCTGCCGACGTGGCCGGCGCCGTTGCCGATGATCCGCCCCAGCGGAGTGCCGGTGCCGATATCTTCCTTGAGAATGCGCAGCACCCCCTTGCCGTCGCCGAAGGGGAGCACACCCCCTTCCATGGCCACGCCGAAGGCGACCGAGGTCTCGATGGAGTCGACCCCGATGTCGTCCATGATGTAGTCGGCAGCGGCTATGTCGTCCAGATTGCCGATACAGGCGTTGGCCCCGAGGGTCTCGATGGTTTCGTATTCGAACCCGGAGGTGACGTAGTTGCCATCCTTGTCGTGGTAGACCTGTGAGCACTGGATGATGCAGCCCGGCTGGCAGCCGTGCTTGGGCTTGCCGCCCCGGGCGATGATCGTTTCGCGCAGGGTCTCGCCCGAGATCTCTTCATGCTTCTCGAACTGGCCAAAAGTGAAGTTGCGGGTCGGCAGGCCGCCGGCGGCATTGACGATGTTCACCATCTCCGCCGTGCCGTAGGTCGGCAGCCCCTCACCGGTGGCCGGGTGCTCGATGACTGCCTTGGCAAAGGCGCGGGCCGCGGTCTTGAACTTTTCCGCATCGACCAGTGGGACGCCGGGGGCTTTGGAGTCGTCGATGGAGATGAACTTGATCCGTTTCGATCCCATAACCGCGCCCAGACCGCCGCGGCCGTGGCTGCGGAGCTTGCTGTCGGAATCCTTGACGGAGATGTTGGCGCTGAGCATCCGCATCTCACCGGCCTGGCCGATGGTAATGACGCCGGTCTTCTTGCCGAGCCGTGCCTCCAGGGTTTCCACGACGGCAAAGTTCCCCTTGCCGATCAACTCGGTCTCCTCGGCGATCGATACCCCGTCCTGATTGACGTGGAGGGAGTACCACTTATTGTCCTTTGGCAGTCCCTCGATGATCAGCGCCTTGATGCCGAGGCGGGCGAACTGCTGGGCCGCGAGACCGCCGGCGTTGCTTTCCTTGATGGTGCCGGTCAGCGGGCTCTTGGCGCCGGCGGAAAAACGACCGGTGTTGGCGGCTGCGGTGCCGCTCAGCATGCCGGGTGCAAAGACCAGCCGGTTGTTTTCACCTAAGGGGTGACAGGTGGGAATGACCTCCTTGGCAACAATGGCGGAGGTGAGCGCCCGGCCGCCGAGCCCGGCCCACTCCTTTGGCACCGCTTCGGTACGGGTGCTCAGGTCCGACATATTCACACGCAGTATCTTGTCCATGGTATCCTTCTCCCTTTTAGTAGAATGTACCGGTATCCCTGGTCTCCTTTTCAAAAGGGAGGTCCCGCCGTTTCCGACGGAACCCAATGGCCCCGCAGCCATGGGGATTGCTCCCTTTAGGCTGCGAGGCTCGGAGGCATTGGTTAGATAGCTTTCAATCCGAAAAGAACGCTCTTTTCGGATTGAATATTAGTGAAACGACAAGCCACCGTCGTGAACGATCATCTGTCCGGTGATGAAGGCGCTGTCGTCGGTGGCGAGGAACAGTGCCAGGCCGATCAGGTCCTCCGGCACCGCCTCCCGCTTGAGGCAGCGGGCCTGGAGCTGCAGTTCTTCCAGTGGTGGTAGGTCCAGTTGTTTGATCTTGTCGAAGTTGTTGCCGCCGTCGGAATGGGTGAAG
>JAJZTK010000058.1 GCA_021849045.1 Deltaproteobacteria bacterium | reverse complement strand
TCCGATCTCGTCTCTGCGCTTCCGGTCTGAATGCCGTCAACAGCGCGGCCCAGGCCATCAAGGTCGGTGAGGGGAATGTGATCATTGCCGGCGGCACCGAGTCCATGACCCGCGCTCCCTTTGTCATGGCCAAGGCCGAGTCGGCGTTCTCCCGCGACATCAAGGTCTTTGACACGGTCATCGGCTGGCGTTTCACCAACCCGAAGATGACCGAACCGTACGCCAAGGAAGGGATGGGCGAAACCGCGGAGAACGTGGCGGTGCGTTACGGCCTCACCCGCCTGGAGCAGGACGAATTTGCCCTGGCGACCCAGAAGAAATGGGCCGCGGCCGATGCTGCCGGCAAGTTCAATGACGAGATCGTCCCCGTTATCATTCCCCAGAAGAAGGGTGACCCGATCATTGTTTCCAGGGACGAATTCCCTCGTGGCAACGACATCACGATGGAGCAGCTGGCCAAGCTGCCGGCCGCCTTCAGAAAGGACGGCACCGTCACCGCCGGCAACTCCAGCGGCATTAACGACGGCGCCGCAGCAGTCCTCTTGATGGAAGCCGAGACCGCCAGGAAACTGGGCTACAAGCCGCTCGTGCGGGTCGTTGCCAGCGCGGTAGTCGGGTGCGACCCCTCCTACATGGGTCTCGGTCCTATCCCGGCGGTCCAGAAGGTACTTGCCAGGGCCGGCCTGAAGATCAACGACATCGATCTTTTCGAGCTGAACGAGGCCTTTGCCGCCCAGTCCATCCCCTGCATCCGCGACCTGGGGATCGACCCGGCCAAGGTGAACGTCAATGGCGGCTCCATCGCCATTGGCCACCCGCTCGGCTCCACCGGTGCGCGCATCACGGCGACGCTGGTGCACGAGATGAAGCGCACCGGCGCACGCTATGGCCTTGTATCGCTCTGCATCGGCGTTGGCCAGGGGATTGCGACCATCTTCGAACGGGTGTAATCTGAAAAAGCGGGAGGTGATATGGAGTTCATACCATCTCCCGCTGCATATCTGGCATACTATTGAAACCATAGGGGCGGGGTCACCACGCCCCTATAGTCGTTTAGTGGGGGGAAGCGGTTATGCCCGAAAAATCCCGAAAACTGCGCATCGATTTCCACGTCCATCTGGGGCTGTACACCTATCACAAGCCATGGGTAACGGAGTGGATAAGCAAACTGTATCCCGACGGGTATGACGAATTCATTAACCGCTACAGCGACCCTGGTGAGTTCGAGGAGCTGCTGACCGCCGAAGGGGTAGATTACGCCTGCATCCTTGCCGACCAGTGTCCCATCACTACCGGGATGTGTACCAACGAGCAGGTGCAGCAGTTCTGCAAGGGGAGAAAACGGCTGATTCCGTTCTGCGACCTCAACCCCTATCTGTACACCGATCTCGGCGCTGAACTCCGCAACAAGGTTGAAGTTGAGGGGTTCCGGGGGGTGAAGTTGTATCCCAACTATCAGCAGTACTATCCGAACGATGCCAGGATGTATCCTCTCTACCAGGCGGCCCAGGATCTGGGTATACCGGTGCTGATCCATACCGGGTCTTCGGTTTTCAAGGCGTCACGGCTCAAGTACAGTGACCCGCTTCACCTGGATGACGTGGCAACCGATTTCCCTTCCCTGAACCTGGTAATGGCCCATTCCGGCCGGGGATTCTGGTACGACCGGGCCTTTTTCCTTTCCAAACTGCACGCCAATGTCTATATGGAGCTGTCCGGGCTGCCGCCGGCAAAACTGATGACCTATTTCCCCGAACTGGCGCGCAATACGGACAAGGTCATTTTCGGCAGCGACTGGCCGGGACTGCCTTCCATCGGCGGCAACATGGACGCAGTCAGCCATCTGCCCCTATCTGCCGAAGGGGTGGACAAGATACTCGGCGGCAATGCGGCACGGTTGCTGGGCCTCTGAGTGCCTTGGTGGACAGGCAGCCACCTATATCGTACATTGTTCCCCTCTCTGGATAGCGTGAAAAGGGTAACTTCGCGAATGAAGACAATTCTGATAGCCGACGACGATCAGGCCATCCGCCGCACCCTGGAACTTCACCTTGTGGAGGAAGGGTATAACATCCTTGTCGCAGCTTCCGGCAGCGAGGCGGTCGATCTCGCTCTCACCAAGGGTGTGGACCTGATGCTCCTCGACCTGCGCCTGTCCGGCATGGACGGGTTCGAGGTCCTGACCCTGGTCAAGGAAAAACTCCCGGCCCTGCCGGTTGTCATGATCACGGCCTATGACGACATGCAGACCGCCATCAAGGCCATCCGCCTCGGCGCCATCGATCATCTCGGCAAACCGGTCGATCTCGATCACCTGGACGGGGTGATTGAAAAGATCTTCGAGATGAACGTGCTGTCCCGCAACGGGATCACCCTCAGTGACTCGCCGGACCAGCCGTTCGAGCAGAATGTCATGGTCGGCCGTTCTCGGTCCATGAAGGAAGTGTATAAGACCATCGGTTCGGTGGCCGACTCGATGGCAACCGTGCTGATCCAGGGAGAGAGCGGCACCGGCAAGGAGATGGTGGCCAGGGCGCTTCACTTCAACAGCCAGTTCCGCAACCGTCCCTTCATTGCCGTGTCCTGTTCGGCCCTTGCCCCGACCATCCTGGAGAGCGAGCTGTTCGGCCACGAGAAGGGGGCCTTCACCGGTGCCTACCGGACGAAGCCGGGCAAATTCGAGCTGGCCCAGGGGGGCACGCTTTTTCTTGACGAGATATCCGAAACCAGCCTGGGAATCCAGGTCAAGCTACTCCGTTTCCTGCAGGAGAAGGAGTTCGAGCGGGTCGGCGGTATCGAAACCATCAAGGCCGATGTGCGCGTCATAGCCGCGACCAACAAATCCCTTCCCGCCCTGGTGGCAAGCGGCGAGTTCCGCATGGACCTGTATTACCGTCTCAAGGTGGTCACCATCGATCTTCCGCCGCTGCGGGAGCGACGGGACGACCTTATTCTGCTGGTCAAGTTCCTGCTGGAGAAGATGCGCCACGAACTGGGCAAGGGGGTCGATATCGTGCCGCAGGAGACCATGAAGCTGATTCTCGAGTATCCCTGGCCGGGCAACGTCCGGGAGCTGGAGAACACCCTCCGCCGGGCGGTACTGTTTTCTCCCGGCAATGTCCTTCTTCCCGAGTCGCTCCATCTGGACGGCAGCAAGGAGGGCGAGCGGCTCCCCCTGACGATCAAGTCCCTCGACGAGGTGGAGAGGGAGCACATCGAAAACATCCTCGCCTTCACCGGCAACGAAAAGAAGCGCGCCGCCACCATCCTCGGCATCTCCCGCCCGACCCTCGACCGGCGCATCCGCGAATACGGGCTGGAGTAGGGGAGGAGTGGGGGGAAGGACCGGGCATGCCTGAGGTGATTTCAAAATACCCGGACGTTACCTCAAGATTCTCAAGGAGGCCGGGGTGGCATCCCATTGTAACTCCGTTTTCTACTCTGCTTTAGTTGCGACCAACGTGGGAGAGCTAACCGGCGCGCAGTTTTTTAGCGCGACCGGTTGAGCGCGTGGTCAGGCGAGAAGGCGTTTCAATTAGGCGCCCACTGACATACTTATGCAAGACGCTTGCAATCAGCGTCTGATATGGAATTCCCTCTTCAATTGCCCTTTCTTGAATGTCCATCAAGTCTGGAGTAGAGAGCCTGATGTTAACGCGCCGATCTTTAATAAAGGTTTCGCGCGCCGCTGAGCGGTACTTCTCAAGATCAGATTCAGAGGTGACAGTTGATTTTATCTCCCCCTTTTCGTAAGCATCGAGAATTTCTTTTTCGTAATCATCAAGTTTGAGGTGATGTCCCCAATTAGTTGACATAGCGTACCGGTTTATATTAAGATTGTCTTGGTCAAAATTATTTTGCACTGGAGGCAATCAATGAGCGAGATTGAGCAATGTTTCTGTCCCAACGAACTATGCAAGGATTACGGCCTGCGCAGACAGGGCAACATTGCGATTCGCGGCAAGTATGGCAAGGACAAAAGCCGCGATCTGCTTTACTGCCGCACCTGCGGTAAGCGATTTGCGTCTACCCAGGCCAGCGCCCTGTTTGGCCTGCATCTACCGGCCGAGACGATCCGGCAGATCATCCACCACGCGGCTGAGGGAGTTGGTGTACGAGCCACCGCGCGCCTGCTGGAGATGGACAAAGACACGGTCAACCGGGTGATTCTGCGGGCCGGCGAGCATTGCGCCCATGTGCTCTCCGGCCTACTGACTTCATTGAACCTGACCGAGGTGCAGCTTGACGAGCTGTGGTCCTTTGTAAAAAAAAGGAAAGTTCTGGCAGCACCGAAGACATTGAGCACCAGTAAGGGCGGACATGGATCTGGACGGCTATAGATGCCCCCACGCGCCTGTTGATTACGTTCTGGATTGGCGGGCGCTGCCTGGACGATGCCCGGCGGATGCTGAAGGACTTGACCTCTCGCTGTCAATGCAAGCCCTTGTTTGTCTCGGACGAACTGCCCCATTACGGCACGGTACTGGATGAGCTGTTTCACGAACTGGTCCCGCCATTGCCAACGGGTAAGCCAAGAACGACCTCGGAATCCAGAGAGAGTCATTGATTCGGATCTGGATTATGGCCGCAAGCGTAACGGATCATCGGTGGACGTTTGCTGAACTGCTGGCTTACCCGGCACTTTGTCAATGATATGGGGACATCACCCAGCTGCTTGAATAACGTCATATTTCACTCTACGAGCTGCACTAACTAGCAGTTATGACGCCGGACAGGGTGAATAGCTTTTCGAATTGCCCCCCACGACGTCAAGTTTTTTGACATTTGGGGACAAATAAGGTGGAGCCAGGGGGCAGGGCATCGGCTCAGCCCCGCCCGCGGCGGACTTGCCGGGGAAAATGCCCCCAAAGATTCAGCGGAAAACAAAAAATGCTTGACGTTATTTTGGTATAGTGGTACCAGTTTACATGAATGTTCTGTTAAACGATGTTTTGTTGTGAAACAAATTACCAACTCAACCTATAGGAGGAAGAAGCGATGGCTACAACAGACGAGATAATTGCCCGGACCGCACCGAAGCACCTGATCGATCACAACCTGATCGACCGTGACGTGGAGAGCCTGTGCGACGGCATGGTACGCTATGAGAAGCGGCCGGCCAAGCTTCGTGACGGCAGCGTGGCGGAAGGGATCTACAACGCCTGGATCGTCCTGAACAATCCCAAGCAGTACAACTCCTACACCACCGACATGGTCAAGGCCGTTATCCTGGCCTTCCGCCGGGCCTCGGCCGACCGCGAGGTAAATGCCGTGGTGTTCACCGGCGTTGGGGACAAGGCGTTCTGTACCGGCGGCAACACCAAGGAATACGCCGAGTACTACGCCGGCAACCCCCAGGAGTACCGGCAGTACATGCGACTGTTCAACGACATGGTTTCGGCCATCCTCGGCTGTGACAAGCCGGTGGTCTCCCGGGTGAACGGGATGCGGATCGGTGGCGGGCAGGAGATCGGCATGGCCTGCGACTTTACCATCGCCCAGGACCTGGCCAACTTCGGCCAGGCCGGTCCCAAGCACGGTTCGGCCGCTATCGGCGGGGCCACCGACTTTCTGCCGCTGATGATCGGCTGTGAGCAGGCCATGGTGTCCGGCACGCTGTGCGAGCCGTTCTCGGCCCACAAGGCGGCCCGTCTGGGGATCATCTGCGACGTTGTGCCGGCCCTGAAGATCGGGGGTAAATTCGTCGCCAACCCGACGGTCATCAACGACCGGATGCTCGACGAGTACGGCCGGATCGTCCACGGCGAGTTCAAGACCGGCGCCGCCTTTAAGGAAGGCCAGGCCATGATCAAGGAAGGGGAGGTCGACCTCTCTATGCTGGATCAGAAGGTGGAGGAGCTGTGCGCCAAGCTGCTGGATACCTTCCCGGAGTGCATGACCAAGAGCCTGGAAGAGCTGCGCAAGCCGAAGCTGCAGGCGTGGAACCTGAACAAGGAAAACTCCCGGGCCTGGCTGGCGCTGAACATGATGAACGAGGCAAGGACCGGGTTCCGGGCGTTCAACGAAGGGACCAAGGAAACCGGCCGCGAGATCGACTTCGTCAAGCTGCGCCAGGGGCTGGCCAAGGGAACGCCGTGGACCGAGGAACTGATCGATAGCCTGATGCCGGGCGCCAAGAAGTAGCAGGCAGGTAACGTTCAGCTTCATGGCATGATACCACTGACCCCCTCTCGACACGAGAGGGGGTCAGTCATTCTCGCCTCCCTTGCGCAAGTGAGAGGTGGATGAAAGAGGGCTGGGATGAAGGTCAAGAAACTGGATCACCTCTGCATAGCGGTGAAGGACCTCAATGCTGCCCGGAAGATCTGGGAGCCGGTCCTCGGCAAGAGCTGTCCCGACGACTCCTATGAAGACGAGCCGGAGAAGATCCGGGTTGCCCGTTACTGGCTGGCCGGGGTGGGGTTCGAGCTGATGGAGTCCACCACTCCCGACGGCCCGGTCGCCAGATGGATCGAGAAGAACGGCGAGGGGATCATGCTCGTTGGCCTCAACGTCGAGAACACCAGGCACGCCATTCAGGAGCTGGAGGGGAGGGGGTATCCCTTTATCCCGCCCGCCGGCCCGCTTCCCGGCGACAGTACCGGTAAGGCCCGGCCGTTCAGGGACTGCGAGTATGCCATGATTCACCCGAAAACAATGAATGGCGTACTCCTCGAACTCATCGACTATCGGTGGAAGGAGCTCGGAGAAGAGGGGGCGTCCGATGTGGAATCGTGACAGCCTTGATTACGAAGGCGCCATCTATCGTCCCCCCAGCGAAGCCCGCTCCATCATCCTGCAGGCAACCATAGGCTGTTCCCACAACCGGTGCAGTTTCTGCGTCAGCTTCAAGGACAAGCGGTTCCGGATCAAGGGCCGGGCCACCATCGAGGCGGACCTGCAGAAGGCCGCCCGCCTCTACCGGGGAGTCAAGCGGCTTTTCGTTGCCGACGGTGACGCCCTGATCATGCCGATGGGCGAGTGGCGCTGGCTTTTGCCCGCTATACACAACTATCTGCCATGGGTGGAGCGAGTGGGTGTCTACGCCACCGGCCGGGCCATCCGCAAAAAGAGTCCTGAAGAGCTGGCATGGCTGGCCGAGAACCGGCTCGGCATCATCTACCTGGGGGTTGAAAGCGGTGATCCGCACACCCTTGACTATGTCCGGAAGGAATCCACTGCCGAGCAGTTGATCGAGGCGGGACAGAAAGTGAAAACCGCCGGTATCGGGCTGTCCGTGACCGTTCTGCTCGGCATCGCGCCAACCGGGCGCAGCCTTGATCACGGTCGCCAGACCGGCCACCTGCTCACGGCCATGGACCCCGACTATGTCGGTGCTCTGTCGATGATCCTCTGCCCGGGGACCGAACTTGCAGCGCGGGTGAACCGGGGAGAGCACCAGGTACCAACGCCGGTGGAACTGCTTGCGGAACTGCGGGAAATGCTTGCCCATACTGAACTGTCGCAGGGGCTGTTCATGGCCAACCACGCTTCCAACTACCTGCCGCTCAAGGTGGAGATGCCTCGGGGCAAGGCCAGGGCATTGGCCCTGCTCGATGCTGCGATCCAGGGGCAGGTACTGTTACGACCCGAATCCTATCGGGCGTTATAAGCGTCGGTGCTCTGCGCTCAGATCAGAATCACCTTTCAGTTCGATGTTTGATTTACCCATACCTCCAGAGCAATAAGACTTCCTTAAAAACATGGAAAAGAGCTTACCTAAGCGTTTCAGTTCGGAAGGTATGTGTGCGCCCGGAATCTGTTGCCGGACAATGAATTCCCGTCTGGTCGCGACTGTCTGTTGTCTTGGAATAATGCATATAGTGAAATCATGTTTCACTGATTGAAAAGCTTGGCACTCAGTCCTGAAACAAGCACTATGGCTGCCATTTTGAGATCATGGCAGGTATGATCCCCCGTAGTCTGCCCTCATCTCCTTTCTACTGCAGGTGCTAAAATATAAATGGTGTTCTATTGAAAAAAACTTGACTGCAAGAATAAAAGCGGTATTATGGTACCAGGTTGCTTCATTGTTGTTTGTTGGTGGTTGGAAATGTGCCGGGAAGTGCGTTTGTGTATACAAAATCTGTTTGACAACGAATTATTAAAATGGTATTCTGGTACCAAGTTGCAAGAATTGGGTTTTGCTGTTGCTGGCGCGCTGGGTCTGGGTTTGAGTCGGTCTTGTTGGCCGACATCGTGAATTAAGGTGATCTGGAAGGGGAGAGCGAATGAGGTACGCAGAGACTGGATACAATTTGGAGATCGATCTGTCCCGTGGAGCTATCGAGAGGGTTGCAACCGATCCGAGAGACACCGAGATGTATCTCGGTGGTCTGGGAACAAATGCCAAGCTGCTGTGGGACAGGGTCCCCCCTGAAGTCGATGCATTTTCACCCGATAACCTCCTGATATTTGCAGCAGGCCTGTTATGCGGAACGCCGGCTACCGGGTGCAACCGCACCATCGTTTCCACTATTTCGCCCCAGACCAGGCTGATGGCATTTTCCATGATGGGGGGCTTCTGGGCGCCGGAATTGAAGTATGCCGGGTATGACAAGGTGATCCTCCGTGGCAAGTCCCCCAATCTGGTCTATCTGTACATAAACAATGACAAGGTGGAGATCCGTGACGCTTCTCATTTGAAGGGCAAAGGGGCGATCGAGACCGCCGAGATCATCAAGAAGGAATTGAATGAACCGAGTGCTCAGGTCGCGGCCATCGGCTTGGCCGGTGAAAACCGGGTCTTTTATGCCTCCATCGAACAGGGCCGGTCAAGTGCCAGTCGCGGCGGTATCGGTGCCGTCATGGGAGACAAAGGGGTCAAGGCGGTCGTGGTGCGCGGTACAAAAGATCTCTGTGTCGCCAAGCCGCAAGAGTATATGGATCTTTGTAACGAAGTGCTCGGCTACATAAAACACCGGGAGGATAACCCCATCCCCGACGTCATGCCGATTCTTGCCGGCCTCGGGTCGCCGCAGGAGATGAAGGTTCATGATGAGAAGTGGCATACCGAGAACTTCAACTGGGGCAATGCCCGCACCCGTCGCAAGGATTTCTGGACCGAGGAGGTCGACAAGGCCTGGGCAGAGACGATGGAGAAGGCCCGGACGCGCCTGATCAGCTGCTACAACTGCCCGATGAAGTGCGGGGCGACCATTTCAATGGAGGGGCTTCCTACCTACATGATGAAATGCTTCACCAAGCTTACCTACACCATGGGTGCCTATTCGGACCTGGATTTCGGTTTGCGGATCGCCCAGAAGGCCACGGAGTACGGGTTGGACGGTTTCTCGGCACCGCAGGTGATGGCCTTTGCCCTTGAGCTTCTCGATAAGGGAATCCTGACCGATGCCGACTTTCCGGGGATGCCGGAGGATAACGAAGGAAGATTCTTCTATCTGCTCGACAAGATCGTCACGCGGGAAGGGATCGGCGATGTCCTGGCCAACGGTACCTATTGGGCCGCACAGGAGATCGGCAAGGGCGCCGAAGAGTACGCCCACAACAACATCAAGAAGCACGAGCAGTTGCCGCTCAAGCTCTCCATGCTGAACCCCATCTACTACCTCATGTATTGCACCGGGGAGAAGATAAACATCACCCAGATCGAAGGGCAGTTCCCCCAGGCACCGTATCCCACAAAAGAGCAGCGGGAGGCGTTTGTCAAGGACTGGTTCCAGGTTCCCGACGACAAGTTCAAGCAGATTTTTCTGGATTGGGAGCCGCGCGGGGAAAACTCCATGCCGCACTACCCGACAGTGGACATGTGCTGCGATATCGTCGACTGGCAGGAGATGATGCATTACATCGATGACGCCCTGGGGCAATGTGCCGGTCTGTCGTCATTCCCCCTGAAGCCCCCGTATCACATCCACAACTATCCGAAGTTCATCTCGGCAGGGGCCGGGATCGAGATGGATAAAGAAAAGCTGACCAAGGCGGCCAAGAGATACCGCACCCTGGTCCGGGCCGTCAACATCAGAAGGGGAATGAGACGGGTCGACGAGACGCCGCCGGCTAACCACTGGAAAAACAGGTTCCCGGAGCTTGAGAAGGATCTGTTGGATTCGTACTACAAGCTCAAGGGGTGGAATGACGACGGTATCCCCACCAAGGAAACCCTGGACGAACTGGGCTTGGGCTACGTGAGCGAAGAATTCCTCAAGAGAGGGATACTGCCGGCCAGTTAAAAGGCCTGCTCCAAACGGGCTTTCACGGCAAAAAAGATACTCTAGAGTGGAGGGCGTGACCTTGAACAGCGATACGAACAAGAGAATAGTCAAAACCATCAATATCGATGCCGACAAATGCAATGGGTGTCGGGCCTGCGAGGTAATCTGCTCCGCTTTCCATGCCATGCCGAAATACAGCAGCAACAATCCGGCACGGTCCCGTGTCCGGGTGGTGCGTGATCCTCTCAGAGACATCTATGTCCCTCTCTACGCGGGCGAGTACACGGAATCCGAATGTATTGGCCGGGACAAGTACATTATCGACGGCAAGGAGTACGACGAGTGCGGCTTCTGCCGGGCCTCCTGTCCATCCAGGGATCTGTTCAGGGAGCCCGATTCCGGGCTGCCGCTCAAATGCGATCTGTGCGATGGCGAAGATGAGCCGTTGTGTGTCAAGTGGTGCCTGGTTGGCGCCCTGACCATCACGGAACGGGAAGTTGATGTCGTGGATGAACAAAAGAAGGAAGAGATGGAGATTGGCCTGGAGTCATTGGTAACCAGGTTTGGCATCGAGAAGGTAGCTGATGCGGTTGCGCAGATATCCAAAGAGAAACGCTAAATCGAAAGAACGGGACAGGTGATATCGTGGAGACCGTAACCCCTTATAAAGAAATTGTTGATGTCATCAAGGAAAAGGGTGGCGATTCTTTTAAGTACTGTTATCAGTGCGGACTGTGTGATTCGGTATGTCCGTGGAACAGGGTCCGAAAGTTCAGCATGCGCAAGATTGTCCGCCAGGGCACGTTCGGCCTGGCGGAGATCGAGCAGGAGGATATCTGGCGCTGCAGCACCTGTGGAACCTGCCCCAGCCGCTGCCCCAGGGGAGTGAACCAGATCGAGGCCGGGGTTGCCCTGCGCAAGATTGCCGCGGAATACGATGTCTATCCGGGGCAGGCCGGCACGGTCCGCAACGTCGTGGCCAGCCTCACGTCCGAAGGGAACTCCATCGGCGGTGAGCGGGCGAAGCGGGGGGACTGGGCAAAGGATCTGCCGGTAAAACCTTACACCGAAGGGATGGAAGTCCTGTACTTCACCGGCTGCTACCTGAGCTACGACCCGCGCATGCGGAAGGTTGCTGCCGCCACGGCCGCAGTGCTCAACAAGGCCGGCGTGGATTTCGGCATCCTCGGTTCCAAGGAAAGCTGTTGTGGGGAAAGTATCCGCAAGACCGGCAATGAGGATCTGTTCAAGCGGTTGGCCAAGGAGAACATCAAGCAGTTCATCGACAACGGGGTGAAGAAGGTGCTGGTCTCCTCTCCCCACTGTTACCACACCTTCAAGAACGAGTATCCCGAGTTCATGGTGAACTTCGAGGTGGTGTTCATCTCCCAGTACATTGCCCAGCTCATCAATGAGGGGAGGCTCAAGATCACCGGGGAGTATGCGAAGCGTGTCACCTATCACGATCCCTGCTACCTGGGGCGTCACAACGGGATCTACGACGAGCCGCGTGAGGTCCTGAAGGGCATCCCCGGTCTGGATCTGCGGGAGATGGCCGACAACCGGGAAAGCAGCTTCTGCTGTGGCGGAGGCGGCGGCAGGATCTGGATGGAGACTCCCAAGGAGGAACGGTTTTCCGACCTGCGGCTGAGACAGGCCGTTGATGTCGATGCCGAAGTGCTGGCCACCTCCTGTCCCTACTGCATCACGAACTTTACGGACAGCAGCCTGGACCTGGAGCCGGGGCAAGCGGTCGAGATCAAGGACATTGCGGAGATCGTCCTGGAAGTGATTGGGTAATCTGCCGGTAACCTGGCGACGGACGAAGAAAACCGAACAGCAATTCAGCCGAAGGATAGACTTCTATGACTACCGCAGAGAGAAATATTGGTGACGTACTTATTGTCGGTGGCGGGATCAGCGGCATTCAGGCCGCACTCGACCTCGCCAATTCGGGGTTCAGGGTTTATCTGGTCGACAAGTCGCCGGCGCTCGGCGGCAAGATGTCGCAACTGGACAAGACCTTCCCCACCAACGACTGCTCCATGTGCATCGAGTCCCCAAAGTTCATCGAATGCGCCCGGAACCCCAACATCGAGATCATCACCTATACCGAAGTTGAGCGTGTCGAGGGTGAGGCCGGCGACTTCAAGGTGACGCTGCTCAAAAAGCCCAGATACATATCCGAGGAGAAGTGCACCGGGTGCAACATCTGTGTCGACTACTGCCCGGTCAAGATCCCCGATCCGTTCAACCAGAACCTGTCAGAGAACAAAGCGGTCCATATCTATTTCTCCCAGGCAGTTCCCCTTGTGACGTACGTGGATCCGGAAACCTGCCTCTACCTCAAGGAAGGCAAGTGCCAGATCTGTGTCGGCGCCTGCAAGACCAAGGCGATTGATCTCCACCAGAAGCCGGAGCGGATGGAGGTGGAAGTCGGGGCGATTCTGCTCTCTCCGGGCTACGAGACGTTCAATCCGAAGCTCAGGAACGATTTCGGCTATGGCAGGATGCCAAACGTCGTGACCAGCCTGGATTTCGAGCGGATCCTCTGCGCCACCGGTCCGTACGAGGGGGAGATTCTGCGCCCCTCCGACAAGAAGCACCCTCACAAGATCGCCTGGATTCAGTGCGTCGGCTCTCGGCAGGTAACCCCCGGCGGCAACAGCTACTGTTCGGCGGTCTGCTGCGCCTACACCCAGAAACAGGTAATCCTGTCGAAAGACCACAGTGCCGATCTCCAGGCCACAATCTTCCATAACGACATTCGGGCGCATGGCAAGGATTTCGAGCGGTTCTACCAGCGGGCCGAAAAGCTCTCCGATGTCCGTTTCATCCGCAGCTACGTCACAGTGGGTCGGGAGATCGAGAGCAGCAAGAACGTCACCATCAGGTACTCGACTTTTGATGACGGTGTCAAGGAAGAGGAATTCGATCTCGTCGTCCTGTCGGTCGGCCTGAACCCTCCTTCCGATGTGGAAGCGCTGGCTCAGAAATTCGGCATCGAGCTCAACCCCCACGGGTTCTGCCAGACCAACCCGTACAATCCGATCGAAACATCCCGCAAGGGGATCTTCGTGAGCGGGGCGTTCCAGGGGCCACTGGATATCCCGGAGTCGGTCGTGACGGCCAGCGGTGCAGACGCTCTCTGCGGCCAGCTCCTCGCTTCCCGGAGGGGCAGGCTTGAGCGGGAGAGGGTCTATCCGCCGGAGCGGGACGTATCCCAGGAGGAACTCAAGATCGGGGTCGTCGTCTGCTACTGCGGCGCCAACATTGGCCGGGTCGTTGACATCCCCGCCGTTATCGAATACGCATCCACACTGCCCAATGTTTCCTGGGCCGGCGAAAACCTTTTTGCCTGCTCCACAGAAAACGCCCAGCAGATCGCCGATGCCATCAAGGCAAAGGGGCTCAACCGTGTCGTGCTGGCGGCCTGTACCCCGCGGACCCATGAGCCGCTGTTCCGGGACACCTGCCGTGAGGCGGGCCTCAACCAGTATTTCTTCGAGTTTGCCAACATCAGGGAACATTGCTCCTGGGTCCACTCGCGGGAAAAGGAAAGCGCCACCCAGAAGGCAAAGGATATCGTCAGGATGTCCGTGGCCAGGGCTGCCCATCTGGAGCCTTTGCAGGAATTCCAGCTGCCGGTCGATCACACGGGGCTGGTGGTCGGCGGGGGGCTGGCCGGGATGACCGCTGCCCTGAACATGGCCGAACAGGGTTTCGAGGTGTACCTCATCGAAAAGGATGCGGACCTTGGCGGCATGGCCAGGAGAATCAGCTATACCCTGGAAGGGATGGACGTGCAGGGCCACCTGAACGGTCTCATCCGCAAGGTGTACCAGCATCCCCGGGTGCACGTGTCGACCGATGCCACCATCCTGGAGGTCTCGGGCTACGTGGGGAATTTCACGACCAGGGTAAAAACCCAGTTGGGTGTCAGGGAGATCAAGCACGGCACGGCCATCATCGCCACCGGTGCCCAGGAGTACAAACCCACCGAATACCTCTACGGCGAGAACGAGCGGGTGTTGACCCAACTGGAGCTGGAAGGGGAGATCACCCGGCAAAGTGAAAAAGTGCTCGGCGCCCGGAGCGTGGTGATGATACAGTGCGTGGGCTGCCGACAGGCGGACCGGAACTACTGCAGCCGCGTCTGCTGCAGCCAGGCGATAAAGAATGCCCTGAAGCTCAAGGAGATCAACCCGGAAATCGACATCCATATCATCTTCCGGGATATGAGGACCTACGGCTTCAAGGAGAACTACTATCGCGAGGCGTCCAACCAGAACGTGAAGTTCATTCGTTACGAGCCGGATGGCAAGCCGGTAGTGGCGGCAGCCGGCAGCGGCTTCACGGTATCCGTGCCCGATCCGGTCCTGGGGCAGGTCATGGAGCTGGAGGCAGACCTTATCGTCCTGGCTGCCGCGGTCATCCCGTCCGACTCCACCCAGGAAGTAGGCCGCTTCTTCAAGGTCTCCACAAACCCGGACGGCTTCTTCCAGGAAGCACACGTGAAGCTCAGGCCGGTCGACTTTGCCGCGGACGGGGTGTTCCTCTGCGGGACGGCTCACTATCCGAAACATATCACGGAAACGATCAGCCAGGCCTATGGCGCTGCCGGCCGCGCCGTCGGCATCCTCTCACGGGAGACGGTCACGGCCTCCGGGGCAGTCTGCGATGTGAATGAGAGCGCCTGTATATCCTGCGGGGCATGTATTACCTGCTGTAATTATGGCGCCATCGAGTTTGCCGATACGCCGAACGGCAAAAAGGCCCGGGTCAAATCGATCCTCTGCAAAGGTGACGGTCTCTGTAACACGAAGTGTCCCACCGGCGCCATCTATCTGAAGCACTACACGGATGACGAAATCTTCGCCCAGATCGACGAGGCGATCCCGGCCCGTAAAAAGGCCCACTAAGGAACAAAGCCAGGTATTCCCGGCTTGGAAAGGAGATAAGCATGAGTACAGGATTGGATCATAAACCGAGCGTTGTCGGCTTTCTCTGCACTTGGTGAGCGTACGGCGCTGCCGATCTGGCTGGAGTTTCCAGACAGCAATATACAACTGAAACCAAGATTATTCGCGTAATGTGCACCGGCAGAGTAGACTTGGCATTCGTGCTCAGGGCGTTCTCGAAGGGCGCGGACGGGGTGTTCATCGGAGGGTGCTGGCCCGGCGAATGCCACTACGT
This sequence comes from Deltaproteobacteria bacterium, assembly GCA_021849045.1. Lineage (GTDB taxonomy): Bacteria > Desulfobacterota > Desulfuromonadia > Geobacterales > DSM-12255 > Geomobilibacter. Next base: position 7,762 of record JAJZTK010000058.1, on the reverse strand, counting down.
CACCGAAGGCAATTTCGATGTACTGAAGAATGTGTATATAGCCAGGATGATACTGGGGCGGATCGGGGTAAACCCCGAACGGTTGCGTCTCGAATGGATTTCCGCCTCCGAGGGGATGCGCTACGCTGAAGTGATGAACGACTTCGGCAAGCAACTGAAGGCGATGGGGCCGCTCGGTGCAGGCGAGGGGATGGACGAGGCCACCTTGAAGCTCAAGCTGGAAGCCGTTTCGAAGATTATCCCCTACATCAAGCTGGTGGAACGCGAGAGACTGCGGCCACGGATGAAAAGCGAGGAAGAGTACAAAAACTACTTCGCCAGCGAAGATGTCAGCCGGCTGTTCGACGAACTGGTGATGGACAAGCTGGCGATCAGCGAGATCACGCTGCTCCTGCGGGACAAACCCCTTACCACCGGGGAGATTTCACAGTCTCTCGGCCTGAAGGCCTCTGTTGTGGCGAGACATCTGAAAAGCTCGACGCTGCACGGCTTGATCAGGTTCGATGAGGGGCAGAAGCGTTACGCACTGGCCTGAGCGAAGGACGAAGAAAAGGACGGCAACCATGGATATCGCGAAAATAGATCAGATCATCGAAAATCATAACGGCGAGGAAAGTTCGCTCATTCAGATCCTGCTGGATATCCAGAGCGAATATCATTGGCTTCCCAAGGAGGCGCTGGCCAGGGTCGGCGAAAGGCTGCAGGTGCCCATGAGCCGCATCCAGCAGATTGCCTCCTTTTACAAGGCCTTCAGCCTGGTTCCCAAGGGGCGCCATGAGGTGCACGTCTGTGTGGGCACCGCCTGTCACGTCCGTGGCGCCCAACGTGTCCTCGATACAGTGCAGGACATTACCGGCATCGGTCCCGGCGAGACCGATGCGGAGCTGAAGTTCAGCGTGGAGACCGTCAACTGCCTCGGCTGCTGCGCCCTGGGACCGGTAATGGAAGTGGACGGCAAGCATCACGGCAACATCGCCCCGTCCCAGATCGCATCCGTACTGAATAACTGTGAGTAAGGGTCAAATTATGACAATGTTGAGCTCACCCGAAAAATTGGAATGCGCCAGGAAGGACATCGTCTCCCGGATCGATCCGACCAAGCCCTGTATCTCCGTCTGTGCCGGTGCCGGCTGTCTCGCCTCCGGGGCGGCCGAGGTCATTGCCGCCTTCAAGACGGAGCTTGAATTCCACGGCCTGACCACGGAAGTAAATACCAAGGGAACCGGCTGTCCCGGCTTTTGCGAGCGGGGGCCGATCGTGATGATCTACCCCGAGGAGATCTGCTATCTCCGGGTAAAGCCCGAAGACGTTGCCGAGATCGTCTCCCATACCATCAAAGAGAAGAAGCTGGTGGACCGCCTGCTCTATGTCGACCCGGCCACGGGCGAAAAGGCGACACGGGAGTCGGATATTCCGTTCTACAAGAACCAGCAGCGAAACATTCTCAGCGAGAATCTCAGGATCGATTCCAAGAGTATCGACGACTACCTGGCCATCGGCGGCTACTCCGCGCTCTCCAAGGCTCTCTTCCAGATGTCCCCCGAAGAGGTGATGGGGGAGGTGAAGAAGTCGAACCTGCGGGGCAGAGGGGGGGGCGGTTTCCCTGCATGGCGCAAGTGGGAGGAGTCCCGCAACGCCCCTGACCCGATCAAGTATGTGATCGTCAATGCCGACGAAGGTGACCCCGGGGCGTTCATGGACCGGGCACTGATCGAGGGGAACCCCCACTCGATTCTCGAAGGTTTGATCATCGGGGCCTACGCCGTCGGTGCCCACGAGGGGTTCATCTACGTCCGCCAGGAATACCCCCTGGCTGTTATCAACATCAATCTCGCCATCCGGCAGGCTGGGGAGCGTGGCCTCCTCGGCAAGAACATCCTCGGGTCCGGGTTTGATTTCACCGTCAAGGTCCACATGGGTGCCGGCGCCTTTGTCTGCGGCGAATCCAGCGCCCTGATGACGGCACTGGAAGGGCGGGCCGGCGAGCCGCGGCCAAAGTACATCCATACCGCGGTCAAGGGGGTCTGGGACCATCCGAGCGTCCTGAACAACGTCGAGACCTGGGCCAACGTAACGCAGATCATCAGCAAGGGGGCTGACTGGTTCACCCAGTTCGGCACCAAGGGGAGCACCGGTACCAAGATCTTCTCCCTGGTGGGGAAGATCACCAATACCGGTCTGGTCGAAGTGCCGATGGGGGTCACCCTGCGGGATATCATCGAGAAAGTGGGCGGCGGCATCCCGGGGGGCAAGCAGTTCAAGGCGGTGCAGACCGGTGGCCCTTCAGGGGGCTGCATTCCCGAGGCGCAGCTGGATCTGCCGGTGGATTTCGATGAACTGACCAAGGCCGGCTCGATGATGGGGTCCGGCGGTATGATCGTCATGGACGAGGATACCTGCATGGTGGACATTGCCCGGTACTTCCTCGACTTCCTCAAGGACGAATCCTGCGGCAAATGTACCCCCTGCCGCGAGGGTATCCGACAGATGCTCAAGGTCCTCACCAATATCACCACCGGCAAGGGTAAAGAGGGTGATGTCGAGCTTCTGGAGGAGCTGGCAGAGTCCACGGGTGCCGCCCTGTGCGCCCTGGGCAAGAGTGCCCCCAACCCGGTCCTCAGCACGATCCGTTATTTCCGGGAAGAGTATGAGGCGCACATCAGGCAGAAGAAGTGCCCGGCACTCTCCTGCAAGGAACTGATTGCGTTCCACATCGATCCGGACAAGTGCAAGGCCTGCGGCACCTGTTTCCGGCAGTGCCCCGCCGAAGCGATCGACGGCGGCAAGAAGCGGATTCATGTTATTGACCAGGAAAAATGCACCAAGTGCGGGACCTGCTTCGACGTCTGTCCGCCACGCTTCGGTGCGGTGCGGAAGATTTCCGGCGAGCCGGTTCCGGCCCCCATCCCTGAAGAACAAAGAGCCATGGCTTGAGAGAGAACTGACATGAGTGAAATCCACTTGCAGATTGATGGAAAAGAGGTGGTCGCCAGCGAAGGGATGACCATTCTGGATGCGGCGAAGACAGTGGGGATAGCCATTCCCACACTGTGCCACCATGAGAAGCTGGAGCCGTACGGTGGCTGCCGGATATGCACGGTGGAAGTGGAAGTCCGTGGGTGGCCGAAGCTCGTTGCCGGCTGCATTTATCCGGTGGAAAAGGATCTGGTGGTACGAACCAGATCCGAGAAGGTGGACAAGATCCGCAAGGTGCTGTTGGAGGAGATGCTGGCCCACGCTCCGGACGCCGAGGAGTTGCAGGCGTTGGCAAAGGAGTACGGGGCGGACAGGGACCGGTTTGAAAAAGAGCCCTCGTTCTGCATTCACTGCGGCCTGTGCGTTAGGTACTGCGCCGAGATCAAGAAGAAGCACGCCGTCGGCTTCGTCGACCGGGGATCGAACCGGGAGATAAGCTTCATTCCCGAGATCGCCAGCAAGGAGTGCTGGGACTGCAAGGAGTGCTTTCCCCTCTGCCCGACATCGGCTCTCCAGGCGGCATACGTACTGGCCGAGTCGCTGATTCCCCAGCCGGATGCAGAAGTGAGCTCCTGCTCCTGTTCGTGTTCCTGTTCCGGCAAGTCCGGGACCGGGGAGTAGTCGGCCGGTTCGCCAAGCGGCAGGGAACAGTTTGTGTTTGGCCGGCAACGGCATGGTCAGGCCTTGAAAGGAGCTGTATGGATGCTTCTCTTTCAAGGCCTGACCAGTTTTGTTCCCGATATTTTTATCACGGGCTTGCGGAGATGGGGCGCGTGGGGATATAGTGCAATCGGTTAGGGGGCGTTTTCACGTATGACAGCAAACGGGAACCAACACGACGACAAGTATAACATCAGGGCAATCGAGCGGGCGCTCTCGGTGCTCGATGCCTTTGCCCGCGAGCGGCGGAAGCTCTCTCTGGATGAACTTACCAAGCTGACCGGGCTTTCCAAACCCACAGTTTTTCGAATCCTTGCCACCCTGCAAAGGCAGAAATATCTCCTTCTGGACAAAAACGACGGACGCTACCGGCTCGGGTCGGTCTTTCTCACACTGGCCTCGTCGGTGCTCGGTTCGCTCAATCTCGGGGCGCTTGCCCGCCCCCACCTGATCGAGCTGCGCAACAGTGCCCAGGCCACGGTGCTCCTGGGTGCGCTCCTGGAAGATCATCTTGTCTATCTCGACAAGACCGAGGGGCGGGGGCCGGTGAGGTTGGCCAACGACATCGGCTGGCGGCAGGACCCTCCTCACTTCGGCATGCTGGGCATGACCCTCATGGCCTTTCTCGAACCCTCCGAGCAGGAACGTCTGTTGCAAGAGTTTCCGCTCACGGCGCATACGCTGAAAACGATAACCGATGCTGCTTTGTTTCGTCAGCGCCTGGCTGAGATACGCCGGCTCGGGCATGTACTGGAGTTTGAGGAGGCGATTGATGGTGTGTGGGGCGTCGCCGCTCCGGTATGGAATTCGGCTGGCGAGGTGGTCGCCGCTGTTGGTGCGGTGTTGCCCGTGGGCCTGCAAAGCGAGGAGCGGGCCGCCGGGACTATAGCCAGTGTTACCGGTTGTGCCAGGGCAATTTCTTCCGACCTCGGCTACATGGGATAGCGCCTGCGATTCCCCTGTGGCTGCAGTGCCTTCCTGGGCACGGCGCCTCTTTTCGTTTGTCAGTAAATGACTCCTCTGCAGACGATTCTGTTCATCTCTTTATAGTCCCGCCTTCTTCATACACTACTCCCCTCAGCACTCTATCCGTAATTCGGCAGTTGCGAGGAGCCCTCGTTCGGAGCTCGTGCAACTGCTGATGTGTATGGATCAAGATGCAGAAATGCTGTTTTGCGCATTGCTGCGAATCGCTGCATCTTGTCGTCGCGGAGGCTCGCGCTGTAAGATCTTACGCCACTGGGTAGGAGAATAAAATAGTGTTGACAAATTCTTTGCAGATAGATATTCTTGGATAAAATAAAATATCATTTCATTGGATGAAACCACTGTTGTCCCGAAGGAGCGTTGCGCTAGTGGTGGATGACGGGCTGGCTTTGGGTGTGCGGCGGCAGTTGGATCGGCTTTGCTGGAAAATGGTAATTTGGTGCCAGATTACTATATGGGTCTGATGGTTCTGACATTGTTCCTGGCAGTCGGAGACGGAATTGCCAACCAGGAAGGGGCAAGTAGATGAGATATACAGAGGCAGGGTTTGATCTCGAAGTCGATTTGACCAGAGGCAATATCGAGAGAGTGGCAACCAGCCAGGGGCTGAACGGCCAGTATCTCGGGGGGCAGGGCACTGCCGCGCAGATACTGTGGGACCGGGTTCCTCCGGAAGTCGAGCCGTTTTCACCCAACAATCTGCTGATCTTCAGTGCCGGTCTCCTTGATGGCGCGCCGGTTCCCGGTGCCAACCGGACCAGCATCAGCACGATCAGCCCCCAGTCCAACCTCTACGTCAACTCGGGACTGGGAGGATTTTTCGGGCCGGAATTGAAGCAGGCCGGGTACGATAAAATCGTCATTCGCGGCAAGGCTGACAATCTGGTCTATTTGTGGATACACAACGACAAGGTTGAGATTCGTGACGCCGGTCATCTCCAGGGGAAAAACGCCCTGGAGACCGCAGCGCTTATCCGGCAGGAGTTGAAGGACCCCATGATCCAGGTGGCAGCCATCGGCCTGGCCGGGGAAAACCGGGTCTATCAGGCGAGCGTCGAGCATGCCAATTCCAGTGCCTCCCGCGGGGTGGGGGTGGTCATGGGGGATAAGCGGCTGAAGGCGATAGCCGTGCGCGGGTCACGGGACATACCCGTTGCCCGGCCGGACGAACTTTTTGAGCGCTGCAACCGCCACTATGGAGATGTCTACGATAACCCGCGGTGCGGCGATGTCTTTTTGAAAGAGGGTGACGATTCCTGGCATGTCAGCCACGTCGGCTGGCGCAATCCCCCCAAGGCGTTCTGGAGCGAGGAGGCTGCCAAAGAGCTGGCGGTGCGCGTCGAACGCGATCATATGTCCTATCAGTGGGAGAATTACAGCCAGGAAATGGAAGAGGTGCACGAAACGATTGTCGAAAAAAGCGAGATCGTGCGCGGGACAGGGTGCTTCAACTGTCCAAAGAACTGCCATCAGGTGGTCTCCCTGCCGGGAGAGCGGATCTACTTTTTGAAAAACTACAGCCGACTCGCCTATGCCATGGCGGCCTATCCTGATCTGAAGCTTAACTATGACGTTCTTGACGCCATGCAGAACTACGGGCTGGACGAGTTCGCCATGCCGCAGGTTGTTGACTTCGTGGTCACGCTCCACCGGGACGGTATTCTGACCGATGCGGATCTGCCGGATTTCCCGGCCGACAGCGGCGGCAGGTTCCTCTACCTGCTGGAGAAGATCGCCCGGCGCGAAGGGGTGGGCGATGTGCTGGCCAATGGCCTGTATCAGGCAGCCCGTACAATCGGCAAGGGGGCGGAAGCCTACGAGCGGAGCGCGAAAAAGATCGAGCAGCTGCCCGTTACGCTGCAAGAGGCCAGCTACCCTTATTACCTCATGTATGCCGTTGGCGACAAGATGAACATCACCCAGATCGAGGGTTCCTTCCCCCAGATACCGATTCCCGACCGGAAGGAACGGGAAGCGTTTGTCGCGCAGTGGGATGCGGCCCCGGAACGGTTCAAAAAGTGGTTCCTGGACTGGGAACCGGGTGAGCAGCTCTCCGTTGAAGCGGTGGTCAATATTGTCGACTGGAACGAGGCGATGCATTTTAGCGACGAGGCCCTCGGCATATGTCCGTTTCTCTCCTCGTTCAGAGGTCAGTACGGAGGTCGTCCCTCCTACCACCTCCATAATCTGCCGACGTTCACCTCTCTGGCTACCGGGCAGGAGCTGGACGCGGAGGGGCTGGAGGCTATTGCGCGGAGAACCCGTCTCCTTGTCCGTGCCATCAATGTCCGGAGAGGGCTGCGCAGCTCTGAGGACAAAGTGCCGCAGGAGCTCTGGGAAAACAGGAATCCCGAACTGGAGCAGCAGTACCTCGATGCGTACTATGCCTTCAAGGGGTGGACTCCTGAGGGGATACCGACCCGGGAGACGTTGATCGGCGCGGGATTGGAAGACGTGAGCAAGGATTTTGCGGCACGAGGGATCCTGACCGGTAACTAGAATCCTGTGCAGTTAGTTATCCACAATAATTTTGAGGTATTTGAGGTAAACCATGAGGTACGCAGAGACTGGGTTTAATTTAGAGGTTGATCTGTCCCAAGGAAGCGTGAAGAGGGTGCCAACCGACCCGAAGTTGACCGAGCTCCACCTGGGAGGGCAGGGCACTGCCGCACGGATACTATGGGACCGGGTTCCGCCCGATACCGATCCCCTTTCCCCCGAGAATCTCCTCATCTTCAGTACCGGTCTTCTGCACGGCACCCCGGTGCCCGGCGCCAACCGTACTTCTGTCAGCACCTTTTCCCCCTTGACCGGCCTCTACGTCAATTCCCTGATGGGGGGATGGTTCGGGCCGGAACTGAAGTTTGCCGGTTACGACAAGATTGTCATCAGCGGCGAGGCGCCCGGCCTGGTCTACCTTTACATCAATAACGACAAGGTGGAGATCCGCGATGCCAGCCACCTCCAGGGGAAGGGTTGTCAGGAGACCGCAACGCTTCTGCAAAAGGAGTTGAAGGAGCCGAAGATCCAGGTTGCGGCCATTGGGCTGGCCGGTGAAAACAAGGTCTTTCAGGCGACCATCGAACATGCCAACTCCAGCGCCTCCCGCCACGGGGTGGGGGCGGTCATGGGGGCCAAG
>JAJZTK010000057.1 GCA_021849045.1 Deltaproteobacteria bacterium | reverse complement strand
GTCTGGGCCTCCACGCCCGACTACTGCGGCTCCCTGCAGGAAGGGTACGCCGCGGCGGTGGAGGCCATCGTCGACACCATCCCCGAAGGTGGTGAAACCGTCCCGGGCCAGGTGAACCTGCTCCCCGGTGCCCACCTCACCCCGGCGGACGTGGAAGGGCTCAAGGAACTGGCGGAGTCCTTCGGCCTGACGGTCCTGACCATCCCGGACATCGCCAACGCCCTGGACGGCCATATCGACGAGGAGGTCTCCCCCCTCTCCACCGGCGGCATCCCGATCAAGGAGATCAGGAAGGCCGGCCGGAGCCAGGCAACCATCTATGTCGGCGATTCCCTGGCCAGGGCGGCCCTGAAGCTGAAAGAAAGCTTCGCCATCCCGGCCTACGGTTTCACATCGGTGACCGGCCTGGCTGAGGTAGACGCCCTGATGGAGACGCTCTCGGCCATCAGCGGCCGGCCGATACCGGAGAAGCAGTGCCGCTGGCGGAGCCGCCTCATGGATGCCATGGTGGACAGCCACTACCAGTTCGGCACCAAGAAGGTCGCCATCGCCCTGGAGGCCGACAACCTGAAGGTGATGGCCCGGTTTCTGGCCGGTATGGGGTGCACGATCCAGGTTGCCATCAGCGCCACCCGGACCAGGGGACTGGACGGTCTCCCGACCGACAGCGTTTTTGTCGGCGACCTGGAAGACCTGGAGACAGCGGCGGTAGGGGCGGACCTGCTGGTGGCCAACTCCAACGGCCGCCAGGCAGCCGGCAAGCTGGGGATCAAGGCCCATCTGAGAGCCGGGCTGCCGGTCTTCGACCGCCTGGGGGCGCATCAGAAGATGTGGGTCGGCTACCGGGGGACCCTGAACCTGATCTTCGAGGTGGCCAACCTGTTCCAGGCGAACGCCACGGAAGCGCAGAAACTGGCCCACAACTAGACTGTTCCGAGGAGAATTCATTATGAAAGTAGCATTTACCAGTTCCACCGGCGAGATGATCGACCAGCACTTCGGCCAATGCCAGACCTTCCAGATATGGGAGATCGGACCGGATGCGGCAGAACCGCTCACCACGGTCAGCGCCATCACCAGTGCCGAGGACGAGGAGGACCGGATCGCGGCCCGGGCCAACGCCCTCACTGATTGCGCCATTGTCTACACCATGCAGATCGGCGGGCCGGCCGCAGCCAAGCTGGTGGCGAAAAAAATCCACCCGATGAAGACCAACAGTGAGGTACCGGTTGCCGAGATCGTCGGCAAGTTGCAGGAGGTACTGAAGGGAAATCCGCCGCCATGGCTCAGGAAGGCGATGCACAAGGAAGGCAGCGGCTCTTTTCTGGATGATTGATCTTGTACAAAAACACCATCAACAACGGAGGAATACGAACATGGCCTACATCACCGGACTCAGAAGAAACAAGACTGAATACACCCCGCAATTCATCATGTCCATCGACGAAGAGACCTGCATCGGCTGCGGCCGCTGCTTCAAGGTCTGCGTGCATGACGTGCTGGCTTTCGAGGAACTGGACGAGGACGATTCTGCCAAGATGTTCATGAAGGTGGAGAACCCCGGCAACTGCATCGGCTGCCAGGCGTGCGGGCGGACCTGCTCCAAGAAGTGTTTCACCTTCGAACCTGTTGTCCTGTGATTTGTAGGGGCGGCCCCATGTGGCCGCCCATGAACAGGGCAGGCACGACAAAAAGGAGGTGTCACATGCTCATCGCGGTTGCTACCAAGACCGGCCGGGAAATCGACCAGCACTTCGGCCATGCGGAACGGTTCCTGATCTACAACGTGGACAACGGTACCGCCACCCTGGTGGACGAGAGGAAGGTGGAGCGCTACTGCACCTATGACCCGGAACACCCCCTGCGTGCCCACATCCTGGCGAACATCGCCGCTGCCCTGACAGGGTGCAGAGCCATCGTCTGCTCCCAGATCGGCCAGGCGCCCCGGGAGGAGATGGAGGGTCTCGGCTTCCCCACCTTCGCGCTCACCGGAGAAATCGGCCCGGCCCTGGCCGAGCTGGTCAAAGTGCTGTAGGGGCGCCCCCACGGTTCCTTGTCACAACGAGGTGATGACCCGATGCAAAGTTCAGCTTTCAACCTCTGCAACCTCCCCCCATGGGTCATCGCCTCGCGTACCTTTAATGATCACCCCCAGCCGCTGGAAATCCAGGGGGTCAGACAGGCCAACCGGTTTCTGTTCGATAGGCTCGACGGAATCGCTGCCGCCGAGGAGCGGGCACTGGTCTTCAACGATTACATGTCGGTGAAGTTTCAGCTGCACCATTGGCAGCAGCAGACCGACACTGCCCGAAAGAGCATAAAGAACAGCTACCTTCGCTTCCTGCGCGGCTGGATGATGGACTCCAACTCCATAGAGGGAGCCGTACTCAAAGGGTGGGTGGAGAGCCGCATGGGGCTTCCCCCCACCTTCCACAAGATCCGGATCCCCGGCATCCATGCCGAGGAGTACATGACCTTTGCCATCGACCGGACCAAGGGGAGCGCCCGGACCAACGCCATCAACTCCCAACTCGACCTGCTGTTCGAGTACTGCCAGTTCGAACTCTCCCGGAAATTTCCCGACACTCCCACCATTCCCCTCTACCGCGGCACACACGACGCGTCCGAGCATGAGGTGCTGGAGCAGATTGCCAAACGTCAGCAGATCGTCAGGCTCAACAACCTGGTATCCTTCACCGCCGACGAGGAGCGGGCCTGGGAATTCGGCTCCACGGTCTGGGAGGTGCGGGTGCCGCTGGCAAAGATTTTCTTTTTCAGCGACCTGCTCCCCAACAGCATCATGAAGGGTGAGGGGGAATACCTGATCATCGGCGGAGAGTACCGGGTGCGGCAGGTGATGTGTACGATCTGAGTTCTTACGGTGCCTGAAGGGAAGAGAGGGCAACCAGCCTTGTTGCGAGTTCGTTCAATTCGCTGACCAACCGCTTGTCAAGGCGCTTCAGCCAGCGCCGGGGAATGCTTTCAAGACCGTAGTAGGCCCCGGCCAGGCCGCCGATGATGGCACCCGTGGTGTCCGCGTCGCCACCCTGGTTCACCGCCCCCGCTACACACTCCTCGAAGTCCCGGCCGCGAAAGAAGTAGTGACAGACCGTCTGGAAGGTGTCCACCACGTAGCCGGTGGACAGCCCCCGGTACGGCTCGAAGCCGAAGGTGGGAAAATCTGTGGACAGGCTGTCCACCTCGCGGCGGATGCGGGTCTTGGAGGAGGCGGCAATTGCCCGGTGAAGGAGCCGGCCGTAGCAGATGCAGGCCACGTCGGAAAGCGCGTGATTGTGGGTGATGTGCGCCTGCTCCACGGCGCAGCGTCTGAGCAGCGCATCGTCCCCCAGGGTGAAGAGACCGACCGGCACCATCCGCATCAGGGCGCCATTGCCGGCATCCCACTGATTAGGTGGGGTCTCCAGCTGCCCCTTGAGCATGAAGTTGCGAATCCCACGGCGGCAGGTGTCGCCCACATCGAGCGGCCTGGTCTTGAGCCAGCTGGCGAACTGACCGGCAATCCCGGTCAAGTCCCAGCCACGTGCAGCAATGATGGCGCGGGCCACGCAGAGAGACATCTCGGTATCGTCGGTAATCTGCCCCGGCTTCAACCGCAACCATCCCCCCCCCACCATCTCCCGAAGGACACCATGTTTGGCCCTGATCTCGCCTGCAGTCATGAACTCCACCGGACCGCCGAGGGCGTCGCCAACCGCCAGGCCGAGCAGCGCGCCACGGGCACGGGATGCCGCCTCATCGGGATGGATCGGCAGGGGCCGGCTCATGGCTCTGCGATGATCTCACGCGTGCAGCCGACGAGAAAATCGAACACCTCTTCCCTTGCAACGATGGAGCGCGGCAGATCCCGGTTCATCAGATCCTCGACCAGGTGCAGGATGCGTCCGTCATCCCGCCCCAGTTCATCCATCACCGCCTCGAGCATCGGCAGGATCTCGTAAAGGTCGTCCCGGTTGAACGGCACCGGGTCGGGCTTGCCGCGAAACTTCGGTGCATCGCGGCTGACCACGTCTTTCGGGTATTTGTACTTGAGATCGGAAGGTTTGATAGTGATTCCCATGGATTTCCCTTTCCCCTCCGGCTGCCCCGCTGGCACGGTCCCCGCCCTGACTGCGGCAGAGGCGAGCGCCACGTTACGTGCAGCTACAGCCCGACGAACTGCACGACGTGTGGCAGGAGGCCTGCAGGCTGAGGTCGGCGCCGCTGGCCAGGAAGCAGTTCAGTGACTTCCGGGTCACCAACCACTCCCCATCCGTGAACTCCCCCTTCAGCGACTTCTCCTTGATCAGCATCAGTACCCGCAAGGGAGTGGTATGCAGCTCCAGCGCCACCTCATCAACGGTAATGCATTCCCGGTCATCACTCTTTTGCATGCACATAGATTCCTCCAGCTAGATGTGATGCCTTACGTGTTACATGGAGCATGCCAGTCTCCTGCATCCTGCTGGCCGGGCCTTTGCCGGTCATGGCGGTGACCGGCGCGGGGGCAGTTGCACAAAAAATAGCCATTATTGCCTTTGTGGGGGCAAAATCCATCGACCAAACATCTCCCTCCACCCCTCGAACATCCACAACACTGCACAAATTAAGGGCGCCAGTTTCTGGCACGGTTTAGGCAATACCCCGGACAAACGCGGACAACGACGTTCACGCGACACAGGCAATGAAGCCCGGCTGGAGATCTCCAGCCGGGCTTTTTATTTGGCAGCGTCTCCGGCCACCACGGCGGAACATGCAACACGAACGGAACATCCCGACCAGGAAAGGAGCACGCCATGGCAACCAGTTGCACGGAACGGAAGAACATCCAGGGACACCCCTGCTTCGGCGGCAACCACCACAAGAACGGCCGCATGCATCTGGCCGTTGCCCCCCGCTGCAACATCCAGTGCGGCTACTGCTCCCGGAAACACGACTGCGCCAACGAGTCGCGTCCCGGGGTCACCAGCCGGCTGCTCACCCCGGCCGAGGCCATGGAAAAGGTACGGGAGGTCATGGCGAGCGAACTGCTCGGACCGATCATCAAGGTGATCGGCATCGCCGGCCCCGGCGATCCGCTGGCCAATGAGGAGACCTTCGAGACCTTCAGCCTCATCGGCCAGGAGTTCCCCCACCTCATCAAGTGCATGAGCACCAACGGTCTGCTGCTCCCCGAGAGCATAGACCGGCTGAACGAGATCGGGCTCCACAGCCTGACCGTCACCCTCAATGCCCTCGATCCGGCTATCGGCGCCCGTATCTACCGCCACATCAACTACCACGGTCAGCGGTACACCGGCGAGGAAGCGGCCCGCATCCTGATCGCCAACCAGTTGGAAGGGATCAAACGCGCCGCATCGTTCGGCATGACGGTCAAGGTCAATACGGTCTACATCCCCGGCGTCAACGAAGCGGAGGTGCCGCGGATCGCCGAACGGATCAGGTCGCTGGGGGCCTTTGTCATGAACGTGATGCCGCTCATCCCCCAGGCAAACTTCGCCAACATCGAACCTCCCACACCGGCCAGGCTGGACGAAGTACGGGCCGCAAACGAGAGGATCATCGGCCAGTTCAAGCACTGCCGCCAGTGCCGGGCCGACGCGGTCGGGCTGATCGGCCAGGACCAGCTGTTCGCCAACGCGGCCTGCTCGAAATAGGACAAGGCCGACGGCATGGGTATTGACACGTTCCGGCAGAGCGATATCGAACCGTTCCTGAAGCTGGCTGACCAGGAGGGGTGGATCTGCGACCACTGGGAGCTGGAGTTCCTGCTCCGGGCATTTCCGGCCGGCTGCCTGGTCTGGCGGGACGCAAACCGGCCGGTCGCCTTTATCACGGCCATAAAGTACGGCCGAAGCGGCTGGATCGGCAACCTGATCGTCTCACCTCTCCTGCGCGGCCAGGGAACCGGTTCAGCCCTCATGCAGGCGGCGTTGTCAGCGTTGGAGACCGCAGGCGCCGAAACCGTCTGGCTCACCGCATCGGCGGCGGGGAGGCCGATCTATGAGAAACTCGGCTTCCAGGCCGTCGACGCGGTCTACCGCTGGCGCGGCAAAGGAGTTTCCGGATCACCTACACCGCAGGCCGTCTGCAACCTATCTGGCATGATGTCTATTGACCGGGCAGGATGGGGCGATTATCGCAAATGGATCTTCGCCGCCCTCGGTGGCAGAGGAAGGTTTCACGCCACAAGCGACGGCTTCCTCTGTAAGCACGGTTACGCGGACGGCGTCCAGTTGGGACCATGGAGTTGCTTGACCCCGGAGGCGGCGCGCCGGCTGTTGGAGCAGGCACTGCAGTCGACCGGAGAAATCGCGGACTCATTTCTGGACGTGCCGGAAGGCAACCGGGAAGGGGCGAAACTCCTCAGCATGAGCGGTTTCAGGGTAGCCGGGAGCACACTCCTCATGTACCGCGGCCGACGTCCTGCCTACCGTCCGGAGCTGATCTACGGTCTTGCGAGCATGGGGAGTTTCGGTTAGCAGGCTGTTCGATCACTAACCTTGACCGTGATTTATTTCTGGTGAATATCGGCTCTCGCTATATAGCGTTGACTATAACGAGGTCTACTGTATAGTTAGTGCAGAGCAGCCGGCACCTTTATCGCCCGCTCTACGGGGAGCAGGCAGACTATGAAAGACAACAAAAGCATTATCGGCCTTGCCGGCAACCTCTGGTTAAACCGGGCTGAAAACAAATTCCTGGGTGGTGACCGGATTATTCTGCTGGAAAAGGTCGACGAGCTCGGTTCGATCACCAAGGCTGCCAAGGCCGTCGGTATAAGTTACAAGACCGCCTGGGATACGATCAACATGATCAACAACATGGCGGAGAAACCGCTGGTCGACCGCCTGACCGGCGGCAAGGGGGGCGGCGGCACCAGTCTCACCGCCGAAGGGAAAAAGATTGTCGCGCAGTTCAAAACCATCCAGGAAGAACACCGCAAATTCCTGGACAACCTGGAAAGCAGGCTGGGCGATACCGACAGCCTGTACCAATTCATGAGGAGGATCTCCATGAAAGTCAGCGCCCGCAATACATTCGCCGGTACCGTAACCAAGATCACCAAAGGCGCCGTCAATGCCGAGGTCACTCTGTCGCTCAAAGGTGGCATTCCTCTGACAGCTACCGTCACCAACGGCGCCATCGACAACCTGGAACTGAAAACCGGCACCGAAGCGTACGCCATCATCAAGGCCAGCTCGATCATCATCGGCACCGATCTGCACGATGCCAAGGTCAGCGCCCGCAACATCTTCTGCGGCACCATCGCCAAGATCATCGAAGGCCCGGTCAATACCGAGGTGGACGTGGAGATCGGCGGCGGCAACACCGTCAGCGCCGTCATTACCCATGACAGCGCAACACGGCTCGCATTGAAAGTCGGCGGTCACGCCTGTGCCCTGTTCAAGGCCTCCAGCGTTATCATCGGCGTCAGCTGATGTAGACCAAGGGACATCACCGGCGCTGTCCCTTTTTTTGTACTTCGTTTGTATTGCTTTAACCATAACGAGCCGAGGAAAGGGTACGGATGATCAATTGTCTTCCTGACAGCGACATCGAGTGTTTTATCGAAGAAGACGTCCCTTACGGTGACCTGACTACCAATCTGCTTGGCATTGGAGACAGAACAGGGCAAATAATCTTCTCCACCCGCGAAGAGACGACCCTCTGCTGCACGGAAGAGGCGGCCAGAGTGCTCCAGAAATCTGGTGCAACTATTACCTCCTGTATGCCAAAACTGTTTGCGGGTGTTGAGTTCCTTGCCGCTCAAGGACCGACCAGAGCATTGCACGCGGGGTGGAATATTGGCGGCACCATTCAGCCGGTCTGATCTGAACTGGCACCATCAATCACATACCACCTTGGAGGGTCGACGCATGAAAATTGTAGCCAATATGACAACGTTCCTGATCTGCCTGCTTTTGCTGGCTACGCCGGTGCTGGCTGGAGAGATCAATCTTTCGGTTGCCGCCAGCCTCAAAGACGTGATAAACGAACTGACCGACGGCTACGCCGGGAAGAACCCGGCCGTGAAGTTCGTAAAGAACTACGGCGCTTCCGGAGCGCTGGCCAAGCAGATCGAGAACGGCGCCCCCGCCGATATCTTTATCTCGGCCAACCTTGAGTGGATGGAGTACCTGAAAGACAGAAAACTGGTGGAGCGCGCGACCATCGGCACCTTTGCCTACAATTCACTGGTCTTTGCCGGTGCCCCCGGCAAGGCTACGTCACTGAAAGATCTGGTAAAGCTGGCCAGGATCGCCATCGGCAGCCCGAAAAGCGTGCCGGCCGGCGAGTATGCCACCGAGGCATTGAGGAAGGCCGGCATCGACAAACAGGTGGAGAAGAAGCTTGTCATGGCCAAGGACGTGCGGGAATGCCTTATGTACGCTGAACGGGGAGAGGTTGACGGCGCCTTTGTGTACCGTACCGACGCCTTGCTGGCAAAACAGGCCAAAATCCTTTTTACTGTCCCGCAAGGACTTTATCCCCGGGTGGTGTATCCCATGGGACTGACGACCGCAGGCGCTCGGAACAGGGATGCGGAGGCCTTTTACCGGTATCTTCAGGGAAATGACGCCAAGGCGGTCCTCACCCGCTACGGCTTTGCACTGCAGTAAGTTCTACAGGCAAACGAGGCCTTATACCGATGCTTTCCCTCACACCGGCAGATATCGACGCGATCCGACTCTCGGCAAAGGTTGCCCTGGCGGCCACGGCCCTGTCGCTGCCGTTTGGTTTTGTCGCCGCGTACTGCATCACGTTCCTCCGGTTCCGGGGCAAAGTACTGCTTGAACTGTTTGTCAATCTGCCGCTGACCCTGCCGCCAGTGGTTATCGGTTACTTTCTGCTGCTCCTCCTCGGCCGGAAGGGGTGGCTGGGGCAACTGCTGGAACTGGCCGGCATCAGGCTCATCTTCACCTGGAAGGCGGCGGTCATCGCTTCGGCAGTGGTCGGCTTCCCGCTTCTGGTCAGATCGATCAGGATCGGCATGGAGTCGATCGACCAGCAGCTGATCCAGGCATCGCGCACCCTCGGCGCCCACTGGTACGACTCGCTCCTCACCGTCATCCTCCCCCTCTCCATCCGGGGGATTATTGCCGGGTCATCCCTCATGTTTGCCCGCAGCCTTGGGGAGTTCGGTGCCACGATCATTGTCGCCGGCAATATCCCGGGGGTCACCCAGACCATTCCCCTGGCGATCTATGATTATGCCAGCTCGCCGACCGGTGAAACCCTGGCCTTGACACTCTGTATCGTCTCGGTCGTCATGTCGCTGGTAGTACTCCTGCTGCATGAAGTGGTCGGCACCAGGATAGCCAGGAGGGACTGACGTGGAAATCCGTCTAACGGTACAGAAGAGCTACGCTGCCTTCAACCTGGAGGCCGACTGTACCATTACCGGCGACCGGGTCGGGATCTTCGGTCAGTCGGGAGGGGGCAAGTCGACCCTGGTCGGCATGTTTGCCGGACTCTGCCGGCCGGATCAGGGTGAAATATTCCTGGACGGAGAGTGCCTGTTCAGCAGCCGGAGAGGCATCGATCTGCCACCTGAGCAACGGCGGATCGCCATCGTCTTCCAGAATCCCTGTCTCTTTCCCCACCTGAGCGTGAAGGGTAACCTGCTCTACGGATTCAAGCGCTGCCCGGCAGCAGACCGGAAGATCGACCTCTCCGTCCTGGTCGAGGTGCTCGGACTGGAATCCCTGCTGCACCGGGGGGTGAACAACCTCTCCGGTGGCGAGAAGCAGCGCGTGGCCCTGGGCCGGGCCATCCTGGCCAATCCCCGGCTGCTGCTGATGGACGAACCGCTTTCGGCCCTTGACGACACCCTGCGGTTCCAGATCATCCCCTACCTGAAGAGCGTGAGCGAGCAGTTCGGCATTCCGTACCTGTTCATCTCCCACTCCCTCGTGGAGATGCGGCTGATGGTCGATCACCTGCTCGTGGTGGCAGGCGGTCGGATTGTCGAGCAGACCTCGACGGAACAGCTGGCCCGGTCGCGCATGGAGGAGAGCCCGGTCGGCTACATCAACCTTCTCAGACTGGGGATCCCCCGGCCCGTCGACGGCCTGTTCGCCTACCAATGGGGCGACGGCGAACTGCTCACCACCACCGCCAACGACCAGCAGGATGCCCTGTTCGAGCTATCGTCCAAGGACATGATCATCTTCAAACGCCACCCCGAGGCGATCAGCGCCAGGAACCTGCTGCAATGCCGAGTGCTCGGCACGTTTCCCGCCGGCAACAAGGTCGGCATCGAGCTGGCCTGCGGCAGCGAGCGGCTGGTGGCAGAGGTGGTTGCGCCGGCGGCCTCGGAACTCGGCATCGTGGCCGGCAGCGAGATCTTTGCCGCCATCAAGGCGTCGGCGTTCAGACGGCTCGGCTAAGACCAGTAAAAAACAAACAGGGCCGCCCCCATTGTGGGAGCGGCCCTGTTCTGAATCACACCGTGCAGCTCATTACGACTCGTTACTCAACCTGAACTTCTCCACCATCCGCTGCCGATAATCCACAACGTCCTTCCTGAGCGACGCCAGCCTGGCCATTTTTTCATCGACCTTGTTGATGTGGTCATCCAGAATCTGGATCAGCCGGGGAATCATATTCTCGGTCTCCTTCGCCTCTCCGTAAGCGACATAAAGGTCCTGCATCTCCCGAATGGTGAGCCCGAGCTCCTTGAGTTTCATGATGAACCTGATACGTCGGACATAATACTGCGTGTATCCCCGCACTGCGCCGTCCGCCCGTTGCACGGACTCGATGATACCCACCTCTTCCCAGTAGCGCAGCGTCCGGGTCGTCAGATCGAGCGATTTTGCCAGATCGCCGATGGATGTTATCTCTTCGTCTTCCCTACTTTCGGCCATAACTTCCCCCTTGTCGCAACGTAACGCGTTTTAAAGTAGGCCCCGCATTTTGTCAAGGCAATATCCGGAAACAACGACCAAGCGACGTCATCAGAGATCATCATATTAAACACATAAAAAGATGTTTTAAATTTACTTGACTTATACGTAAACGAGATGTATATGCTAACCCATAATGGGTCAATACACTACCCATCAATGCAAATTACAGTGTTATCAAGGCATGTTGAAGCACCACACGTAACCACCTGCAGAGCGGCGCAAACGATGTCATTAACGTAATTCAAAGCAGCTATAGCACCAAAGCCACACCACCCCAAACAATAGTCCGCGTGCAATTCAAGACCCGGCACCACTGCACAGACATATCTGAAACATCGTATCAGTTGGTCACAAAAAACAGAGCAATGCGCGACCATTATTGGCAACCATGCCAGTCAAATGGTCTTAAAAATACAACAGCAATTCTCGGAACAGGAACCCATGAATATTCCCCGCCGGGGGTACCGGTCCCCCGGCATCGATTCCTACCTACGAAAGGAGAGGTGACTTATGGATGCACAAACGTACGACTGGGGAAAGATCGCCCGTAACCCCAAAT
The DNA here is from genome assembly GCA_021849045.1 of Deltaproteobacteria bacterium. Lineage (GTDB taxonomy): Bacteria > Desulfobacterota > Desulfuromonadia > Geobacterales > DSM-12255 > Geomobilibacter. The sequence continues at coordinate 11,891 of JAJZTK010000057.1, read as the reverse complement.
ATCTCGAACTCAAACGGCGCAAGAGGGTGTTCCTGTTCGGCTGGTGGATCGCCTCATCCATCTACTACTTCCTGCTGCCGACGCTGTCCGGCTATTTCCCCGACCTGTTCAGGATCAAGCTGATGGGGGTGATCAACTTCGGCTATCTCTTCATCCTTTCCCAGTTCGTGGTCGCCTTCTTCGTGGCCATCTACTACACCAAGGTGGCCAATAACGTCTTCGACCGACTGACCGAAGAACTGGTCGCGGAAATCCAATAGGAGATGCCCATGCTTACCAAGACACTGCTTGCAACCATACTGACCCTCTTTCTGACCACCGTTGGCTTCGCCGCCGATCCGGCCAAGGCACCTTCTGCCTCCGCCCCAACCGCATCGCAGGCTGTTCCGCAAGGGACGGCACCCCAGGCAGCCCAGCCGGCGCCCGCTGCCAGCGCGGCAAAACAGGCCGTGCCGGCGGCAGCCCCGGCAACCCAGACAAAGGTCAAGCCGAACCGGGCCATCACCATCACCATGTTCATGGCCATCATCGGCATCACTCTCTGCGTCGTGGTCTGGGCTGCCAAGCAGACCACGTCGGCCGCCGATTTCTACGCCGCCGGCGGCGGGATCACCGGGCTCCAGAACGGCTGGGCCATTGCCGGTGACTACATGTCGGCCGCCTCGTTCCTGGGGATGTCCGGCCTGATCTCCCTCTACGGCATCGACGGCTTCATGTACGCCGTCGGCCCCATGTTCTCCTTCATCGCCATCCTCCTGGTGGTGGCCGAACCGTGTCGCAACGCCGGCAAGTTCACCCTGGGGGACATCCTCTCCTTTAGGGCCTCCCCCAAGCCGGTGCGGGCGGTGGCAGCCCTCTCCACGGTAACGGTCTCCCTGTTCTACCTGATCGCCCAGATGGTCGGCGCCGGCAAGCTGATGCAGGTGCTACTGGACATCCCCTACCGGGTGTCGGTCATCGGGGTGGGTGTGCTGATGGTCGGCTACGTGGTCTTCGGCGGCATGAAGGCGACCACCTGGGTACAGATCATCAAGGCCGCCCTGCTGATGAGCGGCACCGTCCTCCTCGCCTTCCTGGTCATGGCCAAGGCAGGGATGAACCCGTTCCGTCTGTTCACCGACATCGTCAACAACCAGCTGATCCAGGACCACATACGGCTGAACGTTCTCAAGGACGCCCTCCCCAAGCCGGGTTTCGACTACGGTCAGCGTTTCCTTGAGCCGGGTCTCTTCCTCAAGAACCCGCTCGACCAGATCTCCCTCGGCATTGCCTGGGCACTGGGAGCCGCCGGCCTGCCGCACATCCTGATGCGCTTCTTTACGGTGCCCAATGCCAAGGAAGCCCGCAAATCCATCGTCGTCGCCCTGTTCATCAACTCCACCTTCTTCTTCCTGATCAACCTGATCGGTTTCGGCGCCGCGCTCTACCTCACCCCGCAGCTGATCAGCTCGGTTGACAAGGGAGGCAACATGGCAACGCTCCTGCTGGCCCAGAAGCTGGGTGGCGGTGCCGGCTCACTGGGTGGCGACCTCTTCCTGGCCTTCATCTGCGCCGTCGCCTTCGCCACCATCCTGGCGGTCGTTTCGGGCCTGGTGCTGGCGGCCTCCGCTGCCATCGCCCACGACGTATACGTAAACATCATCAAGAACGGCAAGGCTGACCAGCAGGAGCAGGTCAGGGTGGCCCGCATCACCTCCCTCTTCGTCGGCATTGCCGCCATCGTCATGGGGCTCGCGGCCGAGAAGGAGAACGTCGTGGCCCTGGTGGCCCTTGCCTTTGCCGTTGCCGCCTCCGGGAACTTTCCGGCGGTCATGCTCTCCCTCTTCTGGAAAAAGTTCAATACGGCCGGCACCATCTCGGCCCTGCTGGTAGGCACCATCTCGGCCCTGGCCCTGGTCATGATCTCGCCGGTCATGACCTATCCCCAAAAGATTGCCGACGACGCCAGGAAGATGATCGTCACCCTGGAGAAGAAGCAGGCGGAAGGTGCAGTCCTGGCAGAGAAAGACCTGAAGACCCTGGAGAAGGCCCGGGCCGATTTCGCCAAGAACGACGGCGGCACCTCCATGGTCGGCCTCAAGGCGGCGATCTTCCCGCTCAAGAACCCGGGCATCGTCTCCGCGCCGCTGGGGCTCTTGGCTGCCATCTTCGGCACCCTGCTCTTCCGGGACCGCCGGGCCGAGGATATGTTCGACGAGATCGAGGTGCGGCAGATTACGGGACTGGGTATTGCCAAGGCCAGCGACCACTGATGGAACACCGGGGCAGGTTTTTCCCGCCCCGGCAACGAGAGAGCAAGGAGGAACACCATGTCTAGCACGGTACAGGCTGGCGATGAAGGAGTCAGACTACTCAACGACCTGAGCAAGGAAGAGTTGATCGGCATCATCCTAGACGACGCCAAGAACTGGCTCGCCCACGACGGCCTCTGGTTCCAGGCCGTGGAGAAGACACACGGCATGAATGCCGCCATCGATGCCGACCGCGAGGCGTGGCGGCATTTCACGGTGATCGAGGCCAAGCGGATCATGGAGCGTCAGGGGCTGAAACCGGGCGGCGGCATTCCGGCGCTCATGACCTGCCTCAATTACCGGCTGTATGCCCGCCTCAACCTGCAGGACTGCATAGAAGTGTCAACGAACCGGGTGGTATTCAGGATGCTCGACTGCCGGGTGCAGTCGGCCCGCAAACGAAAGGGGCTTTCGGATTTCCCCTGCAAGAGCGTTGGACTGGTGGAGTATGCCGACTTTGCCCGGACCGTGGACCCGCGCATCCGGACCAACTGCATCGCCTGTCCGCCGGATGCCCACCCCGATGAATACTGGTGTGCCTGGGAATTCGTAGTAGAGGAGTAGGACCAAATTCTGACGATACCCCTGACAAGTGCAACTTTTTGCTGCATACTGTAGGCAGTTCAAGGTTGCACCGGGGGTATCGGCTCTTCCGGGCACCGCTGGATTCAACTCTTTTCGGAGGGGAAATGAGCAAACTGCCGGGGAATGTGCCGCTACGGTCGGCAAAAGGAACACTCCTGGGCGGACTTGCCGATATAAATGCCCTTGAGACGGCAGAAAAACAGAGGGTCTACACCGAAATCATCCCCCCACGCCTGCTCCAACTCCTGGAGATCTCCCCGGAAACACTCCGGGGTGCCGACGGGCGCCGCAGGGTCACCATCATCGCCCCGGACGGCATGTCGCTTGCCCGCATCGAAGTCAGACACGACCCCAATGACCGCCGCACCACCTTCTTTCTCGACATTGCCGAGACACATTTCCACCAAATGGAACTCTCCTTCTGCATCATCAACGACCCCTTTGCCCCCTACTTTGCCGTAGACCTGGACGAAAACGGCAACGACAACTGCTTCACCACACTGGGACGGAATATCGGCGAAGAGATACGGGCCATGCGGGCCGGGCTGTTTCCCAACCAGACCAGCCGCGGCCTCAGGATGTTCGGCGAGTTCTTCGCGCGTTTCGAACGGTTCGTGGATTCCCTGGAAATGGACATCATCCTCGCGGAACCGCTCACCTATGACAATGCCATCCGCTACGAAAAATACGGGTTCGACTATCTCAACGGCCGGCGCATGATGAGGGAAATCGACCGGGAATTCAGGCCCGGCGGGGTGCTCTTCACCAAGCTCGACGGGTCCAGCCCGTTCCGCATGCCCGGCATGGAAAAGAGTGTGCATGGCAGGAGCTGGGCAATCCATGACGGCATCCTGGACGAACCATGGGATGACCTGTCAGTGGACAAGATCCTTGATGAGCCGTGGGAGGATATCCGGATCTACAAGACCATCGGTGCTGTTGCCGGCATCAACACCTTTCCCCATCGCCAAGAGCCATAAAACAGCGTCACCGCGACATCACCCCCCCAGACAAGAACAGTTCGGTCAACGGCAAGAAGGTTGGGGAAAACTCATCCCAAAACAGCTTGTTTCTAACTATATGCGCCAAAACAGCATGATAGAATCTTGTTATATTTTATGTTGACTTAAACGTAAACTGGTTTATTATAATGAAACATAAGTTTAGCGGTACGGACAGACACCACGCTTTCCGCACCGGCCGTTACCACGCCCCCGGTACAGCTGTTCGTTCATTGGAGATCCACGAAAAGGGAGGTTGAGCGATGAAACCGTATCCGACGCTGAATTTTGATCTGGGCGAAACGGCCGATCTGCTGAGAGAGACCGTCTACTCCTTTGCCATGGCCGAAATCGCCCCCAGGGCCGCGGATATCGACCGTGAAAACCACTTCCCCATGGACCTCTGGCCAAAGATGGGGGCACTGGGACTGCACGGCATCACCGTTTCCGCAGAGTATGGCGGTGCCGGCATGGCCTATCTGGAGCATGTGGTGGCCATCGAGGAGATCAGCCGCGCCTCTGCCTCGGTCGGCCTGGCCTACGGCGCCCATTCCAATCTCTGCATCAACCAGATATACCGCAACGCCAGCGAGGAGCAGAAACGCCGCTACCTCCCGAAACTGATCTCCGGCGAACATGTGGGGGCATTGGCCATGAGCGAGGCCGGCGCCGGCTCGGACGTGGTCGGCATGCGCCTGCGCGCCGACCGGAAGGGTGACCGGTATATCCTGAACGGCACCAAGATGTGGATCACGAACGGCCCCCACGCCAACACCCTGCTGGTCTACGCCAAGACGGACATCAACGCCGGCTCGAAGGGGATCACCGCCTTTCTGATCGAGAAAGGGTTCAAGGGGTTCTCGACGGCCCAGAAGCTGGACAAACTCGGCATGCGCGGCTCCGACACCTGCGAACTGGTATTCGAGGATTGCGAGGTCCCGGAGGAGAACAGGGTCGGCCGCGAGGGGGAAGGGGTCAGAATCCTGATGAGCGGCCTCGACTATGAGCGGGCCGTACTGGCGGCCGGGCCGCTGGGGATCATGCGGGCCTGCCTGGATGTCGTCGTTCCCTACATCCACGAACGGCGGCAGTTCGGAAAAGCGATCGGCGAATTCCAGCTGATGCAGGGAAAGATCGCCGACATGTACAGCACCATGAATGCCTGTCGTGCCTACGTGTATGCCGTTGCCCACGCCTGCAGCGGCAGGAACGCCATCCGCAAGGACGCGGCCGGCGCCATACTCTACGCGGCGGAGAAGGCCACCTGGATGGCCCTGGAGGCGATCCAGATCCTAGGCGGCAACGGCTACATCAACGAGTATCCGACCGGCCGGCTGCTGCGGGATGCCAAGCTGTACGAGATCGGCGCCGGCACCAGCGAGATCCGGCGGATGCTGATCGGCCGGGAACTGTTCAACGAGACGGCGCCGTATTAAACATACCCCGAACCGTGAGGCCGTGTGACTCGCGGAGCGACTGTGCCCGAGCGCCAGCCGCTGTAGGCGAAATGGAGCAAAAGCCGGCCCATCGTGTCTGAACCCGTCAGGGTGAGTTGATGGGCCGGCGCGAAATGAGCCGTACAGCGGCGGTGCAAGCGGCACTCGGAGCGCAGCGGGGCACACGGCCTCACGGATTCACGATGACGGGATGATACGAGGGGAGAGCATAGCGACATGACGGTTCTGAAGAGCAGCATCAAGAGCGGGTCAGACGATTACAGCCGCAACGCAGCGGTGATGACGGCGCTGGTGGCCGACCTGCGGGAAAAGGTGGCAAAGATCTCCCTCGGCGGCGACGAACGGGCCCGCAGGAAACATATCGAACGGGGCAAGCTGCTCACGCGCGAGCGGATCAGGCAGCTGCTCGATGTCGGCTCGCCGTTCCTGGAGCTGTCCCAGTTCGCAGCCTACGGGATGTACGACAACGAGGCGCCTGCCGCCGGCATTGTCACCGGCATCGGCCGGATCAAGGGGCAGGAGTGCATGATCGTCGCCAACGACCCGACGGTCAAGGGTGGCTGCTATTTCCCCCTGACCGTGAAGAAGCATCTCCGCGCCCAGGATATCGCTCGGGAAAACAATCTCCCCTGCATCTACCTGGTGGAATCCGGGGGGGTCAACCTGCCGCGGCAGGAGGAGGTGTTTCCCGACCGGGACCATTTCGGCAGAATCTTCTACAATCAGGCCACCCTGTCGGGCCGGGGTATCCCCCAGATCGCGGTGGTGCTCGGTTCCTGTACCGCCGGCGGGGCCTATGTGCCGGCCATGTCAGGGGAAAGCATCATTGTTAAGAACCAGGGGACCATCTTCCTGGCTGGCCCGCCTCTGGTCAAGGCCGCCATCGGCGAGGTCGTTTCTGCCGAGGACCTGGGCGGGGCCGACATCCATTGCCGCACCTCCGGCGTGACCGATCACTACGCCGTGGACGACGCCCATGCCCTGGCCATTGCCCGGCGCTGCGTGGGGAACCTGAACCGGGTCAAGCGGCCACTCCTTGCCATGCGTGAGCCGTTGGAGCCGCTCTATGATCCGGCGGAACTGTACGGGGTGATTCCCTCCGACACCCGCAAGCCGTATGACGTGCGCGAGGTGATCGCCCGGATCGTGGATGGTTCCGAATTCGACGAATTCAAACAGCTCTACGGCACCACCCTGGTCTGCGGTTTTGCCCATATCTGGGGCTACCCGGTTGGCATTGTCGCCAACAACGGTATTCTTTTCTCGGAGTCGGCACTCAAGGGGGCACACTTCATCGAACTGTGCAGCCAGCGCGGCATCCCCCTGATCTTCCTGCAGAACATCACCGGCTTCATGGTCGGCAGCAAGTACGAGGCGGGCGGGATTGCCAAGGATGGTGCCAAGATGGTCACGGCCGTGGCCTGCGCAGCGGTCCCCAAATTCACGGTCATCATCGGCGGCAGCTTCGGGGCCGGCAATTACGGCATGTGCGGCCGGGCCTTCAGCCCGCGCTTCCTCTGGATCTGGCCCAATGCGCGCATCTCGGTCATGGGTGGCGAACAGGCCGCCAGCGTGCTGGCCCAGGTCAAGCGGGACGGCATGGAGGCGCGCGGCGAGAGCTGGAGCCCGGAAGAGGAACACGCCTTCAAAGCGCCGGTCCGCGAACTGTATGACACCCAGGGGCATCCCTATTACGCCAGCGCCCGCCTGTGGGACGACGGCATCATCGACCCGGCCGACACCCGGATGGTGCTCGGGCTGGGGATATCGGCATCCTGCAATGCGCCACCTGAAAAGACCGAGTTCGGCGTATTCAGGATGTAGGGAATTGAGAGGAATACACCCATGAACGATGCAGTCATTCTCACCGATCTGGACGATGCCGGCCGGGCGACGCTCACCATGAACCGCCCCGAGTTGCACAACGCCTTTAACGAAAGCCTGGTCGCCAACCTGACCGCATCATTGCGGCGGCTCGAAGCCGACCCCGGCGTGCGCCTGGTGATCCTGGCGGCCAGCGGCAAGAGCTTTTCCGCCGGTGCCGACCTGAACGACATGCGGCGTATGGCCGACAATTCGCGGGAACAGAACCTGGCCGACGCCAGGGGGATTGCGGAGCTGATGCACACCCTCAATGGGCTGGGCAAGCCGACCATTGCGCTGGTTCAGGGGGCTGCCTACGGCGGCGGGGTCGGGCTGACGTCCTGCTGCGACATCGCCATCGCCACGGCGCGGGCAGCATTCTGCGTTTCCGAGGTCAAACTGGGGCTCATCCCGGCGGTCATCTCCCCCTATGTGATCGCGGCCATCGGTGCCCGCGCGGCGCGACGCTATTTCATGACCGCCGAAGTCATAACGGCAGCCGAAGCGCACCGCATCGGCCTTGTCCATGAACTGGTGGCCGATGAACAGGAGCTTAGCGCCGCGGCTGACCGGCTGACGTCCGCCATGCTCAGGAACGGACCGGGCGCCATGGTGGCGGCAAAGAAACTGATCGCCAACGTTTCCGGACGGCTCGTGGATGAGGCGCTGATCGCGGAAACCGCCGGGCTGATGGCCGACCGCCGCGCCTCGGCCGAATGCCGCGACGGACTGTCCGCGTTTCTGGAAAAGCGGCCGCCGGCGTGGATGAAAGGCTGACCAGGTGGCAGCGCCAATCTCCGATCGACCACAAGGATACTGACATGTTCGATACAATCCTGATTGCCAACCGTGGCGAGATCGCCTGCCGCGTCATCCGCACCGCCCGCAAACTCGGCATCCGCACCGTCTCCGTCTATTCCGACGCCGATGCGGGCGCCCTGCATGTGGCCCTGGCAGACGAGGCCTACCACATCGGTCCGGCCCCGGCGCGGGAGAGTTACCTCCGCGCCGAAGCGATCCTGGAAGTGGCCGCCAGGAGCGGCAGCCAGGCCATTCATCCCGGTTACGGGTTCCTTTCGGAAAATGCGGAGTTTGCCGAAGCCTGCGGCAAGGCCGGGATCGTCTTCATCGGCCCTCCGGTAGCGGCCATCCGGGCCATGGGCTCGAAGAGCGCGGCCAAGCGGATCATGGAAGGGGCGGCGGTGCCGCTGGTCCCCGGCTACCACGGCGAAGACCAGGACCCCGCGCTGTTACAAGGCGGTGCGGACCGGATCGGGTACCCGGTACTGATCAAGGCGACCGCCGGTGGCGGCGGCAAGGGGATGCGGGTCGTCTGGGATGCGCCGTCCTTCGCCGATGCGCTGGCCGCGGCCAAACGGGAGGCCCTCTCCGGCTTTGGCGACGATCGGGTGCTTCTGGAAAAGTACCTGACCCGCCCGCGTCACGTGGAAATCCAGGTCTTTGCCGATGCCCGCGGCAATGCCGTCCATCTCTTCGAACGTGACTGCTCCATCCAGCGTCGCCACCAGAAGGTGCTGGAAGAGGCCCCGGCGCCGGGCATGGACGAAGGGTTGCGGATGAAGATGGGGGATGCGGCCGTGGCCGCGGCCCGCGCCATCGGCTATGTCGGCGCCGGCACCGTGGAATTCCTGCTGGACGAGGATGGTTCCTTCTACTTCATGGAGATGAACACCCGGCTGCAGGTGGAACATCCGGTCACCGAGATGATCACCGGCCAGGACCTGGTGGAGTGGCAGCTGCTGGTGGCAGCGGGCGGGGAGCTCCCCTGCGTCCAGCATGAGCTGGCCATCGGGGGGCATGCCATCGAGGCCCGCATCTATGCCGAAGACCCGTCCCGCGACTTCCTGCCGTCCATCGGTGACCTGACCCACCTGCGCACCCCGCAGGAGAGTGCCCATGTGCGGATCGACACCGGCGTGCGCCAGGGGGATGGGGTCAGCATTCATTACGACCCGATGATCGCCAAACTCATTGTCTGGGATGCGACCCGCGCCGGGGCGCTCCGCCGGCTGCGCTCCGCCCTCGCGGAATACCAGGTGGTCGGGGTGACCACCAACATCGGGTTTCTGGCCGCGGTGGCCAGCCATCCCGCCTTCGCGGCCGGCGATCTCGATACCGGTTTCATCGAGCGTCACCGGGCGGCACTCTTTCCCGAGGCAGTTCCGGCCAGTGATCAGGTGCTGGCCCTGGCCTGCCTCGATGTCCTCCTGTGCCGGGCCGCCGAAGCGGAGCGGGCCGCAGCCGGGTCCGGCGATTGCTGGTCGCCCTGGCACCTGACCACCGGCTGGCAGATGAACGGCGACAGCCACCAGGTACTGACCTTCGGCGACAACGAGTCGGCAGTCTGCGTCACGGCCCACTACCGCCCCTCGGGGTACCTGCTGGACCTTCCCGGTGGCCAGTTGTTGACACGCGGCCAACTGGACGGTGAGGGCGACCTCCTGGCCGACCTGGGTGGTGCACGGGTCAAGGCCACGGTGGTCCGCCACGGCTGCGACCTGACCATCGTCACCCATGGCGGCAGTCATCGCCTGACCCTTCACGACCCGCTGGCCCATGCCGGTGAACAGGAGGTCGAGGGGGGGCGCCTGACCGCGCCCATGCCGGGCAAGATCGTGGCGCTGCTGGTGGAGCCCGGCACCCGGGTCGAGCGCGGGACCCCGCTGGTCATCCTGGAAGCGATGAAGATGGAGCATACCATCACCGCCCCCAGGGACGGCGTGGTCGCGGAGATCCATTTTGCGGCAGGTGCGGTGGTCAATGAAGGGGCCGAACTGCTGGCCTTTGCCAGCGACGAGGTAAGCGGATGAGACTCCCCAATTTCGTCAAGATCGTCGAGGTCGGCCCGCGGGACGGCTTGCAGATCGAGCGCCAGATCGTGCCGACCGAAGTCAAGATCGAGCTGATCGACCGCCTGTCCGCCACCGGGCTGACCGCCATAGAGGCCACCAGCTTCGTCTCCCCCAAATGGGTACCGCAGATGGCCGACAATGCCCGGGTCATGGCCGGGATCACCCGCCGGCCCGGCGTTACCTACCAGGTGCTGGTCCCCAATCTCACCGGTTTGGAGGCCGCTATTGCCGCCGGGGCCACCGAGGTGTCGGTGTTCGGCTCCGCCTCGGAGACCTTCTCGCAAAAGAACATCAACTGCTCCATTGCCGAAAGCCTGGAGCGTTTCGCCCTGGTGATTGCGGCGGCCCGCAACAAGGGGCTCCGGGTGCGCGGTGCCGTCTCCTGTGCCCTGGGGTGTCCCTACGAAGGGGAGATCGCACCGGCAGCGGTCGCCGATCTGGCCGAAAGGATGCTGGCGCTCGGCTGCTACGAGATCTTCCTGGGGGACACTATCGGCGTCGGCACCCCGGCTAAGGCCCAGGCCATGGTGGACGCGGTGGCGAAGAAGGTGCCGCGGGAAAAGCTGGCCGTGCATTTCCACGACACCTACGGCCAGGCCCTGGCCAACATCCTGGCGGTGCTGGAGCGGGGAATCGCGGTCGTCGACAGCTCGGTGGCCGGCCTGGGAGGGTGCCCCTATGCCCCCGGCGCAGCGGGCAATGTGGCCAGCGAAGACCTGCTCTACATGCTGAACGGGCTCGGCATAGCGACCGGCGTCGACCTGGACGCCCTGATCGATGCCGGCAATTACATTTCAAAGATTCTCGGACGCCCTTCCGGCTCCCGGGTGGCCCGCGCCCGCGGAGCGACAACCGGTAACCGGGGCTGATCCAACCCCACCACACATACGCGCAAGGAGGAGCCCATGTCACACCAGATCACCCTTACAGTCGGCGGTCTATTGGACGAAATGGCCAGACGGTATCCGGACAACGATGCCCTGGTATACCCCGAGCGCGGCCTGCGCTACAGCTACAGCCAGTTCAACGACCTCTGCCGCCAGGTGGCCAAAGGCCTTCTGGCCATGGGGATCAAGAAAGGGGACAACGTCTCCATCTGGGCGTACAACGTCCCGGAATGGGTCATCCTCCAGTTCGCCACCGCCAAGATAGGCGCCATCCTGGTGACGATCAACACCTCCTACAAATCGGCTGAACTGGAGTACATCCTCAACCAGTCGGACTCCAACACCCTCTTCATGGTCCAAAAGTTCAAGGATTCGGACTACGTGCAGACCATAGGCGACGTGGTGCCGGAACTGGCGGCCAGCGAGCCGGGCAGGCTCAACTGCGCCGGGCTCCCTCATCTGAAGAGAGTCGTATTCATCGGCGACGACGCCACCCCTCCCGGCATGATCAACTTCAGCCGCATCATCGAACTGGGCAAGGACGCGGACGATGCGGCGCTGTCAGCCATAGAAGCCACCCTTGACTGCCATGAGACCATCAACATGCAGTACACCTCCGGCACCACCGGCTTTCCCAAGGGGGTCATGCTTACCCACAACAACGTGGTCAACAACGGCTTCAACATCGGCGAGTGCATGAAGCTGACCGAAAAGGACCGGCTCTGCATCCCGGTCCCGTTCTTCCACTGCTTCGGCTGCGTGCTGGGGGTCATGGCCTGCGTCACCCACGCATCCACCATGGTGCCGGTGGAGATCTTCGACCCGCTCAAGGTGCTGCAGACCGTAGAGCAGGAAAAATGCACTGCCGTTCATGGCGTCCCCACCATGTTCATCGCCGAACTGGAGCACCCGGATTTCCCCAAATTCGACCTTT
>JAJZTK010000056.1 GCA_021849045.1 Deltaproteobacteria bacterium | reverse complement strand
TTCCAGGCAGGGAAGTGGGTAAGTTCCAGATGGGTGTGGGCATTCACCAGCCCCGGCATGATGACCCCACCGGGGAACTCCCGCACCGGCCCCGGCCAACTCCTGCGCAGTTCGGCAAGGGGGCCGACAGCGGCAATGCGGCCATTTTCCACGACCATCGCTCCCCCGGTCATCGGGGGACTGGCAACAGAGAGAAGACAGGAAGCGGCAAAAATCTGCATCGTTGGCCTCGTTCACTGGTTTCGGATCAGCACCTCGCTCCATTGTAGCAGGCAAAAAGAAAAGGGCAAAAGCCGCACGGCCTTTGCCCTTCAAAATGAACGAATAATTCCGGATTACGCAGCAGGAGAATCAGCAGCGGCAGGTTCGGCGCTTGGCACTGCAGTCCGGCAAGGGACAGCTCCCCTTATTTCGCAGCCGAAGCCAGTGCAGAGTCCCTCAACCTGCTGCAGCAACGCTTGAATCTCCGGCTGTTGCACGATCTCGCACTGTTCAGCCAGAACCGCCGCCAGGATCTCATTGGTCGTCAGGGGGTTGGCCAGCACGACACGCAGGACAGTGAGTTCCTCTCCATAGTGCGCCATGCGCAGCCTCGTCCGGGAGACAAAGGATTTCCCCGCTTCCCGCTGATATTTCTGCAGCAGCTGGCTGACCTGGTCAAGGAGGGCATTGATGTCGGCGCGCTGCGAAGCCGTTGCTCCGTCCAAGGCCTGCTGTACCTTGAGCGGACAGTAGCGGTAGGTGAGGATATTCAGCTCCGGTTCGCTGGTCAGTTCGAAATCGGGATGGTGCCGGATCATGTCGGCAAAGGTTCGCGCCCGCTCGATCCCCATATCGATGAGGAGCTCATACCCCTTACGGCCGATGATCGAAAAACCGGCATGAACCAGCATCGACATCCCCGGCCGCGACCCTTCGAGGGTATGGCTGCCAAGGTCCTTGGAACCAAGACGGAGAATATAATTGGCGTGATGTTCAATCGCCGACAGGGCGGTGGGATCTTTGAAGACGACCATCCCCGCCCCCATCGGCACATACAGCTGCTTGTGCCCATCGATGGTAACCGAGTCGGCCCGCTCGATACCGGCAAGCAGGGAACGGAAACGGTCGGAAAAAAGGGTCGGCCCTCCCCAGGCAGCATCGACATGAAAATGGCAACCGAGCTCCTGGGCAAAATCGGCCATCGCCTCCAGCGGGTCGACGTTGCCGGTTTCGGTCGTCCCGGCGATGCCGACCAGTGCCAGCGGAAGAATGTTCCGGTCCTGCAAGCGCCGGCATTCTTCCCTCAAGAGCTTCAGATCGATGCGGTTATGGGCATCGGTCTTCACCTTGATCAGATTGTCCCGGCCCAGACCGAGGAGGTCGGCGACCTTGCCGAAGGAATAGTGTCCGCGCTCGGAGACGAGGAAGGCAATCCCGTCAGCTCCGCGATGTCGCAGAGCACTGGCCAACCCTTCCTGGGCAATGCCACGGAAAGCGCCATCCGGCGCGAAGAGGCGGTTGCGCGCCACCCACAGCGCCGTGGTGTTGGCGATGGTGCCGCCGGAGCAGAAGGCCCCCAAAGCATGCTGACTGTTGTGAATCCATGGCGGATAGAAGTCGTCATCGCGGCGATAGACCAGATGATGGAGCATGGCAAGGACCTGCCGCTCCATTGGCGTAAAGGCCTTGGAGGTCTCCACCTTGACCACATTCTGGTTGAGGGCGGTCATGAGGCGCGCCAGGGGAAGCATGAAGTAGGGGAGCGCCGAGGTCATGTGACCGACAAAGCCGGGGGCAGCGGTATGGACCGACTGGGCGACGAGGTTCTCCTTGACGAATTCGGTATATTCGGAGACGTAGGTCGGTTCTTCAGGGATGGTGAAGGAGGAGAAATTCGCTTCGATCTCTTCGAGGTTGCGTTCAATGGCGACGATATGGGTCTGCAAAAAGCCGGTGACATCGCCGGTAATCGCTTGATCGATAGCGCCGAGGGTCGAATCGGGCGCTTCCGGCACGGTAAAGATCCGGTAAAGGTTTTCCAGATTGGCGCGGGCTACGTCACGATTTTTCGGCATTGTCGTTTCACCTTCGGGCTAGCGGTCGTCCTGCGACCGACTGGCGGACGTAAAGTAAGAAAACACGGATCTCAGACACGAACCGTTCTGTTCATGTCAGTCTTCCTCCCCAAGCACGCAGTTGTCGATCAGTCTGGTGGTTCCTATCTTCACCGCCAGGGCCAGCAGGGTCTGATCGTCGGCAATGGCGACCTCCTGCAGGGTTGTCCCATGGCGGAATTCCACATAATCGATCACCGGGGTCTGCTCGGCCTCAATGGCTGCGATGACCAGTTGCCGCAACGTCGTCACGTTCCTTTCGCCGGCCCGATAGGCAGTGCGGACCGCGCCCAGCCCCCTGCTGAGGCAGAGGGCCTTTAGCCGCTCGTCGGGCGAGAGATAGGCGTTCCGGGAACTCATTGCCAGACCGTCCGGCTCCCGGATAATCGGCATCCCGACGATTGTCACCGGCATGTTCAGATCGATGACCATCTGCCTGATCACCGCCAGTTGCTGGAAATCTTTTTTGCCGAAAAACGCGACCGTCGGCTGGACGATGCTGAACAGCTTGCAGACCACAGTGGTCACTCCCCGGAAATGTCCGGGCCGGCTGGCGCCACAGAGGGGAAGACTGATCTCTTCCACGTTCACGTAGGTCTGGAATCCCGGCGGGTAGATATCCTCCGCCGAAGGGAGAAAGAGGAGGTCCACTCCGGCGGCCTCGGCGATCCTGGTGTCACGCGCCAGATCCCGCGGATAGGTGGAAAGGTCCTCGCCGCGACCGAACTGGGTCGGGTTGACGAAGATGCTGGCAACCAGCAGTTCTCCCTTGCCCCGCCCGGCCCGCATGAGGGAGGCATGGCCATCATGGAGATACCCCATGGTCGGCACCAGGGCAATCTCTTCTCCTGCACGCCGTACTGCCAGGGCCATCTCCTGCATCTGACTGACTGATTCGATGATCTGCATAACTCAGATTTCTCAGTTGAATGAATGTTCTTCGCCGGGGAATGTCCCACCCTTCACCTCGGCGATGTAGTTCTGAACCGCTCCGGCTATCAGGGTCTGGGCATCGGCGTACCGTTTGACGAACTTGGGGGAATACTTCTCGCACAACCCCAGAATATCGTGGATGACCAGCACCTGGCCGTCGCAGTGGGGACCGGCGCCGATCCCGATGGTGGGGATGGTGAGCTCGTTGGTAATGCGCTGGCCGAGCTTCTGGGGGATTCCTTCCAGAACCACGGCAAAGGCTCCGGCCTCCTGAACCGCCACGGCATCCTCCAGGAGCCGGTTGGCCTGCTCCTCTTTTTTACCCTGGACCCGATAGCCGCCCATCCGGTGAATCGACTGCGGGGTAAGTCCGATGTGGGCCATGACCGGAATATCCATGGCCACGATGGCCCGTATGGTCTCCGCCATATTGGCGCCCCCCTCGATCTTGACCGCTGCGGCCCCGCCGTCCTTGATCAGGCGACCGGCATTGATGCGGGCCTCGCGCAGGTCGATCTGATAGGAAAGAAACGGCATATCGGCTACCACCAGGGCCTTCGGTTCGGCCCGTACCACTGCCCGCGTATGGTAGATCATCTCTTCCATGGTTACCGGCAGGGTATTCTCGTAACCCGATACCACCACGCCCAATGAATCACCGATCAGCATCACGTCGATGCCGCAGTGATCCATGATCCGGGCCGTTGGGTAGTCATAGCAGGTGAGAACGGAGATCTTCTCGCCGTCCGCCTTCATCTTCTGAATATCAAGAACTGTTGTCCGTTTATTCACGTTACCTGCTCCCAAAAAGTAAAGGGCGCCTTCCCGAACGGAAAGACGCCTTATGACCTGACACGGGTAACCCGCGAAGTTGTCGTGGTGACTTTTCCGTCCCGGCTTCATCACGAAATCCAGGCGGTATGTAGTATATGCCATCAGTGCAGTTTGTGGCTCCACTCTTACGTAGCAGGCCCTGTCACGCGATGGACATTAACTAGCACAATAAAACAACGGTTGTCTACACTTTTATTCTACACGGAAACCTTCCGGATCATCTCCAGTTCCTTCACCACCGTGGCCCCTTCTTGCTGGCGCTTCTCCAGGCTGGTAAAGATATTATCCACCACGCCCCCCACCGCGTCGACGGTCCGCTTGCTCTCGGTACCGCTTTCCACCTGGCGGGCAGTGGCAGCCACCACCCCCTGAACCATCAACTTGATGTTATCCACGGCCAGGGCGATATTTCTGGCGGAGTTCGCCTGTTCCTTGGAGACGTTGAACAACTGCGAGGTCATGGAGCTCACGTCTTCCATGGACTGGGTGACCAACTGCACGCTCGTCGCCTGTTCCTCGGTTGCCATCTTGATCTCTTCGGTCATCTCCATCGCCTCTGAGGCACTGTCGATGATGGCCTGCAGGGCTGCTCCGGTTTCGCTGCCGTGATGAACCCCTTTTTGGACCAGATCCTTGGTCAGTGTGATGTTACTGGAGGCATTCCTGGATTCGGTCATGATCTCGTCGATGATGCCGGTAATTTCACCGGTCGACAGGCCGGTCTGGAGGGAAAGGTTGCGGATTTCATCCGCCACGACACCGAAGCTCTTGCCGTACTCACCGGCCTGGGCAGCAATTATGGACGCATTCAGTGCCAGGAGGTTGGTCCGCTTGGTAATATCGTTGATGACGTTGACGATGCTCTCGATCCGGCTACTGTTTTCGCTCAGACGCTTGATCCCTTTATAGGAGAGGTCGACGGCATGCTGTATATCGGCCAGGGCCTTTACCGTCTCATCAACGACCCCCCGCCCTTCGTCTGCCCGCTCCTTGACCTGGCGGGAGAGATGATGGGAAACAGCCGTATTCTGCTCGACATTCTTGAGAGATGCGTTAATTTCCTCCATGGCTGCCGCAGCCTTGTATGACGTTTCCGTCAGGCCATCGAGATTATGGGTCACCTGCTCGATGGCCTGGTAGATTTCTCCGGTCGCGGTACTGGTCTCCTCAACCGAACGCATGACTCCCTCTGCAGCCTCTGCTATATGGGACGAATTCTCGTTAACCGAATCGACCGCAGCTTTCATGTTGAAGATATGGCGGATGCAGTCGGGCTGGGTCTTGAGGATTTCCGAAAAGGAACGGTCCAACTCTCTAATAAGGGTATCGATGGCCATGAGGAGGTTGATCTTATTGATGGCCGAAGCCACCTGATCGGCAAAAAGCTTGATTGTGTCAACGTCGGTGTCATTCAGACGGCGATGGCTGAACTTGTTGTCTATACCGAAGATACCAACCGACTCCCCTTTCACTACTATTGGACAGACGACAAAACTCGACGAGCGAAGCGGCACTATGTCACGGCATGGAGGCTGCATCTGAAACTCTTCCGACATTGTCGCTATATCGTCCACCAGATAGATCCGCTTGTCCTGGAAGCACTTGAAAAGCACACCGCTGCGCGCATCCAGCGGGATGCTCACACCCCGGATGTCGAAGTTATCGCTCCCGGTGGCCGTGACAAAGGAGAGTGATGACCGCTCCTTGTCCGCCATGAAGATATTCACCCGTTCATAGCCAAGGACGTCATGCAGTCCCTCGGCGCAGAGATACAGCACCTCGTCAAGGTCGACCGACTTCTGGATCTTGCTGCTGATCAGGTGAAAGTTCTTGATGTTGTTGTCGAGCACCCGGTAGCGGTTTTCAAACAGTTCCTTCTGGGTCGCGACCTCGCGGTGGAGAGTGTCCAGCTCGCTGGCCCTGATCGTCAGTTCGTCGCTCGCCTTGCCGATAAAATACCCCAAGACCCCCATCACGACAGCGGTCCCGACCCCCATGTAGCTATACAGGACAACGTTGTAAGCGTTCTTCGTAAAATCGGAAATAATCTGCCCATAAATAGGCAGGGAAGGATCATAGAAGAAGATCAAACGGATTACCGTCCATGCCACCGGCGCGCCGACTCCAAGGACGATCCCCAGGATGGCATAGAGGAACTTATGATTTACACTAACCGAATCGCTCTTCAAAGGAACACCCTCCGCTTTCTTGAACGGCCACCAGCGTCTCTGCCGCCCCACACCCGGCCATCTGGCCGGTTATGAAAAAAACCCAATTGATGTACTCTATGTCAGCCGGTAGATCTTGTCAATCAGCCGGTTACAATTCCGACCCGCATCAAAAATCAGTACCACTAACGCCCCAACATGATCCCCAACTGCTCGGCGTAGCGCACCATCTGCCCGTGCGGATTGACCAGCTTGAGCCGGCGGACAGCCTTTTCGATGGCAACCGAGCGGATTTCCCGCCCTTTGAGACAGGCCATTTGGCCGAAGTCACCTTGAGCGATCAGTTCGACGGCCTTGACGCCGAACATGCTGCCGAGACAACGATCGAAGGTCGAGGGTGAGCCCCCCCGCTGCAGATGGCCCAAAACTGTCACCCTGGTATCCATCTCCAGACAGGAAGCGATCTCTCGGGCCACGTAATCGCCGATTCCGCCGAGGCGTTCCACCGCTCCCCCTTCTCTGCCGGGGACCTTCACGACCCGCGACCCCTTTTTCGGATACGCCCCTTCCGCAGCCACCACAATACTGAAACGGCTCCCCCGCTGTCGTCGTTCATCGATTGAGCGGCAGATGGCAGGTATACGGAACGGTATCTCGGGAATCAGAATGACATCCGCGCCGCCGGAAATCCCGGACTCCAGTGCAATCCAACCGGCATAGCGCCCCATCACCTCCAGAATCATTACCCGATGATGGCTTTCCGCCGTGGAATGGAGCTTGTCCAGGGCATCCGTTGCCGTCTCCAGGGCGGTATTGTAGCCGAAGGTAACGTCGGTCTCCATCAGATCGTTATCGATTGTCTTGGGAACGGCGACTATCTTCACCCCTTTCCTGGCCAGCTGCAGGCCGATATTGAGTGAGCCGTCGCCGCCAACCACTACCAAGGCGTCGATACCCAGCAAACGGATATTTTCCACCACCCGGTCGGAGATGTCCACCACCTCTGTCCTGCCATTCCGTTCCACCGGGTGAGAAAAGGGGTTACCCCGGTTCGTGGAACCGAGAATCGTCCCCCCCCGGGGGAGGATTCCCCGGACCGTTTCCGGACAAAGGGGACGACACTTTTCGGCAGGACTGAGCAGACCGTCAAAACCGTCCTCGATCCCGACCACCTCCCAGCCGTAACGGATGGTCGCCCCCTTGACCACCGCCCTGATGACGGCATTGAGACCGGGGCAATCCCCCCCGCCCGTCAGTATGCCAATCCTCTTGCCCATATCTCCTCCTGAATATTCCGTCAACGCTCATCACACATTGCCGATACCGTCTATTCACCTGTCGACCATCCCCTTTCAAACTTTAGAATCCACAAGGCATGGAGCGCGGATCGACCGATTTACTATAACGCCGATGACCTGATCTGCAACGCCCGCCACTTGCGATCCGGCACGGTCTCGGGTATGTTTAAAATGTTTAATCACCTCACTGGGGTAAGGAACGTGACCGGCAGTCACGAAATTGTTGCCCTGATCGCATCGGCCACCACGCAGCAGATATCGAGCACCATTGCCGCCATCACCGATACCACAGATCCGGATTCGACCATGGAACGGCTCGACGCCGAAGCCGAATTACTCCGGCAGAAGTTTGCCTGCTTCAAGAAGGAAGCGTAAACGAGGTACCAATGCCACTCTCCGGACGACATGAACTCCTGCAGGCCATTCAGCAGCTAACCCGGAAGCACCTCCATGGCAAGGAGCGGCCCTTGCGCCTCGCCATGGTGGCACTCCTGAGCGGCGGCCATATCCTTCTGGAGGATATCCCCGGCCTCGGCAAGACCACCATGGCCCTGGCCCTGGCCAACGCCCTGGGGCTCACCTTTGGCAGGATTCAGTGCACCAGCGATCTCCTCCCCTCCGATATCACCGGCCTGTCGGTGTTCAACCGGGAAACCAGCGCGTTCACCTTTGTCAGAGGCCCGATCTTCAGCCATATTCTGCTGATCGACGAGGTGAACCGGGCTATGCCCAAGACCCAGAGCGCCCTCCTGGAGGCGATGGAGGAACGGCAGGTAACCGTGGAAGGGACCACCTACCCCCTGCCCGAACCGTTCATGGTCATTGCCACCCAGAATCCGACCGAACAGGTCGGCACCTATCCGCTACCCGAATCCCAGATGGACCGGTTCCTGGTGAGAACCGGCATGGGCTACCCGCCGCCGGACGTGGAAAAGGAGATCATTCAATCCGGCAGCATCAGGGAAACCCTGCGCCACATTCCCACCATGGTCACGGCCGCCGAGATCCTGGCAGCCCGGGCAGCCGTGGCCGGCATCACCATTGCACCAACCGTGGTAGACTACATTTACCGTATCGTTGCCGCCACCCGCGAGCACCCGCAGGTGCAGACCGGCATCTCCACCCGTGGCGCCATCAACCTGGCCGAAGCGGCCAAGGTCCAGGCCTACCTGGCGGGAAGGGCGTTCGTCATCCCGGAAGACGTGCAGGAGATGGTGGTGCCGGTTTCGGCCCACCGCCTGGTACTCGGGGGAGAACTGGAAAACCCTGACAAGGAGCAGTTACTACGCGTAATCATCGCCACCATACCGGTTCCCCGGTCATAGCAATAACCCGTGCGGGCGGTTTTTTCGTCGCCATGACCTTACTGCTGGGGTTTGCCGCCGTCAATACCGGCAACAACCTGCTCTTTCTGATCGTCTCCGCCATGCTCGGCTTCATGGCCACCAGCGGCGTTCTGGGATGGCTGAACATCCGCGGCATCGAGGCACGCCTCACGCTCCCCCGGGAAATCTATTGCGCCACCCCCTGTACCGCCACCCTGGAACTGACCAGCCGACGCCTGCTCCTCCCCTCGTTTATCCTCAGGGTATCGGTCATGTCCGGCACCGGGACCCTGCTGGCCCTTCCCCGGCATGCTACGGCCCGGCTCGCCATCCCGCTCGTCTTTCCGGCACGGGGCAAGGGGAGCATCGACCACCTGCAGTTGGCGTCTCCCTTCCCGGTCGGCTTCTTTGTCCGTTCCAGACCGGTCCCACTCATGACCCCGTACCTGGTCTTTCCGGCACCGGTCAAGTGCCCACTCCCGAGCAGCGGCGACGAACAGGGGTACCGCGGCGAGCACCGGACCGCCAGCCGCGGCTCGAACGGCGACCTTGAGCGGATCGGCGACTACAGCGGACGTGAACCGCTCAAGCTGATCCACTGGCGCCTTTCCGCCCGTCACGGGAGCCTGAAGGTGAAGGAATTCGCCGCCACCGGCGCCGATCCGCTCACGCTCGATCTGAAACAACTCCCGGTCGAAACCAGGGAGGAGATGCTCGGCCGGGCCGTCTACCTGGTGAATCGGCTGATACGGGCACACCGTCCCATCGGCCTGACGCTGCCCCACAGGGTGATCCCACCGGCAGCGGATCAGACCCATCGTTTACGGCTGCTGCGGGAGCTGGCGCTCTATGGTACGGATTGAGACCATCCTCCAGTTCCTGATTGCCGGTGTCGCCCTCCTGGGCTTCATCCCGCTCGCGCCGTGGCTCGATCGCCTCCCCATGGTTCTCGTCCTCCTGGCCCTTGCCTGGGGACTCTATGCTGACCGGTGGGGAAAGCCCATTCCCGGCCACATGGCAACCCCGCTCGCCATCATCATCTTTTTCCTCTATGCAATCAGGGTGAGCCCGACCAATCTGGTGGCACCGGCCGCCAACCTGCTGGCACTGCTCCTGGCGGTGCGGTTGGCCACCCCGCGATCGTCTCGGCACCATCTGCAGATCATCGCCCTGGCCATCTTCTGTCTGGCCGCCTCCTCCCTCTTCAGCATCGATGCCACATTCCTGGTCTGCCTGGTGCTCCAGCTGGTCCTGGCAGCCGTCTCCCTGGTGTTCCTGACCGTGGCCGACACGGCACCCGATACCACGTTCGGCCCCGGTCAGCTCCGCACCCTCATTGCCTCGGCCCTGCTGCTCCCCCTGGCCACGGCACCGCTCATGGTCCTGTTCTTCCTCATCCTCCCCAGGACCCAGTTTCCGCTCTGGAACGCCCTGGCCGGCGCATCAGCCGGCGCCACCACCGGTCTCAGCGACCATATCGCCCCCGGTTCGAGCGCCACCATCACCGAAAACCGGGTAGTCGCCTTCCGTGCCGCCATGCCGGCACAGGACCCCGAACGGCTCTACTGGCGCGGCATCGTACTGAACAGCTTCGACGGTACCGCCTGGGTACGCAAGTCCCCGCCACCGGAAACGCCAGCCATCCCGGCACCGGGAAGCATTACCCAGGAGGTCTACCTCGAAGGGATACGCTCCCCGGTCCTGCCGACCCTGAATATTCCTCGACAGTTGACCGGCATACGGGTGCTGGCCTCGCCGGACCTGGTCTTCCGCCCCGCCGTAGCCGACCGGGGAAAACTCCGTTACGGCGTCACGTCGGTCCTGCTGGATACGGTTGCGGTGCACCGCGGGATCAACCGGACCTTTTATTGCCAGCTCCCTCCCTTTCTGCCGCCACGACTTGCCGCAACCGGCAGGCGGATCGCTCGTGAGGCAACCGGGGACGAGCACGCCCTGGCACTGGTGGAGCAGTTCTTCAGGCAACAAAAGATCAGCTACGGCACCACCGGGCTCCCCACCGGTCCGACAGCCCTGGATCTCTTCCTCTTTGAAAAGCGAACGGGGCACTGCGAGTTCTTTGCCACGTCCTGCGCCCTTCTCCTGCGGCAGGCAGGGGTCCCGGCCCGGCTGGTGGGCGGTTATCTGGGAGGAACCTACAACGACCTCGGCCAATACTACGTGGTAACCGAGGAGAGGGCGCACGTCTGGGTGGAGCTGTTCATCGAGGAACGCGGCTGGGTAACCGTCGACCCGAGCCGATGGGCGGTCAACTTCACCCAGGCACGGATCGCTCCTCCCCCGGGGTTCCTGAAACGGATCGCCCTGATCCTGGACACCGGCAGCTACTACTGGAACGTAGCGGTCATCAACTACGACCTGGAGCGGCAATTCTCCACGGCCAACCGTCTGGTCACCATGTCGCGTGGCCTTCATCTCACCGGTCCGGGCAGATGGATCTGGCCGGTGCTTTTGTCAGGAGCGACACTGCTCCTGATGCCGTTTCTCACGAGGCAGTACCGGACCAGCCGCGAGGCACGCCTGGTGCGCAAGGTCCTAGCCCGGGTCCGGCAGGTCTACGGTATCGTCCCGACCCCGGACACCGGGCTCCATGCCCTGGCCGGAGAGCTCAACGACCCGGCTCTGTGCGAACTGGTAGAGCGCTACGGCGCCATCGTCTTCCAAGGCCGCCGGTTAAGCCGCCGGGAAGCATCACGCCTGCGACAGCTCTGCCGACAGATCGGCAGACGAAAAAAGGGGTTGCACAGTAACGAGGAGTGTGATTAATGATGGCTGTTACCACCATTCACGTCGAAGGAGAACCCCATGATCAAGCGATTCAAGGGTATCGCGCCAGCCATCGACCCGACCGCATTCATTGCAGAAACGGCCGTCATCATCGGCGACGTCACCATCGGCGCCGAAAGCAGCATCTGGTATAACGTCGTGGTCCGGGGGGACGTCAATCATATCAGAATCGGCAGCAGGACCAACATCCAGGACCTGACCATGCTGCACGTGACCCACCGGAAACATGCCGACGATCCGGGAGCGCCCCTTATCATCGGCAACAACGTAACCGTCGGCCATAGTGTCACCCTGCACGGCTGCACCATCGAGGACGGCGCCTTTATCGGCATGCAGGCCATCGTCATGGACAAGGTGGTCGTCGGCACCGGTGCCCTGGTGGGGGCACGGGCACTGGTAACCGAGGGGACGGTCATTCCTCCGCACACCCTCTGGGTCGGGGCCCCGGCTCAATACAAACGGGACCTGAATCCGGATGAACGGGCCTGGCTGGAGCGCTCGGCCGGCAACTACGTCGCGTATTCACGGGAGTTCCTGGAGGACAGGGAACCGACCCGAATCCCTTGACAGCCTGCCGTCTTTCCATTACGTTACACACGCAAATCATTCCCAACCAGTTCGGGGATTCCGGCATATCAAATCCCCCTCCGTACGAGCCTGTCCGTGACCCAAAAAGACAAACTCCAGGAGAGCGCTCAAAAATTTATCGCCAAGGGACAGTTCGACCGGGCTATCAAGGAGTATGAACAGCTCCTCTCGCTCGAACCGGCCAATCTTGGCATCCGGCAGCGCATTGCCGACCTTCTGATCCGCTCCAATCGGAAAGAGCAGGCTATCGAAGAATACACGACCGTTGCCAGGAATTACGCCGACGGTGCCCACTACCTGAAGGCGATTGCCGTCTACAAGCAGATTCAGAAACTCACCCCCGACAATCCCGACATAGCCCTCAACCTCGGCTCACTGAACGAAAAACAGGGGCTGACCGGCAATGCCATTGCCGAATATGCCTCGGCCCTGAAGCTTTTCGAGAAGGCCGGCGAAGCCGCCAGAGCCCTCGGTGTGCTGGAGGCGATGCTGGTCGTCGACCCCCGGAATCCACAGATTCTGCTCAAGTATGGCGAGGCTGCCTTCCGGGCCGGGAAATCCGAGGTGGCGTATGAAAATTTCTCAACCCTGGCCCTTACGCTGTGCAAGCGAAACGATACGGTGGCCCTCGGCTCGGTGCGGGAGCGGGCCCGAACGCTTTTCCCGAACCAGCCGGACCTCCTGTTGAACGTTGCCAGACGCCAACGGGAAGCAGGAGATGACCGTGGCGGGGCAGCCATCCTCCGGGATCTCCTTGCCCGCGAACCGGGCAACCAGGAGGCGTGGCTCCTTCTCCTGGAGATCCTTGGCCAGGGAAGTGACCGAACGCCCTATCTGCAGTCCTGTCGTGAATGCATTGACGCCCTGCCGTCCTTGCCGGCCCCGCGCGAACGGCTGATCGGGGCCGCCATCGATGACGGCGCCTGGGAAAGCGCCTGCACCCTGTTGGCAGAACATGGCCCGACGTTGCGTGCAGCGGAAGCGGCGGAAGCCCTTGCCGGCTTGGTGGAAACGCTTTTTGCCAAGATACCATCCGACCCCGCACTCCTTGCTGAATTCACCCGGGCAGTGGAGGCATGTGGATTTCCCGATCTGGCGGAAAGCACCAGACAACGTGCAGCGGAAAGGGAGGAGCTCGCAGCGGCGACCGGCGGGCCTTCCGCTGGCCCCACAGAATCGGAACCCCTTTGTCCCACGGAACCCGAGGTCTTGGCGGAGCAAGTAGCAGCATCCGAAGAGACACCCGCTGCCGATTGGGAGGTCGAACTCGACCTGTCCCCCCTCGCCGGAGAAGAACCGTCGCTTTCGGCAGATCAGGAACAGCAGACAACTGAGTGGTTGGAAACGACCGGCGAAGCCGAAGCGCCGTTGCTGGGCTCCGCAGACACCCTGGTAGAAGTAGAGGTCGAACTCGGCGAACTGCCCGACGATGCCCCATGGGATGAGTCGGAAGCCCAGCTCCAATTGCAACAGGACGTACCACGGGCAGAGGAAGAATTCGCAACTGATCTTGGCGAAGCGCTGGCAGGCGAACTCGAAGATCTATCGTTCGATTTCGGAGAGTCGGCCGAAGCCGAGGGTGAGATCTCGGCCATCAGGCGGGGCGTGGACGAACAGTTGGGACAGGATGACGCTGAATCCCATTACAACCTGGGGATCGCTTTCAAGGAGATGGGGCTTTTCGACGAGGCAATCGCCGAGTTCAGGGTGGCCTCCAAGTCGACGGAGCGCAAGGTGGACTCATTGGTCCTGCAAGGTCTTTGTTACCGGGAAAAGGGCGATGCCGAGAAGGCCATGACCGTGCTCAAGACCGGCATGGGAATCAGGGGATTGAGTCGCGACGAACTGCTCACCCTCAAATACGAACTCGCCCTGTTGCATGAAGGCAGCGGCTACAATGATGAGGCCGTGACTCTCTTCAAAGAGATTGCCGCCGTCGACAGCCGCTTCCGGGAAACCGCGCAAAAGCTTGCGGCACTGGGCGGAACCAGAGGAAATGAAGGGTACGTTACCCTCTCTCTCGACGATCTCGACGACGATCTCACCTGAATCCCACCCCTTTTAATCCTTCGCCGATACGCATCAGGCTCAGAGGCGGTATTACCCGCAGTGGTGCCTGGAAAAAATCACCGGCGAACGCAGCCGGCAGCGGAGGCAGCGGCGATGACGCCTGAACCGCGGCCAGCACCGCCTGATCATACTGCTGCCTGCCGGAGCCGCGCATCAGCTGGCAGTTGACCACCTTGCCATCACGGGCCACTACGATCATCACCATCACCATCCCCACCCTGTTGTCGTCGGCTTCCGGGCGCTGCCACCACCTATCGTTGATCTGCTTCACCATCTCGAAGTAGTATTCCCGGATCTCATCCCGAAGGGTTTCACCCTCTCCCAGACTCCCGAAGTATCCCCTCCCGATCCCAAGGCTGATTGAGGTACCACCGGTGGCAACAGGCTGTGCCTTTGCCGGCTCGGTGACCGCTTCCGCTTTCTTGACCGGAGGCTCGTCGGTATCCGGCGCAGGTTTCTCTCCGAGTTCAGCCAAGGGCTGCGGCGTCGGCACCGGTTGCGGCGGAGCAGTGGGAGCAGTGGGAGCGGTGGCTTCCGGCATGGTCAGATCGACAAAGGCCACGG
Organism: Deltaproteobacteria bacterium; assembly: GCA_021849045.1. Taxonomy (GTDB): domain Bacteria; phylum Desulfobacterota; class Desulfuromonadia; order Geobacterales; family DSM-12255; genus Geomobilibacter. Next base: position 8,797 of record JAJZTK010000056.1, on the reverse strand, counting down.
TACGGCCATCGCCGCCCCCTTGCGGGGCCAGAAGTACAGCCGAAAATACTGCAAGGTGCACGGCAAGGGAAATGACGAGCATCCTGGCAAAGCGCTCACGGGCAGGGGCTTGACGGATTTCTGAAGGTTTGTCGGCGAGTTGGCGTTCTGGCATGGGGTGCATTGTGGACCAAGCAGGAGGAATTTGCAATCCTCTTCCCGAACAGAAAAGGGGGCAGCAAGCCCCCTTTTCTGCCAACATTCAACGGATAAGAATCAGGAATTCTGGGCATCCACCACGGCAATGGCTGCCATGTTGACGATGTCACTCACATCGTCGCCCCGCTGCAGGACGTGCACCGGCTTGTTCATCCCCATCAGGATCGGCCCGATCGCCTCGGCGCCCCCCAGGTGGTGCAGGAGCTTGTAGCAGATGTTGCCGGAGTTCAGGTCCGGGAAGATGAGGACATTGGCCGCCTCTTTCAGTGACGCGAACGGGAAGCTCTTCTGCAGGATCTCCGAAACCACGGCTGTGTCCGACTGCATCTCCCCGTCGACGATCAGGCCCGGAGCCTTTTCCTTGACGATCTCCACGGCCCGCCGCACCTTCTTGGCCAACGGATGGTTGGCCGAGCCGAAGTTCGAAAAGGAGAGCATGGCAACCGTTGGCTCGATGTCCAGCAACCTCGCCTTTTCGGCTGCGAGGATGGCGGTTTCGGCCAGTTCCTCGGCGGTCGGATCGATGCTGACAGTAGTGTCGCCCAGGAAGTAGATTCCCTTCTTGAAGACCATCATGTAGAGGCCGTGGACGCCGGAGAGCCCGCACTGTTTGCCGATCACCTCAAGGGCGGGACGGATGGTCTCGGGGTAGTGGGTGTCAATACCGGCGAGCAGCGCATCCGCATCCCCCTGGCGCACCATCATGCAGCCGAAATGGGTACGGGACTTGCGGGTCATTATCCGCCGGGCCTCCGACTGGGTAAGCCCTTTGCGCTGCCGCAGCCGGAAGAGTTCGTCGGCATACTGGTCGGACTTCTCATAGGTGGCCGGATCGATGATCGACACGCTGCCGTTGAAGTCGAGTCCCAGCTCCTCCATCTTGGCCGCGATCTTGTCCTGGTTCCCAATGAGGATCGGCTGGGCGATCCCCTCTTCGACGAGGACATGCACCGCCCGCAGGATCTTTTCGTTGTCCCCTTCCGGAAAGACGATCCGCTTCGGATCGCACTTGGCCTTGTTGATCAGGAGCCGCAGGGTCTCCTTCGCCTTTCCCTGCAACGCCTCCAGGTGCTCGACATACTTGTCCATGTCTTCGATCGGCTGCCTGGCCACCCCGGTCTCCATCGCCGCCTTGGCAACGGCAGGGGCCACCCGCAAGAGGGCGCGGGGATCGAACGGCTTGGGGATGATATAGTCACGGCCGAATGAAAATTTGACATTGCCATAGGCACGGCAGACCGAATCCGGACACTCGTCCCGGGCCAGTTCGGCCAGGGCATAGACCGCTGCCTTTTTCATCTCCTCATTGATGGAGGTGGCCCGGACATCAAGGGCACCACGGAAGATGAAGGGAAAGCCGAGGACGTTGTTCACCTGGTTTGGATAGTCGGAACGACCGGTGGCGACGAGAACGTCGCCTCTGACCGCCCTTGCCTCTTCCGGGGTGATCTCCGGGTCGGGGTTGGCCATGGCGAAGATGATCGGGTTCACGGCCATTTTGCGCACCATCTCCGGGGTGAACGCCCCCTTGGAGGATAGCCCGAACAGGACATCCGCCCCTTCTGCTACCTCTTCGAGGGTACGAAACTTGGTATCGACGGCAAACCGCTCCTTGTACTTGTTCATCCCCTCGGCGCGCCCCTGGTAGATGACCCCCTTGGTGTCGCACATGATCAGATGTTCCTTCTTTACCCCGAGGGAAATGGCCAGGTTGGCGCAGGCAATGGCCGCGGCGCCGGCACCGTTCACCACGATCCGTATCTCTTCGATCTTCTTGCCGATCAGCTCCAATGCGTTGATGAGGGCAGCCGAGGAGATGATGGCCGTGCCGTGCTGATCGTCGTGAAAGACCGGAATGTTCATGGTCTTTTTGAGTTCTTCCTCAATGTAGAAGCACTCCGGCGCCTTGATGTCCTCCAGGTTGATACCACCGAAGGTCGGCTGCAGGAGCTGACAGGCCCGGATGATCTCGTCGGGGTTCTCGGTGTCGAGTTCGATGTCGAAGACGTCGATGTCGGCAAAGCGCTTGAAGAGGACCCCCTTCCCTTCCATGACCGGTTTGCCGGCCAGGGCGCCCAGGTTGCCGAGCCCCAGCACGGCAGTGCCATTGGAGACAACGGCCACCAGGTTCCCCTTGGCCGTATACTTGTAGGCATCTTCGGGATTCTTCTCGATCTCCAGGCAGGGCTCGGCAACACCCGGCGTATATGCCAAAGCGAGGTCCCGGGAAGTAAGGCACGGTTTGGTCGCAACAACCTCGATCTTGCCTTTACGCCCCATGGAATGGTATTCTAGCGCATCAGTTTTCTTGGTCATGCATAGTCCTCCCCTGTTTTTAGTATAAGTAAAATAACTTTCTACCCCACCAACAATATCACCCAAATAACACTGTGATTGGCCGAAGTTGGCTAAGATATGCCCATTTCTTTCACCCTGTCAAGTATTTATTGACGATAAAATATAAACCTTTTTTATTGGAATAGATTCGTAAAACGCTTGTCAAGACCGGTCGATGTGTTAATAAAAAATGACACGGCTCATATTTAGCCATCCGGCAATTGGTTATCGGTCCGGCACATTAATCGCTAAGCAAATTTTCATTCAAAGTTTTTAGTCTACCAGCCAAAGAGGAAATTGCACCTATGGAACGCCTGTGGGCACCCTGGAGGATGGAATACATCCTGAACAACAAGTCAGCCGACTGCATCTTCTGCCTCCCGCCCGACCTGGAATGCGACCCGGAACGGTTGCTCCTGTACCGTACCGGGCTCTCGCTGGTGATGCTGAACCGGTACCCATACACCAACGGTCACCTGCTGATAGCACCCAACCGCCACACCGCCGAAATCGAAGGGCTCACCAACGAAGAGATGCTCGATCTCTTCCGGACCCTCGGGCTATGCAAACGGATCCTGCAGGAAACGGCACGGCCCGACGGATTCAATGTCGGCATCAATCTCGGCCGTGCCGCCGGGGCAGGGGTTGAGGACCATATCCACCTGCACATCGTGCCGCGGTGGGGTGGCGATACCAACTTCATGTCCGTAATCCCCGACGTACGGATCATGCCAGAAAACCTCACCGTCACCTTTGAGCGCCTCCTGCCGGCCTTTCAGACCGCGGCCCGCCGGCCTGAACCGTGACAGCCACCAGGGACACCAGTGACGTCACACTGGCCATCGACCTGGGAGGAACCAACCTCAGACTGGCACTGATCAGCAGGGATGGATCGATCATTGCGCGGTTACGCCGCCCCACCTGCGTAACAGGCGGCCTGTCCGCGTTTGTCGATGGTCTGGGATCGGCCATTGAGGAGCTGCGCACCGAGGCGCTTTGTCGGCACCGGACCATTCTGGCCATCGGAGCCGGGGTGCCGGGACTGGTGAATGGAGCCGGACTGCTCCACAAGGCGGTCAATCTCCCTTTTCTGGACGGTCTCAACATCAATGACCTGCTGTTGACCACCGCCGGTCTGCCGGCCGTTACCGCCAATGACGCCAATGCCGCTGCCGTTGGTGAACTCCGCTTCGGAGCCGGACGGCCGTTCTCGTCATTTCTCCTGTTCACCCTGGGAACCGGGGTTGGCAGCGGCCTGATCCTGAATGGCGCTCTCTGGACCGGACACGACGGCATTGCCAGCGAATTCGGCCATGCCACGGTGGAACCGGCAGGCGTCCCCTGCCCCTGCGGCAACCGGGGGTGCCTTGAGCAGTATGCCTCGGCCAGTGCCTTGCTGACCGAGGCGCGACAGCAGTTGGATGCCGGCACCACAAGCATACTCGCCGAAACCGACCGGGAGATGCTCACCGCTGAAAGTGTCGGCCAGGCAGCTGCCCAGGGGGACCCGCTAGCCTTGCAGCTCCTGGCCCGCGCCGGGCGCTACCTGGGACAGGCCGCGGCCACGGCCGTCAATCTCCTCAACCTGGAAGCCTTTATCCTGACCGGCGGCATGGCCGTGAGTTTCCCGTACATCGCCCCGGCCATGGAAGCGGAACTGAAAGCCCGTGCCTTTCCGGCGGCAACGAAGCGGGTACGGGTACTGCCCGGTACGCTGGGAGACGACGCCGGTCTCCTGGGGATGGCGGCCCTGGCATGGGACAAGGGGGTGTGAAGGGAAAATCCTGATCGTCGACAAGGAATCGGCGGCGAAGTACGGGCTATGACCCCACCTTCAAACAAGCCCGTGCAGCGGCCCGCCTGGCGCACCCAGAGCATCCACGCGTCTCTCCACCGCCGGATCGTCGATGAGCGGCGGGGCGTGGTGCGGTTTGCAGCGGGCATCGATCACCAGCGGCCCGGCACACCCCCAGTGTTTGCAGATTGTGGCGGCATCAACCCCATAGATATCCGATGCCGGATTGGAGCGGGTAAAGACCGTCCAGAGGAAATTATTGAGGCTCCTGGCAACGAAGTCGCTGTCGTCCACGAGCAGTAACAATGGAAATCCAGCAAGTCCACCCTGCCCTTCCAAATACACGCTCATCTTCTCCACAGTCGGATCGGCGACATTCCTGCCGGCGCTGTTGGCCGGGCCGTTCACGGCCAGAATGCCGGGAAGGACCACCCGCGGCGCGCCAAAGCCTTCCGGCAGCCGGAGATCCGACGGCAGTTCAGTAGCCAGTGTCCGACGAGCCGGGCCGACAGCGGCAATGACCACCTTGGAGCCTCGGTTCAGACCGCTCCCCGAATAGTCCAGGGTGTCGATGGTGGTGCTGGTCTGGAAGTGCAGGTCCCGTTGCCAGTCGACCCGTTCCAGCATATGCCCGAAGAAGGCCGCGCTATCGTGGATATCGGGCGGATTATCCTCGTGGGCCGCGATCAGGAGGTACTTGGCCAGTGAGAGCTGTCCCTGACCGAGGATGGCGTTGGCAATGGTGAGCAGTTCCAGCGGCTCCCGCTCCGCTGCATACGGCACGTACCGCTCGCTGCCGACCGCCAGGAGCAGCGGATGGACGCCGGCCGCATCCACGGCGTGCACTCCTTTCACGCCCGGGAGGACCGTGGGAATCAGGCCGCCGGTCAGTTCGTGGATGAAAGCGCCGAACGAGGTATCCTCCTGGGGCGGCCGGCCGACGGTGGTGAAGGGCCAGATGGCGCCTGGCCGGTGATAGACGTTCTCGACCCGCAGCACCGGGAAGTCGTGGACCAGGCTGTAGTACCCCAGGTGGTCGCCGAATGGCCCTTCCGGCAGGGTTTTATCGGGGTCGATGGTGCCGGTGATGACGAAATCGGCCTCGGCCGGCATCGGGAGTTCCCCTGGCCGGCAGACCATGATGAGGCGATGGCCGGCCAAAAGCCCGGCAAAGGAGAGTTCCGGCATCCCTTCCGGCAGCGGCATGACCGCCGCGACGCTCATGGCCGGCGGTCCGCCGACAAAGATGCCGACCTTGAGCGGCACCTTCCGCTCCAACGCCTCGGCGTGGTGGACACCGATGCCGCGGTGGATCTGGTAGTGGATGCCGATCTCCCGGTTCTGCTCGTAGCGGTTGCCGGAGAGCTGGACCCGGTACATCCCCAGGTTCGACCGGCGGAAACCGGGCGCAACCGGACTCTCGGAATAGACCTGCGGCAGGGTGATAAAGGCGCCGCCATCATCGGGCCACGATTTGAGCTGGGGAAGCTGATCGATGGTGGTCCGGTGGGCCAGGATCGGTCCCCGCCCCACCACCTTCGGCAGCAGGCTGAGGGCTCCGGGGAGGGTCGAGGCATAGCGCAGCGGATGCCGCAGCGCCTCGGCCGGGTTGATCTTCAGCGCCACCAGCCGTTCAATGACGGCAAGGGTATCGCGGAACAGAAAGCGGGTCCGCTCCGGGGTGCCGAACAGGTTGCCCAGCAGCGGGAAGCTGCTCCCCTTGATATTGGTAAAGAGGAGCGCCGGTCCCCCTTGCGCATAAACTCGTCGCTGGATCGCCCCCGCCTCCAGGTGCGGATCGACCTCGACCTCCACCCTCTTCAGCATGCCGTGCTGTTCCAGATCGGCGACACATTCCCGCAGGTTGCGATACCCCATAGCCATCCTTTATACGGTAGATTCGAGACAGCACATTATGTAAAGCACTCTTACGCCGGCGTCAATATTTAGGGTCTGCCAGGAAGACAATAGCGTCGTTGAGTGTCGAGATTATTTACACACGCCGGCACGTAAAAAAAACAATAAGCCAGGCATTTACATAAACATTCCAACCAATTAAAAGCTAACCGACCTCTCAGCAATCACAATTTGACATTAGCTTTTCAATATTGTTCGGAAATCTTTACACTACCGTCTCCAAACAAACCACCCCTTATCCGTCCATCTACTCGAAAATGATCAGTAAAATATATTTACAGTGTGTAAATTTTCCTTACATCCCCTGCTTAACGTCAGAATCCCACCACGTTCCGAGCAACCAATAATTCAGTTCGTAATCATTTGTATATTTCTATCCAACACCATTTCAACAACAATGGCACGCTATATGCTTAAAGCAGAGCCCCACCATTAACAAACACACACCTAGTTGTCCCAAAACCTATAAAAAACAGCACATTGTAATGTCGACAGCTTTTACACCAAACCACCATACCGATGCAACATGCTGTATTTGTTTAACATTTAGCATGGCACGCATTATGCCAAAAATACAATTCAATTGACTACTCATACGCAGCACCATGCAACAGTTACGCATCAAACCAGAAGAAGCTTATGTTTATTTTTCAGTAAGTTGCTGAACCAACATAGAAAAGGAGGATACAAAGATGAAAAGAAAAATCATTCTAACCATACTGGTAGGCATCGCGCTGCTGGTACAAACGTCACTGGCTTCGGCCTTCTACCTGAACCTCAACACCCAGGCCAACAGTAACGCCGTTCTGGGGATACCCCTCTCCCTCGTGGACCCCACCGGCGCGGTTTCGGGCACGGTAAACCTCGACCCAACCAGATTTTCGTCCACCGCCACGGCCACCCTGAACGGTGCCCCGCCCGTCGTCGACTCCCAGGTGGCCCCGAACCTCGCCTATGCCCAGGCATCGATATACGACCTTACCCATCAAGCCGATGCCATCGGCCAGATTCAGGACGTGAACCCCAACGCGGACCTCACCCTCATCGGCAGTGACGCAAATCTCTTCGGCAGGGCCACTGCCTCCTACACGCAGTTTTTCACCGTAGCCGGCAACGGCACCGTTCAGTACGACGCCTGGTATTCGATACTGAAAAACGTCTTTGACCTTACCGGGGCAGACGGGCCGATCCATGCGCGGTGGGATGTCCTGTTCCGTCTGGGCAAGATGGGAGGGGCTTCCACCTCCTTCTCGGACAGCGAGGATTACTTCATCAACGCGTTCTCGTCCGGCCGGCCCGGTGGCGACTTTGTACAATCACTCCTCCTCCCCGGTTTTGCCAACGGGGATCAAGGGTATGTCTCGGCCTATGCCAGCACCGAGGTCGTTCCCGAACCGGGAACCTTTCTGCTCGTCGGGGTCGGTCTGGCGGGATGCGCTTTATACCGTCGCCGGAACAGTGGAAAAATCCAAGCATGAACTGAGCCTGTCGGAACAATCAGTATAATTTCGAGAAAGGAGTGAATCGACATGAAAAAGATAAGCAGACGTAAATTCCTGCAGATCAGCGGCCTGGCAGCGGGGGCATCCATGCTGCCACTTCCGGTGAAGTGGCTCGGACGCAACGATGCCTTTGCCTTCTATCAGAGCCCGGCCAACAAGATTCCCCTTTATAAGACCACGTTCAGAGGGGTAGGTCCCGGGGCGATTCCGGTGGCGGCCCCGGATGGGGTTTCACTTACTACCGGCGCCACCCATTACAGCGTCGACATCAAGCAGTTCCAGGATGGCGGCGTATGCCCGACCCTCGGCCCGACCAGTCTGTGGGGATACAACCCGCTCACCCCCCTCGGCGGCGGCATTCAGTCCCAGCGCCATTTGGGCGGAATCATCGTGGCAAAGAAAGGGGTGCCTGTCCAGATCACCTTCACCAACAGGCTCCCCACGAATCCCATCATTCCGGCCGATAAGAGCAGCATCTTCCCCGATGCCCAGGCGAGCGTGAACCGTGTCTCCACCCACCTGCACGGCGGGTTTGTCCCCTGGATCAGCGACGGTGGCCCCATGGCCTTTTTCGATCCCAACGGCAACTACGGACCATCCATCGCCTCGGGCAGCACCAACCACTTCAAGATCCTGAATCCCGGACTTCTGCCGGGCCAGGGCGAGGTATACTACCCTAACCAGCAGTCGGCCCGGTTGATGTGGTACCACGACCATGCCCACGACATCACCCGCACCAACGCCTATGCCGGGATCGCCACTGCCTATGTTCTCCGGGACGACTTCGAGGGAAACCTCCGGAACATGGGGCTGCCCCCGTTCATCGAGGACTCGGTCCTGGGAGGGAAACTGGTCCAGGAACTACCCCTGATATTCCAGGACAAGATCTTTGTCGGGGCAAACATCAACACCTTCGACCCGACCTGGAAATCGATCGTCGACCCGTCCGCGACGACCCCCGGCAGCCTCTGGTACCCACACCTCTACGAGCGGAACCGATGGCGCCGGAGCACCGGCCTGACCCCGCCGAACCCTAGCATCGTTCCGG
>JAJZTK010000223.1 GCA_021849045.1 Deltaproteobacteria bacterium | reverse complement strand
TATCTGTCTGCGCTGGAAAACGTCATGCTGGCTCAGTACTACCACAGCATGATCGACAGCAGGGATGCGGAACAGGCACTGGCCCACGTTGGGCTCGGGCACCGGACCGGGCATCTCCCCTCCCAGCTCTCCGGCGGGGAGCAGCAGCGGGTCTGCATCGCCAGGGCGCTGATCAACCAGCCCGCCATCATCCTGGCCGACGAGCCGACCGGCAACCTGGACGAGGCCAACGAAGAGGTGGTTCTCGATCTCTTCAAGGGGCTGCACCGGGAGGGGCGCACGATCATCCTGGTAACTCACAATCCGGAACTGGCTGAGTTTGCGGACCGTGTTGTCAGGTTGCAGCACGGGAAGGTCGTGCACAATGCTTAAGACCATTAAACGGTTCGGTTATCCTCTGCTCTGTGTCGCACTCTGGCTGTCTGTAGTATTCATCAGCGGCTGCGAAAAGGATCAGGCATGGAAAAACGGCGCCAGGGCTCCGCAGATAAGCGTTCTTGATCTGAAAGACGGGACGGTGAAACTATCCGATTTCAAAGGAAAGGTAATTGTCCTCCGCTTTTGGGCGACGGGGTGCAAGGAGTGCGTCTCCGGAATGCCCCTCCTTGACGGATACAGGAAAAAATACTCCGAAAAAGACCTGGCGGTGCTCGGGATCAACATCGGAGGTTCGAAGGAGCTGGTGGAGGCGTTTGCCAAAGGCCTGAAAATTTCATTCCCGGTACTGCTCGATCCTGCCATGATGGCTTCCAAGAAATACCTGATCAGATCGGTTCCGACGACCTGTTTCATCGACCGGAACGGGATTGCAAAACAGGTTATTGCCGGTGAAATACCGCAGCAGGTGTTTGATGGAATTGTCGGAAAACTATTGTGATCGCCAACGGGGCGACCCCATCTTTGAAACGATACTGAAAAGAGCGACAGAAAAATAGGAGGACAGATCATGAAACTAAGCAACATCTTGTTTTTGGTAATGACAGTGACCTTCATAAGCGGATGTGCGCAAAGTTCCGCGTTAATAAGGGCAGGCAGCACAAATATTCGTCGTGATATCTTTAAGGAAACGGTAGTTGGTGGGACTATCCCTGCCGGTCATGCAGATCTGAAGATCGATTTTTCAGTAAAAACCCACAAGCCTGGAGTCTATTCGGCAAAAGACATCCACGGAACGCCTGATTACAGATTACTGGTGAATATTGACGGGCAGGCCATGCCGTTGCAGGGGCGCTTGTGGGCGGAATCAGCCGAATCTCGCGGGCTTCGGGACAGCGAGGCCGGGGATGGTATACGATATCAATTCACTAAAAATGTCCGCCTGAAGGCCGGTTCTCACAAAATAATCCTTGCCATCATCGAAGATGATATCGCTGTCGAACGAGAGTTTACCCTGGCTGATGGAAGCCGCAACAGCCTTGTTTTGGAGCCGATTTACAGGACCGTGCCGGGAAGCCGGCGGCCCGGTGCTAACAATGCACCCAGCTTTCAAGATGGGATAAGAGGGCTGCAGGTTAACCTGAACGACAAGCCCATATAAGAAATCAAGGTGACTGAGCGCTTGACTTTATGCCTGGAAAAGCAATACATCGAGTATTTAGCGGTAGATTGGTGCCGCCAGAATCAGAAAGATGACCGCCATGCCTGCAACCAGACGTTCCCCTGCGAAACATCAGCCCAAAGGGGTGACTCTCATCCACGAGGACAAGGATATCATCGTGGTGGAAAAACCGTCCGGTCTTCTGACGATCGGGACGGACCGGGACAAGTCGAGAACGGTCCACGCCATCCTCAACGACTATGTCCGCAAGGGGGACCCCCGGTCACGAAACCGTGTCTACATCGTCCATCGCCTGGACCGCGATACCTCCGGCATCCTGATCCTTGCCAAGAGCGAGCCGGCCAAGATCTTTCTGCAGGGGCACTGGCAGGAGACCGACAAGCGTTACCTGACGGTCGTACATGGTTCGCTCGTGCCGAAAGAGGGGACGATCAGCAGCTACCTGACCGAGAACAGCGCCTTCACGGTCTATTCCACACCGGATCCGACACAGGGGAAGTTGTCCCATACGGAGTACACGGTCCTGAAAGAGGGGAGAGGGTTCAGCCTGCTGGAGATCCACCTGCTCACCGGCCGCAAGCACCAGATCCGGGTGCAGTTGTCGGAAAAGGGCCACCCCGTGGTCGGTGACCGAAAATACGGCAAGGGGAGCGATGGTTATGGCACCCTGGCACTGCACGCCCGCTCGATCTCTTTCACCCACCCTGTCAGCGGCAAACGGCTGACCTTCGCAACCGGCATCCCTGATTTTGTTACCCGTCTGGTCGGGAAGCTTGAAGTGTCGGCAGTCTGATACTGTCAATTACCGTGTAGTCGTACGTAAGATTTGCGCAGGTAAACGAAAGGAGCGTGTTCATGCCGGTGATAACGATCGATATTGGTATGTTGGACAAGGAAAAGAAGGCCGGGCTCGTCCGGGAGCTGACGGCAAAGGCCAGCGAGGTGACGCAGATTCCTGCTGAAAAATTCATCGTGCTCATCAACGAGATGGAGCGGGACAACATCGGTGTCGGCGGAAAGCTGCTCTCGGAGATCCTGTAGGCGAGTGCCAGGGGCGGAGGGCTACGGAAAGAAAACATTGCCGCCGCATGGGCCGGCGTGCTATACAGGGAGCAGATTTGAGCCACAGGGGCAACCCTGTGGTTTTTATTTTTCACGATAACTGCTGCGTCCGCCATACCGGATCAGCACAAGGAGTTCGACCGATGTCCTTCGACTCTCTTGGCCTGCGCGCCGAGCTGTTGAGCGCGATTGCCGCCCAGGGATATACCGCGCCAACCCCCATCCAGTCCGGGGCGATCCCGGTGATATTCGAGGGGTGCGACCTGCTTGCCGGCGCCCAGACCGGCACCGGCAAGACTGCGGCCTTTGCCCTGCCGATCGTGCAGCGGCTGGGTGAACATATCCCCCCGGAAAAACGGAGAAAGCCGCGCGCCCTGGTGCTGGTGCCGACCCGCGAGCTGGCGGCCCAGGTGAGCGAACAGATGAACATGTATGCCCGGCGCCTGTCGCTCCGCTCGACGATGATCTACGGCGGGGTGACCATCCAGGCCCAGATCGAGCGGCTGCACCGCGGTGTCGATATCGTGGTGGCAACGCCGGGGCGGCTGCTGGATCATGCGGAACGGGGCAGTGTGGACCTCTCCCGGATCAGGTTCCTGGTGCTGGACGAGGCCGACCGGATGCTCGATCTGGGGTTCATCGACGACATCCTCAGGGTGGCGGAGTATCTGCCGACCAAACGCCAGACCCTGCTCTTTTCGGCAACCTATTCGAAAGAAATCAAGCAGCTGGCCGACGAACTGCTCGACAAGCCGCGCCGGATCGAGGTGGCGCGCAGCAATATTGCCGCCGACGCGGTGACCCAGGCGGTCTACCAGGTGGAACGGAGCCGCAAGCGGGAAATGCTCTCGCACCTGATCCGCTCCGGGAACTGGCAGCAGGTGCTGGTCTTTGCCCGCACCCGCTACGGCGCGGACAAGCTGACCGAAGAACTGCTCTACGACGGGATCAAGGCAGCCGCCATCCACAGCAACAAGAGCCAGTCGATCAGGACCCGCACCCTGGCTGAGTTCAAGCGGGGAGAATTTCGCGTGCTGGTGGCGACCGATGTGGCGGCTCGCGGGCTCGACATCGAGCGTCTGCCCCATGTGGTGAATTACGATCTGCCCCAGGTCCCCGAAGACTACGTACATCGGATCGGTCGCACCGGCCGGGCCGGCGAGGACGGGGTGGCCCTCTCGCTGGTCTGCCGGGAAGAACAACCGCTCCTGGCCGCAATCGAGAAGCTGCTCACGTATGCCATCCCGCGCCAGACCCTGGCGGAGTTCCCACAGTATGCGGTGAAACGGAGCGCCAAGGCGCAGGAAAGCAAGCAAGCCAAGGTACAGGCCACGGCACGGAAACGACGGGAAAAGTCGGCTCTGGCTCCGGCAAAGCCCACTCCTCCCCGGCGGAAAAAGGTGGTGGCCGAGCGGCCCGCCCCCAAGACCGGTCGTCGGGGGAGCAGGTCGTAACGAACTTTTCAGGTCTCTGGTCGTGCCGATCGTCATCGGCCTGCTGCTGAAAAAATAAGGGGCACCTCCCGATGTGGGATGTGCCCCCTGTGTTTCCTTATCAGCAGCGAGGGTCGTCTACTCCTCCTGCTTGGCTGCCTCGGCATTGCAGCGCTCGACCGCTGCCCGGAGCCAGGCGATCTCATCGGGTATGAACTGCTTGGAATGCTCGGTACCGACATTCAGCGCCCAATGGAGCGGCGGCAGGGAGGTGGCGGCCAGTACGTGCCCCGGCACTTCCACCCATCTCCCCTCGGCCCGGGTCCAGGCCTGCAGGCGCTCTTTCGTGTCAAAGAGCATCAGGTAGTCGTTACCCTCCGACTCCATGACCAGCGGCAGCACCTGCTCCTGCCCCTCCGGTGGCGTGTCGGCTGTTCCGTCCAGGGCCTGTTCATCCAGGGTCGGGACGTAGAAGGTTTCGTTGAGAAAGATGTCGTAATACTGCGACTGGGCCTTGGCGTCGTTCATGTCCTGACGCAGGGTCGCCAGCGCACTGTCGAGTTTGGTCATCACCTGTGACCTTTCGC
>JAJZTK010000222.1 GCA_021849045.1 Deltaproteobacteria bacterium | reverse complement strand
TTCCAACTCATGGACCCCCATGGCATCCAGCATCCTGGCAATGGCGATTTTTTCCTTCCGGCTGAAGGCTACGCCGGCGGTCTGCTCCCCGTCACGCAGCGTGGTGTCGTCGATGACGATCGGTTCTGCACAGATAATGGGCATGGTGGCTGCCTTTCCGGCAACAAAAAAGGCCCCGGGAAGAACTCCCGAGGCCCCATTGCCGCTTGTTCAGAGTGATATTGCCTGAAGTATATCACTCTGAACAGCACAAGGCATGCCATCTGTACATGTGCCGACCTCTCGGAAGTCAGATGGACATATGCCGGATGTCCTTCCCCTTGATCATGAAGATGACCATTTCCGCCACATTGGTGGCATGATCGGCGATTCGCTCCAGGCATTTCGAGATCTGGTTGATCTTCATTGCGCGGCTGATGCTGCTCGGGTCGGCTATCATGAAGGTCAGGAGTTCCCGTTGTATCTGGTCGTTCAGGTCGTCGACGAACTGGTCGTCCCGGCAGACCTTGTAGGCCAACTGGTCGTCACCCTGGACAAAGGCATCCAGTGCCTCCTTGACCATTACCCCGGACCACTGGGCCATGCGCGGCATGTCAATGTAAGGCTTCAGCGGCGGCTCTTCGTTCAGCTCCAGCGTCCGTTTTCCGATATTGCGGCACTGGTCGCCGATCCGCTCCAGGTCGGTGACAATCTTGAGGGCCAGGGTGATGAAGCGCAGGTCCCTGGCAGCCGGCTGCCGACGGGCCAGCACCTCCAGACACCGTTCATCGATCTCCATCTCCAGCCGGTTGATCTCGTGGTCAGAGGCGATGACCCGTTCGGCAAGGTCCGAGTCCCGTTCCACCAGCGCCTTCAGGGAGTCGTTGATCATCACCTCCACCTTTCCCCCCATCTCCAGGAGCCTCTGGCGTATCTCGTTCAATTCGGTGTCGAACTGCTTGCTGTAGTGTTCTCTTTCCATTATGACCCCTTATATCAATGTTCAAGGTTTATTGTTCAGGGTTTGTAGTTTTAACGTTGAACCTTGAACCGATGTTAGCCGAATCGTCCGGTGATGTAATCCTCGGTCTGCCGCTGCTCGGGGGTGGTGAAGATCATTTTGGTCGTGCCGCACTCCACCATCTCGCCCATGTAGAAGAACGCCGTATAGTCGGAAACGCGGGCAGCCTGCTGCATGTTGTGGGTAACGATGATGACAGTATACTGCTCCTTCAGTTCATCGATCAACTCCTCAATCTTCAGGGTGGCGATCGGGTCGAGGGCCGAGCAGGGCTCATCCATCAGAATCACCTCGGGCTGCACGGCTATGGTCCGGGCGATGCACAACCGCTGCTGCTGGCCGCCCGAGAGTTCCATGGCGTTCGTCTTCAGCCGGTCCTTAACCTCGTCCCAGAGGGCTACCCGCTTCAGGCTCGACTCGACAATCTCGTCCGCAGTGGTCCGGTTGAGCCGGCCGAGAAGCTTGTAGCCGGCAAGGACATTGTCGTGGATGGACATGGCCGGAAACGGGTTGGGCTTCTGAAAAACCATGCCGATCCGACGCCGGATTCCCACCGGGTCCACCCCCCGCTCGTAGATGTCGTCATTGTCCAGGAGTATCCGGCCGGTCACCCGGGCGGCGGGTACCAGGTCGTGCATCCGGTTCAGGCTGCGCAGTACCGTGGACTTGCCGCACCCGGACGGGCCGATGATGGCGGTGACGCTGTTGGCGGGGAACTCCAGGGAAACCCCTTTTACGGCATGGGTCTTACCGAAATGAACGTTCAGGTTGTCGAGCTGTACTTTAGTCTGCATTGTATCCTCATGTAGGGGCGATCCTTATGTTCGCCCTTTTGGTGGGCATGTACGAGGCTTGCCCCTACGAATACCGCTTCTGCCGGCCGAAATAGCGGGCCGCCAGGTTCAGGGTGAACATGATCCCGACGAGGACCAGCGCACCGGCCCAGGCCAAGCGGTGCCAGTCTTCATAGGGGGCGATGGCAAAGTTGAAGATCTGCAGCGGCAGGGCTGCCATCGGTTCGGTCAGTTTCCTGCTCCAGAACTGGTTGCCCAGGGCCGTGAAGAGGAGCGGCGCCGTCTCCCCGGCGATCCGGGCGATGGCCAGGAGAACGCCGGTGATGATGCCGGTCCTGGCGCTGGCCAGGGTGACCTTGAGGGTGGTGCGCCAGAGCGGGACCCCCAGTGCCAGTGATGCCTCCCGCAGGGTGCCGGGGACCAGTTTCAGTTGCTCTTCGGTGGTCCTGAGCACGATGGGAATCATGATCAGCGCCAGGGAGACCGCGCCGGCCAGGGCGGAGAACCCTTTCATCGGTACGACCAGCAGGGTGTAGGCGACCATGCCGGTGATGATGGATGGGATGCCGGCCAGGACGTCGGCGGAAAAACGGATGATAGTTGCCCTGCGGCTGCCGCCGAATTCGGTAAGATAGACTGCTCCCAGTACCCCGACCGGCAGGCCTATGCAACCGGCCATGACTATCATGACCGCCGAGCCGAACAGGCCGTTGGCCATGCCGCCGCCGGTTTCGCCGGTAGGCTTGGGGATCTGGGTGAAAAAGTCGAGGGAGAGGGAGCTGGCCCCCATCTTCAGGATATGGAGGAATATGATCCCGAGCGGCGTGAGCACGGCAATGGTCGCCGCGACCATGAGCAGGGTCATCAGCAGGTTCTTTACCGAACGGAAAGGAGACGAGAAGGTCATGCATGGCCTCCTGTTCTGCCGCGGGTCACGCTCCAGATGAGCAGCCGCGCCATGACGTTGATTAACAGGGTGATGACGAGCAGGATCAGACCGATCTCCATCAGTGCCGAGGAGTGGAGCTTGGAGGTGGTCTCGGCAAACTCGTTGGCGATGACGCTCGGCATGGTATAGGCGGGTGAGAGGAGCGACAGGGAGATCTGCGGCGTGTTGCCGATGACCATGGTGACTGCCATGGTCTCGCCGATGGCCCTTCCCAGGCCGAGAATGACGGCGCCGAGGATGCCGGAACGGGCATAGGGGAGGAGCGCCACCCGCATCATCTCCCAGCGGGTCGCGCCCAGGGCGTAGGCCGCCTCCTTCTGGCTCCCCGGCACGGCAAGGAGCACCTCCTTGGTGATGGAGGTGATGATCGGGACGATCATGATCACCAGGATGAAGACCGCAGCCAGCATGCTCACCCCGTACGGCGCTCCCTGGAAGAAGGGGAGAAAGCCGAACTTGTTGATTAAAAACGGCTGGACGGTCTGCTGCAGCCAGGGCGCCATGACCAGCACCCCCCATAGGCCGTAGATGACGCTGGGGATGGCGGCCAGGAGCTCCACCAGGGCTGCCACCATGTTGCCCAGCCTGCTGGGGGCGATTTCGGTGACGAAGAGGGCCGTGCCGATGGACAGCGGGGTGGCGAGCAGGATGGCCAGGATGGACGAGACGACCGACCCGTAGATGTAGGGGAGGGCGGCGAATTCCCCCTGGACCGCATCCCATTCCCGGCCGCTGATGAAGCGCCAGCCGAACTTCCGAATGGCCGGGAGGCTTTCCCTGACCATCTCCCATCCCATCAGGATCAGGATCAGAATGATGCTCGCCGCCAGCAGGAACGTCACCCCCCTGAAGATGAAATCACCCTGGCTATGGGCGCCGTTATTGCGTGTCCGGCCGGAAGAGCTCTCTTTCACGACGGTTCCCTCCGTGAGCGTCTCGACTCTTTCGCAGGTTTCAAGGTCATTCACAGTGTAACCTTTCCGTAACAATTGGCCAGGCGGAAAAAAAGCCCGGGCACCATCCATGCCCGGGCTGTCCATGAGGCATCGCAGACTAGAACTTGATCCCTTTGATGGTCGTTTCGACCATCTTGACGACGTTTGCCGGCAGCGGGGCGTACAGGAGCGGGGCTGCCATCTTCTGGCCGTTGTGCAGGCTCCAGTTCAGGAACTCCACCAGCTTCTTCCCTTTAACCTTGTCCTTCTGCTGTTCGTAGACCAGGAGCCAGGTAAAGCCGGCAATCGGGTAGGTCTCCTTGCCCGGCTGGTTCACCAGGGAGATCCGGTAGTCAGCCGGCATATGCTTGGCTGCGCCGGCGGCGGCCGCACTCGTGCTCTTGATGGAGGGGAGCACGAAGTGACCGTCTTTGTTCTTCAGCGCGGCGAACGGCAGCTTGTTCTCGATGGCGTAGGCCAGTTCCACATAGCCGATGGAGTTCTTGGTGGTCTTGATCTGTCCGGCAACCCCTTCATTACCCTTGCCACCCAGACCGACCGGCCATTTTACGGATGTTCCCTTGCCCACCTTCTGCGACCACTCGCTGCTCACGCTGGAGAGGTAGTCGGTGAAAATGCTGGTGGTGCCGCTGCCATCGGAGCGGTGCACGACCACGATCGCCTGGCTGGGGAGGTTGACTCCTTTGTTGAGAGCCACCAGCCGGGGATCATTCCACTTGGTGATCTTGCCGAAATAGATGTCGGTGATGAGGTCGGAGGTGAGATTCAGCGGCTTGCTGACGCCGTCGAGGTTGTAGGTGACCACCACGGCCCCCATGACGGTCGGGATATGGATCAGCTTGCCCGGGGCAGCTTTCAGTTCTTCATCGGAGAGCGATTTGTCGGAGGCGCCGAAATCGACGGTCTGGGCCGTGATCTGCTTGATGCCGCCGCCAGAGCCGAT
>JAJZTK010000221.1 GCA_021849045.1 Deltaproteobacteria bacterium | reverse complement strand
GGATTAAGCGGATCGTCGAGGATCTGAAGGATTTTACCCGCCCCGATGCGGTGGCAGCCATGGAGCAGTTCGACCTCAACCGGGTGGTCCAGGCAGCGGTGCGGCTCGTGGACCCGTCCCTGCGCAAGGCCACCAACCGGTTCTCCGCCACATACGGCAACGGGCTACCCGCGGTCTACGGCAATCCGCAGCGCATCGAGCAGGTGGTCGTCAACCTGCTCATCAACGCCTGCCAGTCCCTGCCGGCCAGCGACCGGGCCATCGCCCTGGCAACGGCCCATGACCCGGCAGGGGGCCGGGTCACCCTGACCATCAGGGACGAGGGGGTCGGCATCCCGGCGGAGCACCTTCCCCGCCTGACCGACCCGTTCTTCACCACCAAGCGGGAGAGCGGCGGCACCGGCCTGGGGCTTTCCATCTCCGCCGGTATTGTCCAGGAACATGGCGGCGAGATCAGTTTCACCTCGCCGCCGGACGGGGGGACCATCGTCAGCCTGTCACTCCCCGCCATGAAGGAGGAAACGCAGCCATGACCCATTCCCCGTATCCAGGGTTCAAGATCCTGCTGGTGGACGACGAGCCGGCCTGGCTCCGTTCGGTCAGTCTCATCCTGGCGCGGGCCGGGATCACCAATATCGTCATCTGCACCGACAGCCGCTCGGTAATGGAGATCCTCGGCGAGCGGGAGGTCGGCCTGGTGCTCCTCGACCTGACCATGCCCAACCTCTCCGGCGAGGAGCTGCTCGCCGCCATTGCCGAGCAGCACCCGGAGATCACCACCATTGTCGTCAGCGGCATGAACCAGATCGAGACGGCAGTCCGCTGCATGCGCCTCGGGGCCTTCGACTACTTTGTCAAGACGGTGGAGGAGGACCGGCTGGTGCAGGGGGTCATGCGGGCGGTGAGGATGCATGAACTGGAGCGGGAGAACCGGGCCATGTCCGATCGGCTCCTCTCCGGAGGCCTGCGCCATCCGGAGGCGTTCAGCGAAATCGTCACCGCCGACCCGGCCATGCACGCCATCTTCGCCTACATCGAGGCGGTGGCCCAGAGCCCCCAGCCGCTCCTCATCACCGGCGACAGCGGCGTGGGGAAGGAGCTGGTGGCCCGGGCGGTGCACCGCCTCAGCGGCAGCAAGGGGCATCTGGTCTCGGTTAACGTTGCCGGCCTGGATGACAACGTCTTCAGCGACACCCTGTTTGGCCACCTGCGCGGGGCGTTCACCGGCGCCGACCAGCCGCGGCGGGGGATGATCGAGGAGGCGGCCGAGGGGACCCTCTTCCTCGACGAGATAGGCGATCTCTCCATCGCCTCCCAGGTGAAGCTGCTCCGGCTGCTCCAGGAAGGGGAGTATTTCCCCCTGGGGAGCGACCGCCCCAAGCGGCTCACCGCCCGGATTATCGTCGCCACCCACCAGAACCTCTCCGCCAAGGAGGCTGCGGGCCAGTTCCGCCGCGACCTCTATTACCGCCTCCGCACCCACCGCATCAAGATTCCCCCCCTACGGGAGCGGCTTGGCGACATTCCCCTGCTGGTGGAGCATTTCCTCCACAAGGCGGCCCATGAGCTGGGTAAGAAGAAGCCGACCCCGCCGCGGGAGCTGTTTCAGCTGCTGGCCAGCTACAGCTTTCCCGGCAACGTGCGGGAGCTGCGGGCGATGATCTACGATGCGGTCAGCGTCCACCGGGACCGGGTCCTCTCCATGGAGAGCTTCAAGAGCGCCATCGGTTCGGCCGCCGACAGTGGCCACCGCGAACCGGGGCCGCCGGGGGAGAGCCTCTTCAAGGGGATGGAGAAGCTTCCCACCATCACCGACACGGTGGAGCAACTGGTTGCCGAGGCCCTGGCGCGGGCCGACAACAACCAGACCATCGCCGCCCGGCTGCTGGGGATTTCCCAGCCAGCCCTGAGCAAGCGGCTCTCCCGCAAGGGGAGTTGACGACGTTTTATTGCCGCGCCTGCGGCGGCGCCGGCAGGATTTTGTCCCGCTCTAATGAAGGGGCATAACCTCGGTTATAATTGATAACCAAGGTTATGCCCCTGTTAACTCCCCGCATGCGACCCTCCTTTTTCTTTTCCCCCTGACTGATTCTGGACAAAAGTTATACCCTTTTCTTGCTTCGTGATTGCAATAAAACATTGTTGTTGTAATGATATTGATATGTTGCATGTTGTTTGCGGTTTGGTACTTCTCTTGCTGATATACCATTACAAAGACGATGCTGCCGCTGACCGCGACGATGTGGGATCAGGTTGCACCATTTCGAGGACGAGAGGGAAATGACATGCAAAAGAAACGTATTTACCAGCATCTGTACTTCCAGGTATTGACGGCCATTGCCGGCGGTATCCTTCTCGGGTACTACTTCCCGGAAGCCGGCGTAGCCATGAAGCCGCTGGGTGATGGCTTCATCAAGCTGATCAAGATGATCATCACCCCGGTCATCTTCTGTACCGTGGTCACCGGCATTGCCGGTATGGAGGATATGAAGAAGGTCGGCCGGGTCGGGGGGAAGGCGCTCCTCTACTTCGAGGTAATTACCACCCTGGCCCTGGCGATCGGCCTGGTGATCGTCAACGTCATCCAGCCGGGGGCCGGTTTCAATGCCGACGTCACCAAGCTGGATACCAAGGCCATCGCCGCCTTTACCACCCAGGCTACCAAGGCCCATTCAACGGTTGACTTTATCATGAACATCATCCCCTCGTCGGTGGTGGATGCCTTTGCCAAGGGTGACATCCTTCAGGTGCTCCTCTTTGCCCTGCTGTTCGGCTTTGCCCTCTCTGTCCTGGGTGAAAAGGGGAAACCGGTGCACAGGCTGATCGACTCGGCCTCCCACGCCTTTTTCGGCATCGTCAATATCATCATGAAGCTGGCCCCGGTCGGTGCCTTCGGTGCCATGGCCTTCACCATCGGCAAGTTCGGCGTCGGCTCGCTTTCCAAGCTGGGGATGCTCATGGGGAGCTTCTATCTTACCTGCGCCCTCTTCATCTTCGTCGTCCTCGGCATCATCGCCCGTCTCTGCGGTTTCAGCATATTCAAGTTCCTCCGCTACATCAGCGAAGAGCTGCTCATCGTGCTTGGCACCTCCTCCTCCGAGTCGGCCCTGCCGCGGATGATGACCAAGCTGGAGAACCTGGGGTGCAGGAAGTCCGTCGTCGGCCTGGTGATTCCCACCGGCTATTCCTTCAACCTTGACGGCACTTCCATCTACCTGACCATGGCCGCGGTCTTCGTCGCCCAGGCGACCAACACCCACCTGACCCTGACCCAGACCATCACCATCCTCGGCGTGCTGCTCCTCACCTCCAAGGGTGCTGCCGGCGTTACCGGCAGCGGCTTCGTCACCCTGGCGGCTACCTTTGCCGCCATCCCGACCATCCCGGTTGCTGGCCTGGCCCTCATCCTCGGCATCGACCGCTTCATGTCCGAAGCCCGCGCCATCACCAACCTGATCGGCAACGGCGTAGCCACGGTGGTTGTCTCCAAATGGGAGAACGAACTGGACGTGGAGCGGATGAAGCGGGTGCTGAACGGCGACAGCGAGCCCTCCGCCATCGGCGAGGCCGCCAGGGTGCTGGTCGAGCCGGAGCCGGAGGCAGTGCCGGAGTAGTCCCGGTCTGTAGCTGCTGTGCCATGCACCAAAAAAGAGAAGAGGCGCCGGACGCGGCCCCTCTTCTCTTTTTTGTTTTAAGCAGCGCTGTCATGGTCGGGATGCCGATCCCGAGGTTCACGTAATACCCGTCTTCAATCTCCTGTGCCCCCTGCAGGGTTATTCAAACGCATCCCTTTGCCCGTCACGCGGTCGGGCTGGCCTCTTCCAGCCGCAGCTCGCGAATTGCCATCTCCCGCATCTTGAATTTCTGGATCTTGCCGCTGGCGGTCATCGGGTACGAATCGACGAACCTGACGTACCTGGGAATCTTGTAGTTGGCGATCTTCTCTTTGCAGTAGTCCTGCACTTCCTCCTCGGTCATTTCCACCCCTTTTTTGAGGATGATCGATGCCATGACCTGCTCGCCGAATTTCCGGTCCGGGACTCCGTAGACCTGGACGTCGGAGACCTTCGGATGGGTATAGAGAAACTCTTCGATCTCCCGCGGATAGATGTTCTCCCCGCCGCGGATGATCATGTTCTTGATCCGGCCGGTGATCTTGCAGTAGCCGTTTTCGTCCATCACCGCCAGGTCGCCGGTGTGCAGCCACTGGTCCGCATCGATCGCCTTGGCCGTCTCCTCCGGCATCTTGTAGTATCCTTTCATGACCAGGTACCCCCTGGTGCACAGCTCCCCCTGTTTCCCCGGTGGCAGGGCTTTGCCGGTTTCGAGGTCGACGATCTTCACCTCCACCTCCGGCAGCGCCCGCCCCACGGTGGTGACCCGCAGTTCGATCGGGTCGTCGGTGCGGGTCTGGGTGATGACCGGCGACGCCTCGGTCTGGCCGTAGGCGATGGTGATCTCCGAGGCGTGCATCTGGCTGATGACCTTCTTCATCACCTCGATAGGGCAGGGGGAGCCGGCCATGATGCCGGTGCGCAGACTGGAAAGGTCGAATTTGGGGAAATCCGGGTGCTCCAGTTCGGCGATGAACATGGTGGGGACGCCATGAACGGCAGTGCATTTTTCCTGCTCTACGGTCTGCAGCACCTTGAGCGGGTC
>JAJZTK010000055.1 GCA_021849045.1 Deltaproteobacteria bacterium | reverse complement strand
TCCCCGCCTTGTCACACATTTTCACCGCCATGTCCGTGGCGG
The DNA here is from genome assembly GCA_021849045.1 of Deltaproteobacteria bacterium. Classification (GTDB taxonomy): domain Bacteria; phylum Desulfobacterota; class Desulfuromonadia; order Geobacterales; family DSM-12255; genus Geomobilibacter. Next base: position 23,830 of record JAJZTK010000055.1, on the reverse strand, counting down.
AGGTGCGTGAGGCTATCAGCGCTATACCGAGCATGGCACACTTGGCGGCCATTTCGGTGGAAACCCGCCCCGACGTGACGAGAATCTTCCCCTCCAGGTCGATCCCCTTGAAAAGGGCCTCTCCGGCAATCCGGTCAAGGGTGTTGTGGCGACCGATATCCTCGGCAAAGAGGAGGAGGTTCCCCTCCCCATCCCCCACGGCAGCGGAGTGGATGCCGCCGTGACTTTTGTAGCTGTCGGCCCGCTGCGCCAGCTCCGCCATGAGCCGGAAGACGGCATCGGGGGAGACGGTAGGCAGATTTCCCCTGACCGGCGCCCCGCCGCCGCTCTCCATGGTGAAGGTGACCCCCGTTCCGCAGCCGGAGGTGAGTACCGGCTTAAGCCGCTCGGGAAGCTCGCCCTTGATCCGCACGTTGGCGATGCCGAAATCGTCGCAGACGGCCAACATGTGGAAGTCCCCGGCGCTCGCCACGAACCCCTGGTTGCGGAGGAACCCCGCCACCAGGAACCGCAGATCGTGGGGAGAGGAGATCAGCGTCGCGATCTCCCGGCCGTTCACATGGAGGACCAGCGGGAACTCCCGGACGATGCCCGATTCTTTTTCTTCAAGGCGGCCATTGCTGTAGATATGAATGGTGTTCATAGGGTCTCTGGGTGTTGTAGGGGCAATTCATGAATTGCCCCTACGCCGTTGGATTACGTGAACTACGCCTCGCTCGCCTTCCCGTGTGCTTCGCCATGCTTCTCGATCTTGCGGAAGCGGTCGGGGATGGTGTAGTCGGTGGCCTCCGGATGGTGCTCGAAGATGGGGAAGTACTTGGCCACGAGCACGAAGAAGAGGATGTGGGCCGCGATGATGCCGATGGTCACCACCGATTCGATGAAGTTCGGGAAATACACCGGCTGGCCGGGCTGGTGCATGGCGAACATGGAGACGTTGAAGCGGTTCAGGATGAGGCCGATGATGACCAGGGAGGCGGCCCGCAGCTGCATCTGCTTGTCGGTCCTGATCCGCTTGGTGAGGAACATGGCAAACGGAATCAGTACCCCCACGATCATCTCCACGCTGAAGAGGGCCGTAAGCACCGGCCGGTCGAACAGCGGGCCGTGGGAGAGGAACGCCAGGGCGTAGACCTTCACCAGCATGTAGATCCCCATGATCCAGGGGATGATTTTCGTCAGCGTTGCCAGCAGGTCCGACTCGTCGGGCTGCCCCATGTACTTGTGCACCAGGCTAGCCTCGAAAATGACAATCGAGAGGCCGGTGAAGATGGCCGAAAGCCAGAACTGGAGCGGCAGTAGAGGATTGTACCAGAGGTTGTGAAGCTTGTCGACGGCGATGAGGAAGAAGGTTCCCAGGGTCGACTGGTGGAGCGTAGAGATCATGGCCGCAATGATGGCAAACGGAAGCTCCAGGGTCCGCAGCAGGCGCAGCGGAATGTGCCAGCCGAACCGCTCGCTCACCGGATGGAGGAACTCCAGAAAGAGGACCGTGGTGTACGCCATGACGCACATGGAGACCTCAAACATGGGGGAGTGGACGTTCCAGTTGAAGAGGACATAGGGGCCCCGCTGGGGCTGCCCCAGGTCCAGAAGCAACCCGACGCAGACCAGGGAGTAGCCGAGGAAGCCGGTGACGATGGCCGGCCGCACCAGGGGCTCCAGCTTCTTGATGTGGCAGACGTGGGCAACGACGCCGATGGTGAAGGCGCCTGCCGCCAGGGGGACGGCGGTGACCACGTCAAAGGAGATCCAGAGGCCCCAGGGGTAGAGGTCGTTCAGGTTGGTGGTGGCCCCCAGGCCGAAGATAAAGCGTACGGCGGAAGCCAGGGCCGCCGCCCCCACGAGGACCATCAGAAACTTGATGAAGCGATGGTACCCCTTGATTTCATTCATGACGATGCGCGCCGCGGTCATTGGTTCCCCTCCTTGCGGTTCTGTTGTTCCTCTTCTTCCTTCCGTACCCGGTCCTTGCGGTGCTGGAACCAGGAGATGGCGGACAGGGTGCCGCCGACGGTGAGGAAAATGCCGGGGACCAGGCGCAGGGCCTGCCAGGTGTACGACGGGAGCGGCCGCTTGGTGACCGGCTTGAAGCCGAGTTCATCGAGGGGCTGGTGGGTGAGGTAGAGGACAGAGGTCCCCCCCGCCTCCTCCTTGCCGTAGATCACCTTGAAGTAGCGGTCGGGCTTGGCGGCGATCCGCTTCTCGGCCTCCTTCAGCATCTCCTCGCGGGAGCCGTAGGTTATGGCCGTGGGGCAGGCGGTGGCACAGGCGGGGTGAAGGCCGTTTTTCACGCGGCTGTAGCAGCCGGTGCACTTCTTGACCAGCGGGAAGGCCTTGCTCCACTCGTATTTGGGCACTCCGAAGGGGCATGCGACCATGCAGAAGCGGCAGCCTATGCATTTCTTTGCATTGTAGACCACCGGCCCTTCCGGAGTTTTTTTGAAGGCGCCGACGGGGCAGACGGAAGCGCATGCCGGTTCGTTGCAGTGCATGCACATCTCTTTGTAAAAGGCGAACTCATTCTGCCCGTGTTTCTGGTAATCCTTGAACTTGACCCGGGTAAAGGTGAACTCCGACATCTGCGGCGGATTCTGGTACCCTTCGCCGGTAAAGAAGTGCGTGTTCTCAGCCTTGAGCTGGTTCCACTGCTTGCAGGCCACCTGGCAGCCCCGGCAGCCGGTGCATTTGGTGGTATCTATCAGAAAAGTCTTGGTTTTGCCGTAGTCGATGGGTGCTGAACTCATGCAGCCTTACCCCCTTTCTCGATATTGCAGAGGAACGCCTTGTACTCCGGAATACCGGTATTGGCGCACCCTACCGTCGGGGTAAGAACGTTGCCGCTGTCGCCGGTGGCAAGGCCCGCATAGCCGAAGTGCCACGGCATCCCCACCTGCTCGATCATTTTCCCCTGGACGTTGAAGGGCTTGAGGCGGCTGGTCACCAGTGCCCGAGCCTGGATGCTCCCCCGCTCGGTGGTAACCTTGACCTGGTCGCCCTGCTTGATACCCTTTTCCTTCGCAAGGGATACGGAGAGTTCCACGAACATGTCGGGAACCAGTTCCACAAGCCAGGGGAGGCTGCGGGTCATGGCCCCGGTCTGCCAGTGCTCGGTCACCCGGTAGGTGGTGCCGATATAGGGGAACCGGCCCGTATCGCTCGACACGTTCTTGGGCACCTTGACGACCGGATTGCTCTGCACCTTGGAAAGGAGGTTCCGGGCAGGGCTCTCCACCGGCTCGTAGTGCTCGGGGAACGGGCCGTCCTTCATGTCGAGAGCGTAGAGCCGCCCATGACCTTCGGGAAGCATTATGAAGGGGTACTTCCCTTCCTTATCGTCCTTCATGGGTGGCCAGGGACCGTCAGGAACGTCACCCTTCCACTTCTTCTCCAGGGAATCCCAGGCGATGATGGGGCGCTTGGTGTTGAACGGTGCGCCCGCCGGGTTGACGGAGGCCCGGTTGTAGAGGACCCGCCGGTTCACCGGCCAGCACCAGGACCACTTGGAGAAGAGGCCGAGCCCGGTGGGATCGGAAGCATCCCTGCGGGCCATCTGGTTCCCCTCCTTGGTATAGGAACCGGAATAAATCCAGCAACCGCAAACAGTGGAACCGTCAGCCTGGAGGTACTTGAACATGGGGACCTGGTCCCCCTTCTTGAACTCCAGGGTCTTGTCCTTGTCGACGATGGTCATGTCCTTGGTGAAGTAGCCGTTTATCTCCTTGGCAACCAGATGGACATCGGGCTCGTGACCGTTGCCGTAGCTCCAGGCAAGCTTGGTGATGGGTTCGGGGAATGCGCCCCCCTGCTTCACGTAGAGAGACTTAACCCGCTTGTAGAATTCGTCGATGATGTGAAGGTCGCTCCGCGCATCCCCCACCGGGTGGATGGCGGCGTAGCGCCACTGGGCCCAGCGGCCCGAGTTGGAGATGGAGCCTTCCTTCTCGATGGAAGAAGCGGCCGGCAGCATGAAGACCTCGGTCTGGATATCCTTCGGGTTTACCCCGGGTCGCTTCCAGAAGATGGAGGTTTCAGTTTCCCAGAGGTCAACGGTGACAAGCCACTTGAGCTTGCCTAGGGCTTCGCGGGACGAATTGGAATCGGGACCACCGGCAGCCGGGTTCATACCCATGCAGACGAGGCCGTCAAGCTCTCCCCTTCCCATCTTCTCCATGACCTTCACGAAGGAGTAGTTCCCCATCCGCTTGGGGAGATAGTCATAGCAGAAGTCGTTTTCGGCGGTGGCGTTGTCGCCGTACCAAGCCTTCAGGAGGCTTACGGTGTACTTGGGGGTATTCCCCCACCAGTTGGCGCTCTTGGGGTCTTTGGTAGTGGGAGTCCACTTTTCGTTGTAGGACTTGAGGTCGACGTTGTCGAACTCCGGCGACTTGAGATAGCCGGGGAGCGTGTGGAAAAGGAGCCCGTAGTCGGTGGAGCCCTGGACGTTGCTCTCGCCCCGCAGGGCGTTCACGCCGCCGCCGGCGATGCCGATGTTGCCGAGAAGCATCTGCAGAAGCGCAACGGCCCGGACGTTCTGGCTGCCGTGGGTCGACTGGGTAATACCCATGGCGTAGAGGATGGTCCCAGCCTTGTCGGACCGGCCGGTGGAGCAGAAAGCCTTGGCCACCTTGAGGTAGTCTTCCTTCTTGGTGCCGGTGATGGCGCAGACGGTATCAACGTCATAGCGCTTGTAGTGCTTTTTCATGAGCTGATAGACGCACTTGGGGTTTTTCATGCTCATGTCGCGCATGGGCTTGCCGTCGCCGCCGGTGGCATAGGCCCAGGATTTTAGGTCGTAGGTCTTCTCCTGGTCGTCGAAGGAGCAGAACATGCCGTCCTCGAAGTCGAACTGCTCGCCGACGATGAAGGTGGCGTTGGTGTACTCCCGGACATATTCCTCGTGGATGAGGTTGTTCTGGAGCGCGTAGTTCATGAGGCCGCCCAGGAAGGCAATGTCGGTGCCTGGACGGATCTGGGCGTAGATGTTGGATTTGGACGAAGTCCGGGTGAAGCGGGGATCGACGGAGATGAGGGTTGCCCCCTTGTCCATCGCTTCTTCGATCCACTTGAACGAAATTGGGTGGTTCTCGGCCGGGTTGCAGCCGATTGCCAGAATTGCATCGGAGTTCTTCAGGTCAATCCAATGGTTGGTCATTGCACCACGACCGAACGAAGCCGCCAGACCGGCGACTGTTGACGAGTGTCAAAGTCGGGCCTGGTGTTCGAGCTGCCCAACTCCCATGGCGCGACCAAACTTCGACCAGAGGTAGCATTCCTCGTTGTCGAGGCCGGCTCCGCCGAAGAAGGCCATGCCGTCCGTGCGGTTTACCACGTATTCTTTCTTGTCCTTCTTGTTAAGCTCGGTCTTTTTGAAGGTCTTGTCGCGGGTTTCCTTCATACGCTGGGCGATCCGGTCAAGGGCCCAGTCCCACGATTTCTCCTCCCACTTGTCGGAGCCGGGCGCCCGGTACTTAACCTTCTGGAGCCGGTGCTCGTTGTTGGCGATCTGGAAGAGCGCCCCCCCCTTGGGGCAGAGCGCACCCTGGTTGATCGGGTGCTGCGGGTCACCTTCGGTGTTGACAACCTTGCCGTCCTTGGTATGGACAATCAGACCGCACCCCACTGAACAGAACGGGCAAATGGTCGTCGTAACCTTGAGCCCTTTGGTCCGGAGATCAGGAGCGTCAACGCTCGCCTCCCCCGGTTTGCCGGAGAGAGCCAGAGCCGCACCGGCCAATGCCCCCCCCTGCAGAAATTGCCTGCGTGAAATTCCCATTCCACAAACCCCCTTAAAAAGTCGGGCGATCTGCCCGTTGTGTCGAACATTACAACCGCGTAACTATTGGCAACGTCCATGCCAATATTGTTTACACGTCAACACAAGGGTCAACACACTGCAATTACTGGATAAATTATTTTACGACCCGCAACGGAGCCGGTGAATGGGGAATCTTGTCTTGCGGAATCCTGGCCACCTATGTATCATTTTGTCTATAAAAATTATTGTCAAAAGGCACCAGAAACTCGATGGCAGCCGCGGGATAAATTGATGCTGAAAGCACGCATTTTCATCTGCGACGACGAAGAAGGAATCAGGCGCTACCTCCAGAAGATGTTCCAGGCGAAGGAATATGAAGTCGAGACGTTCGACGGCGGCACGAGCCTTCTGGAGCGGATGGAAGAGGGAAACGGACCGGAACCCGACATCCTCCTTCAGGACGTGCGCATGCCCGACATGGACGGCATCGAGGTGCTGAAGCGCGTAAAGCAGCTTCGTCCGAACCTGCCGGTGGTGGTCATGACCGCCTTCGGCACCATTGATGCGGCGGTGGAGGCCATAAAACTCGGTGCCTACGACTACGTCACCAAGCCATTCCCCAAGGAAAAAATTCTCGGTCTCATCGAAAACGCCCTCCAGCTCGACCTCCTGCTGAAGGAAAACCGCCAGCTCAAGGAGGAGCTCTCCCGCCCGGACATCCCCGACAACATCATCTTCGTCAGCGACGAGTTCCGCAGGATTTACGAACTGACCGTACAGGTGGCTGCCAGCGACGCCAACATCCTTGTCCTGGGCGAATCGGGAACCGGCAAGGAGCTCATCGCCGGAGCGGTCCATGTGAACAGCCAGCGCAAGGGGCGTCGTTTTCTCTCCATCAACTGCGCCGCCCTCTCGGACACCCTCCTGGAAAGCCAGCTTTTCGGCCATGTGCGGGGGGCGTTCACCGGCGCCATCACCACCCAGAAGGGGCTTCTGGAGGAAGCCGACGGAGGCACCCTGTTCCTGGACGAGATCGGCGATGTCTCCGCAGCGGTCCAGGCCAAGCTCCTGCGGGTCATCCAGGAACGGGAGTTCATACCCGTTGGGGCCACCAAGGCGAAAAGCGTCGATATCCGCTTCGTGGCCGCCACCAATAAGGATTTGAACAAAGAAGTCCAGGAAGGGCGGTTCAGGGAAGACCTCTATTACCGGTTGAACGTCATCTCCATAGCCCTCCCCCCGCTTCGGGAACGGAGCGAGGATATCGAGCCCCTGGCGATGCACTTCCTGACCAAATACGCACGGCGCATAAGGAAAGAAATCAGGGGATTCACCCCCGAGTCGCTCCAGATCCTCAAGACCTACCACTGGCCCGGCAACGTCCGCGAACTGGAAAACGTCATCGAGCGGGCCGCCATCCTCACCCGCGGCGACCTGGTAACTCCCGACGTACTGCCGGTCCAGCCCCGGAACCAGGCCTCCGCCCCCTTGCCCGGCAACCGGCTCATTTCGCTGGAAGCCATCGAACGGGAGCACATCGAGCAGGTACTGCGCCGGACCGGTTACCACAAGAGCCGCTCGGCGGAGATTCTCGGCATCTCCCGCAAAACGCTCGACCGCAAAATAGTTGAGTACAACCTCAGCATCCCCGGTCAGGGGAACATCGATCCCAGGGACTCCTGAATGGGAACGAGACGTTTCCCCATCCGCTTCAAGCTCACCATCGCCACCCTCATCCCCCTCTTCGTGGCCACGGTGCTCTGCGGGGTCATCGGTATCTACATAATCGACTCAAGGGTGGTGAAACAGGCACAGGAGAAGGTCCGCACCGACCTGAACTCGGCCCGCGCCGTCTACCAGAGCGAGATCGACCACATCCGCGACGTAATCAAGTTCACCGCCACCAACCCTTTCACCTCCACCATCATCAGCCAAGGGGATAGAGCCACCCTCAACAACCTCCTGACGCCGCGAATGAGCAGCGAGGGGCTCGACTTCCTCACCGCCGTGGACCGGTCGGGGCAGGTCGTCTTCCGGGCCAGCAACCACGGGGCCTTCGGCGACAGCAAGGTCAACGATCAGATCGTCTCAAGGGCGCTGCGGGGCGAGCATATTGCCGGCACCGAAGTAATACCCCCGGAAGAACTGGCAAAAGAAGGAACCGGCCTGGCCGCAAGGGCGGCAATTCATATCCTCCCCACCCCCCATGCCCGCCGGCGGGATGAAACGGTCGAACGCTCCGGCATGGCCATGGTGGTTTCGGTGCCGGTAAGAGACCGGTCCGGCGCCATAGCCGGCGTGCTCTACGGCGGAGTTCTGCTCAACGGCAACAACGACCTGGTGGACCGCATCAAGAAAATCGTATTCGAGGCAGTGGAATACCAGGGGCGGGACGTGGGAACGGCCACCATCTTCCAGGGAGATCTGCGGATAGCCACAAACGTACTCCTCACACCGGAGCGCCGGGCCATAGGCACGCGGCTTTCGGAAGAAGTCTACAAGAAGGTCATCGTCAACCGGGAGAAGTGGATCGGCCGGGCCTTCGTGGTCAACGAATGGTACTATTCCGCCTACGAACCGATCCTCAACCTCCGGGGAATGCCGGTCGGCTCCCTCTACGTGGGAATCAGTGAGCGCCCCTACCTGGAACTGAAGCGGGAAATTTCCCTGATCTTCGCGGTGGTCCTCCTCTGTGGATCAATCATCGGCATTGCCTTGTCCAGCTACATCGCATCCCGGCTCGCCCAGCCCATAAAAGAGCTGGAGACAGCGGCCCGGCGCATTGCCGCAGGGGAGCGCAATCTTGCCATAACCGTCAACAGCCGGGACGAAATCGAAGAACTGGCAAACGAATTCGCCCAGATGACCAACACCCTGACACAGCGGGAAGAGGACATCCAGGAGCTGAACCGGGAATTGGAACAGAAGGTGCTGGAGCGTACCGCCCAACTGGAAGAGAAGAACCGCCTCCTCGTCAAGACCCAGGAGGACCTTGTGCGAGCAGCGAAACTGGCCGACATCGGCATGCTGGCCGCCGGCGTAGCCCATGAGATAAACAACCCAATGGCGATTATCCGGGGGAACACGGAACTGCTCCAGATGGCACTGCCCGACGACGACCCGAACCGGGAGGAAGTGGACACCATCGTTCAGCAGGTGGGACGGGTTGAGCGGATCGTGGGGAGCCTTCTCAAGTTTGCGCGTGAAAACCACAAGCAGGTTGAGACCGTGGCCATAGACGCCCTTCTGGACGACATCATCAAGCAGGTCGGGCACCAGGTCCCCCTCACCGGCATCGAGGTTCGCCGCGACTACGCAGCCGACCTCCCCCCCCTTGAAGCGGACAGCGATCAGCTGCGGCAGGTGTTCACCAACCTCATTCTAAACGCCATCCAGGCCATGAAGCAGGGAGGAGTGCTAACCCTGAGCACGTCCTGCGGAACCGATGAAGGGACATGCGTCATTGCCGTGGGGGACACAGGTACCGGCATACTCCCGGAAAACCGCAAAAAAATCTTCAGCCCCTTCTTCACAACCCGCAACGAAGGAACCGGCCTCGGACTCGCGGTCTCTTACGGCATCATCAAGGATCATGGGGGAAACATCCAGGTGGAGAGCATCGTGGGAAAGGGGAGCACCTTCCGGGTGGTGCTGCCGCTGAAGCAGGGGCCATCAGGCACCATGGATTCAGCAACCAGGCCGTGAACGGCGAGCACAAACAGGCATCGACCCCTAGCCCGCGATTTCCCCAAACGAGAAGGCCATCCCCCACAATGAGATGGCCTTCTTCCTTTCCACGTATATGCCGCAAACCGCTCAGCCCCCTCCCAGCCCGTACTCCTTGATCTTGCGATAGAGGGTATTTCTGCCTATTCCCAGAACCCTGGCCGTTTCGGTGATGTTCCACCGGCACTGCACCAGCGCCTGCCGGATGGTCTCTTCCTCGGTATCCTTGAGGCCCCGCCGGGCCGGCGTCGCGAGCCCCCTATCCCCCATGGCCGAGACGAGCCTGGTTTCCAGGGCGCGGAGGGAATCAAGCATCCCCTGCAACTCCTCGGGGGTCAGCTTCCGGAGATCCTCGGCACGCGGCAATTGATCCAGAAACCGTTCAGCGGAAAGGGAACCGCCCGGCTGCCCCCCTGCTGATGGAGCGGAGGAAGCATTTTCGGCGTCATCGCCCAGGAGGCTGCTCTCCAGGTGCTCGGGGAGGATGGTGTCGCCGGTGCACATGACCACGGCGCGCCTCACGACGTTGGCAAGCTGGCGGATGTTGCCCGGCCAGGCATACCCCTGCAGCAGGCGGAGCGCCTGGGGGGAAACCCGCAGCGGAGCATTGAGCTGGTTGACGAAGTGCTCCGCCAGCTGGGGGATATCCTCGGCGCGGGAGCGCAGCGTCGGAATTTCGAGCCGAACCACGTTGAGCCGGTAGAAGAGATCCTCCCGGAAGGTTTTCTCGCGGATGGCCTGCTCCAGATCCACGTTGGTGGCGGCGATCACCCGCACGTCGGTCTTGATGGGCTTTTCTCCCCCCACCCGCATGAATTCGCCGGTTTCCAGCACCCGCAGCAGCTTCACCTGTATCTGGGGGCTGGCATCGCCGATTTCGTCCAGGAAGAGGGTGCCGCGGTTTGCCAGCTCGAAAATGCCGCGCCGGGGCTGGGCGGCGCCAGTAAAGGCCCCCTTCTCGTGGCCGAAGAGCTCGCTTTCCAGAAGGTTCTCCGGCAGGGCGCCGCAGTTTACCGGAATGAACGCCTGGTCGGCCCGCCCGGAGGCAGCGTGAATGAAGCGGGCCAGAACCTCTTTGCCGGTGCCGGTGCTCCCCTGGATCAGGACCGTAACATTCTTGGCGGCGATCTTATGGGCCACGGACACCAGCCGCCTCATGGCCGGCGAGGCTCCCACCCTGAAACCGACTGCCCGGGCCACGTCGGCCCACTCCTCCGCGTCGGCGCTTCCCTGCCGGAGATTGAGGCCATGACCGGCGGCCTTTTCAACCAGAGCCTCTATCTCATCGATGTCTTCGAAGGGCTTTTCCAGATACTCGTATGCCCCGAGCTGCATCGCCGTGACGGCCGTCTTGATGGTGCTGTAACCGGTCATGATGATGACTTCGCAGGAAGGCTGCCGGGCCTTGATCGCCTTCAGAAGGGTCAGTCCGTCGGTATCCGGCAGCTTCAGGTCCACCATGGCCACGTTGAAGCTGTTTTCTCCGATGGCCCGCAGGGCGTCCGGCTCGTTCGATGCGGTGACGACCCCATATCCTTTTCTCGCCAGCAGGCGGCGGAAAAAGGTGCAGACGTCCGTTTCGTCGTCGATGATCAGAACCTGTATTTGTGACATATTCTCTCCGCTGTTCCAGATAAAAGCATTTAACCACAGCAGTAAAAACTACTGCTCGACGGGAAGGAGCAGCGAAAACGTGCTCCCCTCCCCCTGCTTGCTCTCCACCTCGATGGTGCCGTTATGGGATTCGGCTATCCCGAGGCTGACCGAGAGGCCGAGGCCGGTCCCCTTGGTGGCCTCTTTGCTCGTATAAAAGGGGGTGAAAATCTTCGTCAGGTTTTCCGGCGCGATCCCGATGCCGTTGTCCTTCACGCTGAGAACGGCCCACTTTTTCCCGTTCTTCGTCAGAAGCGCAGTCGCAACGGTAATGATCTTTTCCCTGCGCTCCACTTCTCCCAGGGCATCCCGGGCGTTGATCAGGAAATTGGTCAATACTTGCTGGATCTGCGAACCGTTGGCGGTGAGTCGAGGGAGAAAGGGGGCAAGTTGCTCGACAATCCTGATCTGGCTCCGGTTTATCTGGTACTGGATCATGCTGAGCACCCGCTCAACCTCGGCATTGAGGTCGATATCCATCACCGGCGGCTGGTTCTGCCGCGAAAAGGTCAGCAGGTTCTGGATGATGCGTTTGCAGCGGATGCCGGAATTGATGATGTCCTCCAGCACTTCGGCCTTTTCGTACTGGCCATCCTGCTGAAGCTCCCGCCCCAGGAGCTGGGCCGTGCCGATGATGACCGTCATGGGGCTGTTCAGCTCGTGGGCCACCCCGGCCGCCATCTCCCCCAGGGCCGCCAGCTTTGCCGTCTGGACCAGTTGCGCCTCCATCTTGGTCTTGTCGGTGACATCCTTGATGATGATCGTCACCGCCGACAGCTGCTTCTCTTCGTTGAACACCGGGTAATAGGAAAGGTCAAGGAGCAGCCCCGTGTCGGTCTGCCAGCGCTGGAACACCGGCTTTCCGGTGCGCTGGACCTCCTTGATGGGGCAATCCTCGCAGGGGTGGGTGCGGCCGTGGAGCCTGGCAAAGCACTTGTTGCTCACCGCCTGGTTCCAGAAGCCGCTCATGGCCGGTGAAAGCCGGTTGTTGTGGAGCAGCACGTTGTAGTCGGTATCGACCAGGAAAATCGGGTCGGTTACCGCCAGGAAGGTCTCCTCCCACTCCTTCTTCGCCCGGGAAACCTGCTTATAGAGCCGGGCGTTCTGGATGCTGATGGACAACTGGTCCGCAAGGTGCTGGACAAAGCTCAGGTCCGCCTCGTTGTATGCGCCATCGATGATGCTGGCCACAATAAGAACACCGAGCACCTCGCCCCGCTGAAACATGGGGGCCACTGCCAGGGACCGGAGCGGCCCCGGATACCGGGGATTTATCTGGACGTGGCTCAACTCATCGGGGGTAAGGTAAAAAATACCCGCCTTCTTGTCGCGGACGACATTGAGGGCCGGCGAAGATCCGATCTGGGCGGGGAAATTGTCTATCCGGCAAAAATCACGGGGCATCAGCACCTTGAGCCGCAGCGAGCCGTCGCGCACCGTCACCAGACCGAGAAAATTGCATGGCAGCGTCTGGGGAAACTTGGTGAAGGCCCGTTCCAGGATATCATCGATGGACATATCGATATTGATGTCCCGGATGAGCTGCTGCAAAATCTCCAGGCGGCTGTTCTGCTTGAGGATCTCCTGGTTGCGCTTTTTCAGCTCGATATAGTAGTTGAGCTTGGAGGAGTCGACGCCGGTCAACTGCTCCAGCAATTTTTCCCTGTTGTCCATGGCTCTCCCCGTCTACATGGCCTTACGAAAAATAGTTTCGATGTCTTCGACGGTCGCGTTACGCGGATTGGTAACCAGGCAGGCATCGTTCAGGGCGTTGCGGCTCAAAATCGGGATGAACTCCTCCCGCAGCCCCATGGCGCCAAGCCCTTTGGCAAGGCCGATATCGGCGATCAATTCCCGGATTCCCTGGATCGACAGCCGCGCCCCCTCCTCCACGCCGGTGTCGCGCACATCCTTCCCCAGAAGCCAGGCGATTTGCTTGAAACGCTCCGGGCAGGCCTGGAGGTTGAACTCCATCACGTGCGGCAGAATCGAGGCGTTGGCCTCGCCGTGGTGCTGGTCCAGCAGGCCGTCCACCTGGTGGGTCATGGCGTGGGTGGCACCGAGGATGGCGTTGGAAAAGGCAATGCCGGCCGTGAGGCTCGCCATGGCCATGTTGGTGTTCGCCTCCATGTCGCCCCGGTCGGCCACCGCCTGGCGCAGGTTGGCCGCGATGAGCTGGATCGCCTTGCAGGCGTGGATGTCGGTGAGGGGGGTGGCCGCCAGGGATACATAGGACTCGATGCCGTGTGTCAGGGCATCCATCCCCGTGGCGGCGGCCAGCTTGGCGTCCTTCGTCCGGAGGAGCTCCGGGTCGACGATGGCGATATCCGGCACCAGGGACTTGGAGATGATGGACATCTTCAGCTTCCGTTCGGTATCGACAATGATGGCGAACTGGCTCACCTCGGAACCGGCGCCCGCCGTGGAAGGAACGATCACCATGGGAGGAAGCGGGTGTGAAATCTTGTTGATCCCCTCGTAATCGCGCAGCTGGCCGCCATTGCTGGCGAGGATGGCCACCGCCTTGGCAACATCGGTGGGGCTGCCGCCCCCCACGGCCACGATGGCGTCGCACCCCGAAGCCAGGTACCGTTGCGCCCCCTCCATCACCTCGAAATCCTTGGGATTGGAGGTGAGGGACGAGTAGATTTCCGTTTCCAGGCCAACGGCGTGGAGGTAGTGGAGCGCCTGCTCCACCCATCCGGCATTGATCACGTCCTCGTCGCTGACCAGGAACACCTTTGAAGCGCCGATGCGGGCGGCGCTCTCGCCGATCTGGCTCAGGGAGCCCAGGCCGAAGATGATTTCAGGGGCCACAAACTTGCTGATATTCACACTGTCTCCTTTTGGAACCGGACAATCTCCCGCCGTCCCCACCGGGCCACCCCGTAAACAACGTCGTATACAGCCGTATACATCTGCAATTCCCGTGCAAAAGACGTAAACCTGCCGTTTACGCCATTTTGCGCCATAATGGCCCACTGCCACTGTTCCATTTTGCAACAACGGCTACTGTTCCATTTTAGCGCATTTAGCGCCGAATTGGCACGCGGTTTGTTGACGGGAAGTCTAAAGCAGATGGGGACAGAACGGCAGACAGAATGATTTCAGAGGCGTAGAAATTTGGTTCGATAAAACCGCTTTAATAATTGACTTAAAAAGGGGTAAGTGCGATAAATTCGAGCTATTTACAGCCAGTATCCAGCCCTAGCCCTGGTTATCACGAACACAAACAAGAGGTTCAATTACCATGAAAAACAAGCTGGCGATTTTCGAAGATTATCAAATCCGCAGGCTTTACGACGAGGATACCGAAACATGGTATTTCTCAGTGGTTGATATCATCCGGGCACTGCTGCAGCAGCCTGATTTTCAGGCGGCGAGAAATTACTGGAAGGTATTGAAAAATCGTTTAAAAAAAGAAGGCAGCGAGTCGGTTACAAATTGTCACCGACTGAAACTGGAAGCGGCTGACGGGAAGAAATACCTCACAGATGTCGCCAGTCCGGAAACCCTGCTGCGCCTGATCCAGTCGGTGCCCAGTCCTAAAGCCGAGCCGATCAAGCTCTGGCTGGCAAAGGTCGGCTATGAGCGGATGCAGGACATGGCCGACCCGGCGCGGTCACTGGATCGGGCAAGGGAGTACTGGCAGCAGCACGGCAGAAGCGAAAAATGGATCCAGCAGCGGATGATGGGGCAGGAAACCCGCAACAAGCTGACCGATTACTGGAAAGAGCACGACATCAAGAAGGAGAGCGAGTTTGCCGTCCTGACCAACATCATTCATCAGGAATGGGCCGGTGTCGCCGTCAAAGAGCACAAGAAGCTCAAGGGGCTGAAGACCCAGAATCTGCGCGACCACATGAGTGAAGCGGAGCTGATATTTACCGCCCTGGCCGAACTCTCCACCCGCCAGATTGCCGAGACGATGGCAGCCACCGGCATGAAGGAAAATAAGGTTGCCGGAAAAAAAGGTGGCGGCATTGCCCGGAAAGCGCGGGTGGATCTTGAGGAGAAGACCGGCAGGAGTGTGGTGACCGGGGAGAATTTTCTGCCGCCGGGGAGAAGGAAGATTTCGGATAAATGAAGTGAAGTGAGCGGACTTGAAAAAGGGGAAAAGTCTAAATGTCAATCCTGACCCCACAGGTTGCTTATCAGATAAGCAGCCTGTTCCCTTTGTCATCCCTTTTTAAAGTTGCTCGGCTGCCGGTTGCCCATTAACGTGCACCTGCTCGGTTTCTTTGTATCTCTCCTGAAATTTCCACCAGCGCCGACCACCCGTGGTGTCGTGCATGCTCGCCGGTTCACCCATCAGGGGGGTAATGACCGGAATGCCTTGAACATCACCCAGGGCGACTATCCTGTCGAACGGTTCCCGCCAGGAGTGCATGGACAGGTCGAAGGTGCCGTTGTGGATAGGGAGCAGGCGCCTGCCCTTCAGGTCGAGATGCGCCTGGATGCTCTCTTCCGGGCGCATATGGACATTCGGCCAGTTGTCATTGTAGGCACCCGCTTCCAGCAGAGTCAGGTCGAAGGGGCCGTATTTCTCGCCAATCTGCCTGAAGCCATCGAAGTAGCCTGAATCGCCACTGAAGAACACGCGCTGGTCAGGGGCAAGGATGACCCATGAAGCCCACTGGGTTTGATTCTTGATGAACAGACCACGACCGGAAAAGTGTTGCGCAGGCGTGGCAACAAAACGGACATCGCCGATGTCAATCCCCTGCCACCAGTCCAGTTGCCGCACTTTTGCTGCCGGCACCCCCCAGTCGACAAGAATGTCTCCCACCCCAAGCGGCGTCAGGAAATAGTCCGTCTTTCCCGCCAGCCTCATGATGGAATCATGGTCCAGGTGATCGTAATGGTCGTGGGAGATGATGACCGCCTTGATCGGCGGGAGCTCGTCTATATTGATGGGCGGCGCGTGAAACCGCTCCGGCCCGGCAAACTGTATCGGGGACGCCCGGTCGGAGAACATCGGGTCGGTCAGCCAGAATGCGCCATGCAGCTTCAGCAGCACGGTCGAGTGACCAAGGCGATATACCGTGTTGTTCGGGGCGGCCATCAACTGCGTCCTGGTCAATGCCTGTACCGGGATTGTGCCGGAAGGGCGCGTGTCTGCAGGTTTATTGAAGAAGAAATCCCACATGATGCGAGCCTGTTCAAGTGCCCCGCCTTTTGTCACATTGACTGGATTTTTTTGATCACTTTCGAGCGATAGTGGTGACCGTGCAAGGGCGGTGTTACTGTTATTGTTGAAAAGCGTGGTTGCCATAACTGTAAGGACTCCCAATACTACAACGGAGAATAGAATTTGTTTCATTGTTATTACCATCTCACGGAGATTGTCTGCCGCTCAAAACCTTGCCGAATATCTCGTTGGCATTTTCGGCTTCTTTCTTGCCAACCTTGGCTCTGAGCACAGAAATCAGGATCTTTAGCTGCGCCTCAGTCAGGCCGGTATTCAGCCCGACGTTGAAATGGGACTGTAGTTGGGGATTGACGCCATCCATGCTGGCCAGAGCCGAAATGGTGGCAATCTCCCTGCTCTGAAAGTCAAGATTGTCACGCCCGAAGATATCGCCGAACAGGTGACCTTTCAAAAACTGATCTATGGCGGGAGCAAAGGTGAATATTGCTCCGGTGACAGGCTTTCCGACCAGACGCGTCTGGATTTCCGTTCCCAGTTCGATGCTGCTTTTGTTGGCAGGCAAGGGGCTCGGCTCTTTCCCTGGAACGTCCTTGATCCCCTTTTTCTGCCGCTCTTCCAAAACGCCCATGAAGGCGCCGATACCATTCAGGCTGCGCGGAAAGCCGGTATAGGCATACATCTGCACCAGGATTTCCTTGATCTCGCTGACGCTCAGGCCGGCATCCAGACCTTCGTTCAGGGAGACTTTCAGCTTGTCCAGATCACCCTTGGCGGTAAAAGCAGCGATGGGAATAATGTCTTGCTGTTTTGCGCTCAGCGCCTGATTTTTGTCCATGGGTTGTGCCTCCGCAATGGCTGCAATGACCAGCATCATGAACAGCATGATTGCCAGAAACCCGGTGACCAGTCTATTCATGCTTGCCTCTCGGTTTGCCGTGGTACTGCTCGTCGCTGACCTTTTCCAGCCACTCGACGTTCTTGCCGTCGGCTGTCCCGGTGAGGGCGATATGGGTCATTGCCGTAGTTGGTGATGCTCCGTGCCAATGCTTTACCTTAGGCGGACACCAGATCACGTCGCCGGCCCTGATCTCTTCCACCACTCCTCCCCATTCACCTGTTCGACCGACACCTGCGGTAACGAGCAGGCGCTGACCGGTCGGGTGAATATGCCAGGCAGATCTGGCCCCCGGCTCAAAGGTGACATACGCGCCGGAGAATGGTGCCGCATCATTGGCAGCAAACAGAGGATCGACACGGACACTGCCGGTGAAATAGTCGGCCGATACTTCGATGGAAGCCTGGGTGCCGGCCCTGGTTATACTTTGGGACGGTTTGTTTTCTTCTGCAGCTTCTGCCTTGCTGGCAAAAGCACCCATTGATGCAAGAAGAGATAGCGATACGAGCAATGTTGTGAATTTCACGGTTCCTCCTCGGCGCAGTCTCGGTTCATTATACGGATCTGAGTGTGATCAACTCATACTGACTGTTGCCCATGTTCATCTCTTTCATGTACGTCAACTGGCGCAACTAATGCAACTCCACGGCAAACTTGGGAAAGGGAGAGGTGTCAGGTACTGAGGCGATGGCCGCTCCAAGCCAGGCAATGGTCTGCCCGAGATGGTTCATGTTGCGCATGGCCTCCTCGTCCCACTGATCTCGCCTTTAACCACCCGGCCTGGGGCTTCCGTTTATAGCTAATGCTTTCATAAATAATTCCGCCCTTTGTTATTAAAATGCCGCACGCAGGATCTGCAGCACCTCGTCCTTGCCAAGCGGGGTCAGGATGCCCAGTTTTCCATTTTCCACTGCCTTCTCTGCCATAACGTCCAGGTCTTCTTCCTTGACGCCTGCCTCACGAAGATTCGCCGGCATCTTGATGGCGGAATAGAATGCCCGCAACTTTTTGACGCCTTCTTCTGCAGCTTTGGCATCGTCTTCCTCACGTATATCGAAAACGTTGCGTGCGAATCGTGCAAAGATCGGCAGGTATGCGGGAGCCGTACTCATGGTGTGACGCATCCAGGCGGGAGTCAGCAGCGCCAGGGTGACGCCATGGGTCATGTCGTACTTGCTGGAGAGTTCGTGTCCCATGCCGTGCAGCGGGAAGGCGAAACTCGGTTTGCCGAGCAGAAACTGGAACCCGGCCAAAGCCATGGAGCTGGCCCACATGATGTTGGCGCGGGCGTCATAGTCCTGCGGGTTCACCAGGATCTTCGGGGCGTCCTCCAGCACAACCTTCATGACCCCTTCGTTCATGCGATCCTGAACCTTGGCAGCGACATCGGGGGTAAAATATTGTTCCATCAGGTGGCAGAGGATGTCAGCGACACCCGCCATGGAATGATATTCCGGTACCGTGTAGGTGTACTCCGGGTCAAGAATGGAGAATAGGGGATTGAGGAGCGGATGCATGATAACTTTTTTCTTATGATCTGCACCGACGGTGATGACTCCCCCCATATCCATCTCGGAACCGGTTCCCGCCATGGTCAGGATGGTGGCCAGGGGAGCCACCTCGCTGATAGTGGCACCTCTCGATTCCCCGACGAACAGATCGTTGACCGGGCCATCATATTTTACCCCGGCGGCAATGGCCTTGCAGGCGTCCAGGGTCGATCCGCCCCCCACGGCCAGGATGAAATCACAACCGTTGTTGCGATAGAGTTCGATGCCTTCCTCAACGCTTTCGACCCGCGGGTTTGGCTGGATACCGCTCAATTCCACGTAGGCAAGACCGGCCCGACCGAACTGCTGAAGAATGGTCTCGTAGATGCCGTTTTGCTTGATGCTACCGCCGCCATAGGCCAGCAGCACCCTGGAACCGCCATGGGACTTGATGGTTTCGCCGAGAATGCTGATTTGTCCCTTGCCGAAGTAGGCAGTGGTTGGAATGCTGTAAATGAAGTTGTTCATGGTTGGTCTCCTGTATGATGTTTATTCAGTTTATTCTTGTTAGTGCTTGAACTCAGCGGCCAGTCAATTGCTCCAGCTTTTCAGGGTACCTTTCGCCTTGGACTTTGATCTGTGCCGCTGCGCTGTCGATCTCCCGGAGATCTTCAGCAGTAAGTTCGACGCTGACGGCCCCGATGTTCTCGTCCAGGCGATCCAGCTTTGTAGTGCCCGGAATCGGCACAATCCACGGCTTTTGCGCCAGCAGCCAGGCCAAGGCGATCTGGGCCGGAGTTGCCTTCATCTCTGCCGCGATCCGGCCTAATAGATCAACCAGAGCTTGATTCGCCCTCAATGCCTCGGGGGTAAAGCGCGGCAGGGAGCTGCGGAAGTCTGTGCTGTCGAAGGTCGTCTTCTCGTCCATCTTTCCGGTGAGGTATCCCTTGCCCAGCGGGCTGTAGGGGACGAGGCCGATGCCGAGCTCTTCGAGAGTCTGCAACAGCCCCTCTTCCGGCCGCCGGAACCAGAGCGAGTACTCGTTCTGCACGCAGGCCACCGGCTGCACGGCATGGGCGCGGCGAATCGTCTCGATTCCCGCTTCCGACAGACCGAAATGCTTCACTTTCCCTTCCTGAATAAGCTTCTTCACCGCGCCGGCAACCTCCTCGATCGGCACCGCCGGGTCGACCCGGTGCTGATAGAAGAGATCGATGACGTCGGTCCTCAGCCGCTTGAGGGATGCTTCGGCCACCTCCCGGATGTGCTCCGTCCGGCTGTTGAGAACCGGCCCCCTACCCTTCATGGCCCGGGGATCGACGCTCGTATCGAAGCCGAACTTGGTGGCAATCACCACCCGGTCGCGCAGCGGCGCCAGCGCCTCACCCACCAGTTCCTCGTTGGTGAACGGGCCATAGACCTCCGCCGTATCGAAGAAGGTAATCCCCCGCTCCACGGCCGTGCGCAGCAGCGAGATCATCTCCTGTTTATCCTTGGGTGGGCCGTAGGAAAAACTCATCCCCATGCAGCCCAACCCCAAGGCCGAGACTTCCAGACCGTTCTTGCCCAAAATGCGTTTTTGCATTGCTTTCTCCTTTCATCCACAGGACTACCGTCTTGATAATGATAACGTACTCCTGAAAGACCTATGGGAGGTAGACCGATCCTGCCGGATTATTGCCTGATCGTGCGATGGTTCAGGGAGGAGTCACATCGGCCGACTGGAGCAATCGGGAGCATGGCGGGAATATCAGGATAAGATGCGGGGAATTGAGCACGAAGTTACCCGTCAGGGAAGCGGCGGAGAGATTGCCTGATGGGCCGGCGAGGGGTTCTGCAAAGAATTTTCGAGCGGACTGTCTCTGTCCTGTGAAACAGATAAAGTCCCCGTTGACAGCCAAATACTATTGGCATACAAAGAAATATGAAGGCACAGCTCATTAGCCACAACAAAGTCACTGACGAGTCAGGAAGCACCCGACAGGATCAAGGAGATAGAACTGGAGAAGCATATAATATTGGATGCCTGAGGGATTGCCATAAGCATCTATTATTATATGCATCCCGGCATCTAAAGTTAGATGCCGGGATATAGTATTAGATGCTTGCATATAATATTAGATACCGGTCCTGGCCGGTCAATCATGAGTTAGGTGAAAAATAATGCTGAAATACAACACCAGATTCTTAAACAATTCAGTTTTTTTCATTGACTGCCTTTCTGATGGCGATTTCCAAACTGCGAGGCGTTTATTTGAAGATGTCATTCACTTTACAGATCCGAAACTTGGTCCTAGATGCGAGTATTTTAAGATATCATCAAAACAAGATCTGGTAAGCCTTCTTGGTGGCATTGCTGAACAGTGTCGGCAGGGCTTAAAGCCAATACTTCATTTTGAAGCACATGGAAGCATACTGGCAGGACTAGAAATTGGAAATCAAAAAGAAAAAATTACATGGACTGAGTTGATCCCGGCGCTTAGAGCAATAAACACTGCCACCAAGAATAACTCCGGCGTGGTAATGGCCGCTTGTTTTGGCCTTCACATAATAAAACCTGTGTCAATCCACGAACCAACGCCATTCTTTTTCTTGATTGGTAGTGAAAGCGAACTATATGCAACTGAACTTGAAGCTCAATTGAGAAAGTTCTATGAGACTATAATCAGAGGTAACTCGCTAAACAATGCTATGGATTGCCTATCAGACAAATTTAAATGTTATCACTCTGAAAAATACTTTCTGATCGCAATGGGACGCTATTTCAAGCAGCAATGTATGGGCAAAGGCAGAAAGGCCAGAGTAGAAAGGTTAGTAACTGAAATAAATCAACAACAAGCAAGAAGCCGTAAGGAACTGAAGAAGATCAGAAATCAAATCAAAAATGGCATAAAACCTTCGCCTGAAGTCTATTTCAAATATGCACACAATTTCCTTCACGGACAAATTACTGCAACATTCACTGAATTTATGTCTTTCTTACGCCGTGAGCAATAGACAACACCTAACCAGGCAGAAGCACCGGCCTAAAACCGCCGGTGTTCTCCCGAACCGTTGGCGCACAATGAAAATGAATGAGGGAAAATATGGCTGCCTCTTGGAATAAGGGTTATGACCCTAAGGAAATTGCCAGAAGAATGGAGGATGTGAAATCTATTGGCCCTCAAGGACATGTAACCTTCAAAGGGTTTGAGCATTCAGAACATGCTGTCATCCTACGGACAATGATTAACTTTGGAAGTGAACTGCCGGATGTGGAAAAAGAAAGAATAATCAATAGGTCAACGTTCGAGGCTGGGAAAAAAGGAAAGATTACACCTGAAGGAATATTAGCAGCAGTAGACGAATTGACAATAGAATATCACAAGAGGCCACTACAAGAGTTTCACCTACTAACAACATTGTCCCTTTACAGATTTAGCAAAATCAGCAAACAAGCATGGAATGGATGCACAATCCAGTTTTATCCAGATCTTCAGAAAAAGTATATCGCAGGTCGACGACAGATATTGGATAGCGCTAAGCGAAGAGTACTGGGAGGATTGCCACGAGATTATTTGGAAGTAAAAGCAATTACTTCTGGCAAATCTAATGCTGAAGCAGCGAATAACTGTCTCGATTCCATTAACCTACTGCGCGGCATTTGGAACTTGTTCTATAACCGTAACAACTGGATTAGGATGTCATCCGGTAAACGTGATCCAGTCAACAAAATTTTGCTCGGGCCAATCCACAGCCTCCATGGTCCAACAGGAGGATTGGCAACTGAGTCTTGGTGGTACCAGCCAGAATATCAAGGGCCGGTTTCACCACATAAGTTAGAAAAAGATATCACTGATATTCACCGCTTCACAAATAACGTCAGAAAATGTCTCAAATCCAGCTGTTATAGAAAAGATATAGAATCCTCAATACTCATGTATGTCAGCGCGTTAGACTTGCAGGATTGGGATGCTGCATTTCTTGGTCTATGGCGCGGACTGGAAAAACTTACCCATACGACTGGAGCCGACAGCTATGCAACCACTGTTCGCCGTGCTTCTTTCTTATATTCAGACCGCGAATACCACAAACAAATACTAACTCATCTAAAAGATTACCGAAATAGATCTGTCCACTCTGGTAGCAGTAATAGTGACATAGAAATATGCATGTTTCAGCTAAAGCGATACGTGGAGGATGCCATCGAATTCCATTTGGGAAATAGTTCTCGCTTTGAGAGTATGCCACTTGCCGCTGAATTCATGGATTTGCCTGATGACCTGAAAACACTGGATCGAAGGATTAATGCTATGAAGTATGCGAAGAAGTACTTGGGGCATATTTAGCACCAACAATCGGGTGGTGCGGTGAAGCCCGCACACCCTCAGCCACGTTGAACAGAAGAGAAAAATGAAAAAACTACTTTCAGAAACAAACCCAGAACTTCGAGAAGAGTGGCACCCATCGAAAAACGATGAACTGCTTTTTGATGAGGTCTACCAAACCACGACCAGAAAAGCTTGGTGGCGTTGTAAAAATGACCCTCCGCATGAGTGGAAAGCAAGCATCAGAAGTCGCGCAATTTCAAAAAATGGTTGTCCTTATTGTTCAGGTCGCTATGTTCCATTTGAAAAATCAATTGCTACATTACACCCGGAAATTGCAGCCGAATGGCACCCTACAAAAAACGAGAAGCTAAAGCCTGAACACATTGCGCCTCAAACAAATAAGAGGCTTTGGTGGCAATGCAACTTGGGGCACGAATGGCATAGCAAAGTTAATTATAGGACAAGACATTCAACAAAATGCCCTGTATGCGCTCTCCTAGAAAAATCACTTGCAGTAACACATCCCGGAATAGCCTCAGAGTGGCATCCTGATAAAAATTTACCTCTGACACCGACAACTGTAACACATGGCATGAGCAAGTTGGTTTGGTGGAGGTGTCAAGGTGGCCATGAATGGCAGATGCAGATAGCCAGCCGTGTAAGTAGTCTCTCAGGCTGCCCATTTTGTGCAAAAACATCAGCACAGAATAGCCGCTTTAATATATCGCTTCAGGATTCTAACCCTGAGCTTGCGAAACAGTGGCATCCGACAATGAATTTGCCATTGACACCGGACAAAGTTACCCCAGGGGTATCAAAGAAGGTTTGGTGGGTATGTCCACGCGA
>JAJZTK010000054.1 GCA_021849045.1 Deltaproteobacteria bacterium | reverse complement strand
CCGATCTGGTGATGCGTGCCCCCTTGAGCGGCCGGGATGCGGCAAACTCCTCACGAATGGCCATCAGCCCCGGCATCTCGGTCTCGGCGATCCGGATCTCCTTGCGGCCCCAGTCGGCCAGTTTGAGGTCTGCGATGATGTAATCTTGTGACATGGGTGTTCTCCTTTGTGTGGTGTTGGCTAATTTCATATTCTGCTGCTTGCTAATGAGCAAAAACTCTCAACAGACGTGAGAGTTCGTTGTGCCCGCACTCCTCGGCCGATTCAAGGCCGGCCGCCCTACGATGCCCTCACAAGCAACACGGCCTCTTGGCCGGCAGCCGTCTCCGGACGATCACAGCTGACGGCTGAGAACCCGGCCCCCGACAGCCACTCCGTCAATTCCTGTTCCTCGAACCCCAGCCACTGGTCGGCCAGTTGCTCACGGGCCACCTCCCTCTCGTGACGGGCCAGGTCCGCCAGCACCAGCGTTCCGCCGGGGACAAGTACCCGTCGGATCTCGGCCAGCACACAAGCAGGATCTGCCGCATGGTGCAACACCATATTTGCCACCACGCACGCCACGGATGCATCGGGCAGCGGCAGATGGGTCATCTCTCCCAGGCGGAGTTCGATGCCCCCAACGCCATCGGCAGCCAATCGGCGCCGTGCCTCTTCCAGCATGGCCGGTGAGTGGTCCACCCCGATCACGTGCGTCGCCCGTCCGGCCAGTTCGACCAGCAGGCCGCCGGTGCCGACACCGATCTCCAGTGCGGTCTCCCCTGTGGGAATCAGCTCCAGCAGCCGCCGCTGGTAGTCTGGAACCGGCAGGAGCACCCGTGCCAGGTCGTCCCACTGGCGGGCATGCCGATCGAAAAACTCCTGGCTGCGCCGGCGCCGAGCGTCCAGCACCTGGGCCACGGCAGAAAGGTCAGCGGCCCGTCCCGGCAGCAACTCTACCTCGCGCTCGAAGGCAGGGCGGATGGCGCCGAAAAAGGAGTTTTCCTCACCGGCCCGGTAGTAGCTCCAGGTCCCCTGACGTTTGACGGTCAGGATTCCTGCCTCGGTCAGGATCTTGAGGTGGCGCGAAATCCGTGACTGCCCCATTCCCATGATGCGGGTCAACTCCTGCACCGTAAATTCACCGCGCAACAGCACCGCCACGAGACGCAGACGGCAGGGATCGGCCAGGGCCTTGAACAGTTCGAGCATGGATATCAACTTCCCCGGCTTACACATATCAACTTTTCTTGATTTACCACAACAACAACTCGACCACAACAAAAAAGCCGCCCACCTGTGAGGTGGACGGCTTTGCGTTACGAACCGGCCCGACCGGCGCCGGCAGCGGCAGCCGCTCAGGCGGCCTCTTCTGCGGCCATTTCGCCGAACAGCTCGTCAAAGACGTGCTGAACCGTGGTGATCCGCTCGGCCTTCCAGGCATTGGTGCCACAGAAAACAAGACCGGTCTCCACGTCGCCCCGCTGGGCACGGTCCAAGGCGGATACAATGCAAAACCGCTCGCCGCTCTCCTTGTAGGAACATTTTTTCAGACAGGCATTGGCACACAGGGTGGCGTTGTCCTGGTCATAGCCGACAATCGCCTCCTGGTTGCCGATGATTGCCCGCCCCGGGAGCCCTGCCGGACTCATGATCAGGCCGATATCCTCTTTTCGGCACTCCAGATAGGCCTGTTTGAAGGCATCGTCGGCATCGCACTCCACGGTCGGCACGAAGCGGCTCGCCATCTGCACCCCGTCGGCCCCTTCGGCCAGGGCATGCATGACATCTGCACGGTCCCAGATACCGCCGGCGGCGATCACCGGAATCTCCCGGCCAAACTCGGCGGCAATGAACGCCTTGATGGAACGAATCGTACCGTACTGGTCGTACTCGCCGGTGCCGATCCGTTCGATCTTCTCTCCCAGATGGCCGCCCGCCGTATCCGGGTCTTCCACCACAATGGCATCCGGGAGGCGGTTGTACCCCTTTTCCCATTTCTTGATGATCAGCTGGGCAGCCCGCAGAGAGGAAACGATGGGAACCAGGGCCACATCCGGCGCATGGGACGTCAGGCCGGGAAGGGTCAGGGGAAGGCCGGCGCCGCAGACAATGACCTTGGCGCCGCCGTCAATGGCAGCCCGCACCAGGGTCTCGAAATCGGCCAGGGCAACCATCACGTTAACCCCGATCACACCGTCAGGGGCGATCTCGTAGGCCTTGCGCAGTTCGGCCTTGAACGCCTCGGGCTCGGCCTGCAGGTAGTTGGTGCCACGAAAGTAGGAGCTGTTGAGGGCGATGCCGGCAGCGGCCACCAGGCCGACGCCGCCGCAACGGGCCACATGACCGGCGAGCGAACCGCCCGAAATCCTCACTCCCATCCCCCCCTGGATTAGGGGATACTTTACGATATGCTTGCCGATCCGTAATGGTTTGAGCACAGACTCCCTCCTGACGTTTTACAAAACAGTATCAGAAGCGGCAAGATACGTGTGTAATAGAATTGTAAAACAGAGCTGCCGCACGCGCCCCGAAGCGACAAAACGCCCCATATCACACCTTGCCAAGAGCATGAGCCCATGGTACATCTTCGACATGACGAGGCTCAAACGATACTTCACACCGGTCGTCACCATGGTGGCGATGCAGCTGGTCTGGGTCCTGCTGGTCATCCTCTGGATCTCCTGGATGGTCGGGCGCCATCGGGAACTGCGCAAGTTGTTGGAACGCTACCGGCCCGAGATGGTGCCCCCCGGCTTCGACTGGGTGTCGCTGGTGGAGGGTCTTATCCTGCTTCTGGTGGTCCTGGCGGGCTTCTACGCCATCTTCCTCTTCTGGAAGCGCCAGTCAAGCCTTTACCAGCGACAACGGGCCTTCATCACCCAGGTGACCCATGAACTCAAATCCCCCCTCGCCTCCATCCAGCTCCACCTGGAAACCATTCGCCTCAGGAAGCCATCGCCCGACAAGCTCGAACGGTTCCTGGAGACCATGCTCTCCGACACGGAACGCCTCAACAACCTGATCAACAATATACTGATAGCTGCCAAGCTCGAACAGCGTCGCGGCAAGCAGAACTTCCCGGTACAGGATCTGAGCGAATTCGTGACCCGCTCCCTGGAACAGAAACGCAAGCTCCTCCCGGAAGGGGGGTGCCTGACCCTGGACATCGAGCCGGGGATCAAGGCCCCCTTCGACAGTGAGGGGGTGGAAACCGCCCTGCGCAACCTGCTGGAAAACGCCATACTCTACAGCCCTGCCGCACCGGAGATCACGGTTACCCTGAAAAAGTCCGGCCGCGCGTGTCAGGTGATCGTCAGCGACCGGGGAAAGGGACTCACCACGGCCGAACTGCGCAAGGTTTTCCGGATGTT
The DNA here is from genome assembly GCA_021849045.1 of Deltaproteobacteria bacterium. GTDB lineage: Bacteria > Desulfobacterota > Desulfuromonadia > Geobacterales > DSM-12255 > Geomobilibacter. The sequence goes on along the minus strand of JAJZTK010000054.1, from coordinate 20,567 downwards.
CTATCGGGTCCGGGAGCATGGCGAAAACATCCGCGGCTCAGGGCTCGGCCTGTACATCGTCAAATCGGTAGCCCAGGAGCACGGTGGGAACGTCCATGCGGAAAGCGCGGGTCCCGGCAGGGGCACCAGCTTCATTGTCACCCTGCCGTGTAGCGAATGATCGAGAGGATGAAGCATGGAGAGTGAAAAACCGCACATACTGCTCGTTGAGGACGAGATCCACCTGGCCCGGGGAATCTGCTACAACCTTGAACTGGATGAGTACCGGGTAAGCCATGTGGAGAGCGGCGAGGAGGCGCTGGAGCGCCTTTCATTCGAGCGCTTTTCCCTGGTCATCCTGGACGTGATGCTGCCCGGCATGGACGGCTTCGAGGTCTGCCACAAGATCCGGGAGATGGACAGCCGGGTGCCGATCCTGATTCTCACGGCACGGGTTAACGAGGGGGACCGCATTACCGGGCTGTCCAGCGGTGCCGACGATTATCTGACCAAACCGTTCAGCCTGGACGAGTTCCTGCTGCGGGTACGGGGAATGCTGCGGCGTTCGGCCTGGTATCGGCCGGAACCGGTGGAGGAAGGGTACCGGTTCGGCGACAACGAGGTATTTCTCCTCTCCTACCGAGCCCGCACGGCTCAGGGGGAAATCGACCTGACCGACCTGGAGGTGCGGGTTCTCACCCTCTTTTTCCAGAACGAGGGGGCAACCCTCTCCAGGGCCGAACTCCTGGAAAAGGTCTGGGGGTACGCCGCCAACGCCGAAACCCGCACACTGGACAACTTCATCGTGCGGCTACGCAAATACTTCGAACCAGATCCGGCCGATCCGGTCTTCTTTCAGACCGTCCGGGGGGTGGGATACCGGTTCACAAGGGATAAAGCCGTGACTCGTGACTCGTGACTGGGAACACGTAGAACCTTTAATCCGAAAAGCGAAAGGCCGGGAAGAAGAATCTCCCGGCCTTTCGCTTTTACGAGTCACCAGTTACCAGTCACGGCCTCTTAAATTCCCGCCTTTTCCCTGATAATGGCGGCCTTGTCGGTCCGCTCCCAGTTGAATTCCGGCAGTTCACGGCCAAAGTGGCCGTAGGCAGCGGTCTTCCGGTAGATTGGCCGGAGCAGGTCCAACTGCTCGATGATGGCGCGGGGACGGAGATCGAACACTTCACGGACGATCTCGGCAATCCGTTTGGACGGGATCTTGCCGGTGCCGGCGGTATCCACGAGTACCGATACCGGTTCGGCCACGCCGATGGCGTAGGCGACCTGAACCTCGCACTTCTCGCACAGGCCTGCTGCCACCAGGTTCTTGGCCACGTAGCGCCCCATGTAGGCGGCGGAACGGTCCACCTTGCTGGGGTCCTTGCCGGAGAAGGCACCGCCACCGTGGGCACCGTGACCGCCGTAGCTGTCGACGATGATCTTCCGGCCGGTCAGGCCGCAGTCGCCCATGGGACCGCCGATGACAAAACGGCCGGTGGGGTTGATCAGGTAACGGGTCTTGTCGGTCAGCAGGTTGGCCGGAATGACCTTCTTGACAACCTCCTCGATGATCCCCTCCTTGATGGTCTCGTAGGTGACCTCAGGCGTATGCTGGGAAGAGATGACCACCGTGTCCACAAAGGCAGGCCTGCCGTTCAGGTACTGGATGGAAACCTGGGACTTGGAATCGGGACGGAGGAAGTCGAGGACACCGGACTTGCGCACGTCAGCCAGTTTTTTCACCAACTGGTGGGACAGAAGGATCGTCATCGGCATCAGCTCTTTGGTTTCATCACAGGCATAGCCGAACATCAGCCCCTGGTCGCCGGCCCCCTGCTCCTTGTAGAGCCCGTCTCCCTCGTTCACCCCCTGGGCGATGTCGGGAGATTGTTTGTCGATGGAAACGAGGACAGCACAGGTTTCCCAGTCGAACCCCATGGCCGAGTCATTGTAGCCGATCTCCTTGATGGTCTCACGGACCACCTTGGGGTAGTCGACAATAGCAGAGGTGGTGATTTCACCGGCAATCACCGCCATGCCGGTGGTCACCAGGGTCTCGCAGGCGACGCGAGCCTTCGGGTCCTGCTCCAGAATGGCATCGAGAATGGCATCAGAGACCTGGTCGGCCACCTTGTCGGGGTGCCCCTCCGACACCGACTCGGACGTAAAAATGTAGTCATCCATCTCCATCATCTGCATTTCCTCCCTCTGTTCACTCCGCAGCCGGAATGTTCGTATCGTTACAAAAAGACTGTCCTATATATCGTCAGACCGACCTTGTTGTCAAGCATGAAAACCATCACCCGGCCGGCCTTGACAGGCGGCAAACCACCGGCAACAATGCTCTTTATGGCCCAGACAATACCGAAACCAGAGGTGGCACATGCACGTCTTTTCGCTCCTGATCGAACTGGAACTTCCCTGCACTTCCCTGAAAGGTAAACGGGGCATCATCAAGAGCATCATAGCCCGGGCACGCAACCGGTTCAATGTGGCCGGGGCCGAAGTGGCCAACCAGGAAGATTGGGGCTCGGCGCAGTTGGCCTTCGTGACGGTGAGCGGTGACCGTGGCTACGCCCGCCGGCTCCTGGAGCAGCTTGAGGAGTGGATAGTCGGCGAGCGCCCGGATCTGCCAATACACTTTGTTGACTATGAAGAACGATAAATATAAGGCGTTCCCTTGCAAAACGGCATCTCGCCTGTATAATTCCCACTCAGATGTGAGTACATCTTCATAAAAACTGGTAAACAACAAGGAGGGACGTATGAAGAAAACCATTGTGGCGGCAGCATGCCTCTCGGCAGCTCTCGTGGGGGCCACGGCCCATGCGGCCAACAAAGCGGAAACATTCGTGATCTCACCGTTCATTGGTGGGTATACCTTTGATGGCAAACAGCACCTGGAGACCCGGCCGGTCTATGGCATCCGGGGTGGCTACAATTTCACCGAGCACGTCGGCCTCGAAGCAGTGTTCGACTATGTTTCCACCGAATCAACCCGCGGAGCGGGCGATGCCGACATCTATAATTACCGGCTGGAGGCTCTTTACCACTTTTTCCCCGAAGCGCGTTTAGTTCCGTATCTGGCGGCCGGCTACGGCGCCATTACCGTCGACCCGGAAAAACAGACAAAAACGACGTACGGGGCTCTCAACTATGGCGTCGGCCTCAAGTATTTCCTGACCGACACCCTGGCGCTCCGGACCGATGTCCGCCATCTCGTTTCGGATAAGGACAGGACACTGCACAACCTCGAATATACGGTAGGCGCGGCCCTCTATTTCGGCGGCGCCGAACCGGCACCCAAACCGGTAGCGCCGGCACCGAAACCGGTCGTGGCCCCCCCGCCGGCCGCGCCTGCCCCGGCAGCTCCGACCGCAACCCTGTCGGCCGCTCCGGGCACGATCACTCCGGGCCAGGCCGTCACGCTGAGCTGGAGTTCGCAACATGCCACGAGTTGCACAATTCAGCCGGATGGAGAAACCGTGGCACCGCAGGGCTCCAAGACCGTTACCCCGGCTGCTGCCACCTCCTACACCCTGACCTGCACCGGCGACGGCGGTTCGGCCACCAGTGCCGCAAACGTCGCGGTAAACCAGCCGGCTGCACCAACCGCCACCCTGTCAATCGTACCGGCCACGGTAACGAAAGGGAATGCTGCCAAGCTCAGCTGGAGTTCGCAGAATGCATCGAACTGCGACATCCAGCCCGGCGTAGGCGCGGTCCAGCCACAGGGAACAACCAGTGTAACCCCTGCTGCCCCCACCACCTACACGCTTAGCTGCACCGGCGATGGCGGCAAGGCCAGCAGCAGTGCCAATGTGGCACTGTCCGAGAAGATCTGCATCACCCTGAAAGTCCAGTTCGATACCGACAAGGCGGTGATCAAGCCCAGGTACCACAACGATATCAAACAGGTTGGCGACTTCCTCAAAAAGTATCCGAACGCCACCGGCGTCATCGAAGGACATACCGACAACCAGGGGGGGGCCGAATACAATATGAAGCTCTCCCAGAAGCGGGCCGATGCCGTACGCGCATACATCATCGACAAGTTCGGCATTGCCGGCGACCGGCTCACGGCAAAAGGGTTCGGCCTGACCAAGCCGGTTGCCGACAACGCCACGGCTGAAGGACGGGCCAAGAACCGTCGGATTGATGCAACAATCGACTGCGTCGTGACCATCAATAAGTAGAGAACACCGCTGGACCGATTAAAAAAGGCGTTCCTCCTCGGGGGAACGCCTTTTTTATTTCCTCTCCTCTGCACCGTAAAGGATCAGTCGAAACTGTCCGAAAAATGAGCGGCAATTTCTCCATTGAGAAACGCTTCCACCTCTGTGGCAGAAGCAAAGGTCAGTGCGGTATCAGTCAGGCGGTCGGCATCGGCCTTGGTGCAACGCCGCAGGATACGTTTGACGCGCGGGATGGATGGGGCGTTCATGGACAGTTCGTCAAACCCGAGCCCCAGGAGGATCGGCAGATAGGTCGGGTCACCCGCCATCTCCCCGCACATGCAGACCCTGATCCCAGCGACATGCGCGGCATCGGACACCATCTTCAGGGAGCGGAGCACTGCCGGATGGAGCGGTTCGTACAGGTGGGAAAGGTGCTCGTTGGTACGGTCGATGGCCAGTGAGTACTGGATCAGGTCGTTGGTGCCAACGCTGAAAAAATCCACTTCCCGTGCCAGCAGGTCGGCAATAATGACTGCCGATGGCACCTCGATCATGATGCCGACCGGAATCTGACCATCAAACGGTATCCCGTCCCGTCCCAGCTCCTCCGCCACCTCTGCCAGGAGGCGCTTCACGGCCCGCACCTCGTCGATACCGGAGATCATGGGAAAGAAGATGCGTACCCGACCATGGGCGCTGGCCCGCAGGATCGCCCGTAACTGTGGCCGGAGCGTCTCGGGGTGACGCAGGGAAAGCCTGACGGCCCTGAGCCCCAGAGCCGGGTTCAGTTCGTCGTCCAGGTTCAGGTTGGGGACGAACTTATCCCCCCCCACATCCAGGGTCCTGATGGTCACCACTCCCGGCGACATGGCCCTGACCACTGCCGAGTATGACCGGTACTGCTCCTCTTCCGTCGGTAGTTCGTTGCGGTTCATGAAGAGCATCTCGGTCCGGTAAAGGCCGATCCCTTCCCCACCATGCCCCTTGAGCGCGTCAATCTCTTCCGCAAACTCCACGTTACCCATCAGGCTGACGGAATGGCCGTCAAGGGTTTCGGCAGGCAGGTCACGAATCTTGGCCAATTCGTGCTCGACATACTCGAAGTACTGCTTGCGGCGGAGATATTCACGAAAAGTGTCCTCGTCGGGATTGATAACAACTGTTCCGGTACTGCCATCGACGACCAGATGGTCGCCGGTCGCCACGGCACCAGTGATATTTTCCAGGCCGATAACCGCCGGTATCTCCAGTGCCCGTGCCAGAATGGCCGAATGGGACGTTTTCCCCCCGAGATCGGTGACAAAGCCCATCACCTTGCTCTTGTCAATCTGCAGGATGTCGGCAGGGGAAAGGTCGTGGGCCACGATCACAACCTTGCCGTCGATCTCGTTCAACGACTCCTGCTCCTTGCCAACCATATGACGAAGGATTCGTTCGACGACGATCTCCACGTCGTTGCTTCGTTCCCGCAGGTACTCGTCCTCAATGGTGACGAAAAAGGCGTGAAAGGTCTGGAGGGTCTTCTTGAGAGCGGCTTCAGCATTGATGAGCGCGGTGGCGATGATCCGCTCCGTTTCAGCCACCAACATCGGATCATCCAGCATCATCAGGTGGGTATCGATTACGTAGAGGTGCTCGTGGCCGCGCTCCGCGGCAAGCTGGTTCTTCAGCTGCGCAAGGTCGCGCCTGGTCCTGGCCAGGGCCTCCCGGTAGCGGAGAATCTCATCCGCCACGGCATCGGGCTCGATACTGGTCTCCGCCACGACTACCCGGCTCCGGTCGGTCACCCGTGCCAAGCCGATGGCGATCCCCGGAGAGGCGGCCAGCCCCTGTAAATGCCGATTTTCAGTCTTCGCCAAACCCATCGCGAATCAGCTCCCCGAGGACGGTCATAGCGCGCTCCTCGTCCTCACCATCGACCGTTACCTGAATGACCGTACCCTTGGCCGCAGCCAGCATCATGATCCCCATGATGCTCTTGCCGTTCACCTCAATCTCGTCACGGCACACCTTCACTTCCGCAGTGAACTGGCTCGCCGTCTTGACAAAGAGCGCCGAAGCCCGCGCATGGAGCCCCAGTTTGTTACTGATGGTAAACTCTTCTCTCTGCATCTATTCGCACTCCGGAGCAATAGCGGATCTACAACATGGACGTCGCCAGCAATGGCCGACGCTATTTCAGATAATCACCGGCCACGGCCACACTGTCCCGGCCGCACCCTTTCAACTTGGCTGCAAGCTCTGCCACACCAAAGCGGCCCCGATCCCCGGCAAACGTGATCAACATCGGAAGATTGACGCCGGTAAGCACCTCCACCCGACCATCTTCAAGAAACGAAAGGCTCATGTTGGAAGGGGTCCCGCCGAACATATCGGTCATGATCACAACCCCTCCTGCACCGACTTTTTCGATTGCCCCGGCGATCTCCTCCCGGATGGCTTCAACCGCCTTGCCGGCTTCAATCCCGACCGCCTCGGCCTGCGGGATGGGGCCGACAATCATTTGCGCTGCATTGAGCAGTTCGCGGGCAAGGCCCGCATGGGCTACCACAACCAGACCTATCATTGTTCATCCTTTTTCAATGTCGCGATGGACCACCGTCAGAGCTCCCCTCCGCCCCCGGAGGTAGCCTGCCAGCTCTTCGGCAATGGAGACCGAACGGTGCCGTCCTCCGGTACAGCCGATAGAGATCGTCAGGTAGGTCTTTCCCTCCCGCTCATAGGCGGGAAGAAGGAAATCGATCATGTTGTGCAGCTTTTCCATGAAGGTCGCGGTAAGCGGGTGCTCCATGACATAGCTGCGCACCTTTGGGTCCAGACCGGTCAAAGGCTTCAGTTCCGGCACAAAATGCGGGTTTGTCAGAAAACGTACGTCCAGCACCAGATCCGACTCCAGGGGGATACCGTAGCGGTAGCCGAAGGAAAAGAGCTGGATCGTCAACCCCCGTGGCGCCCCTTCTCCGCGGGACCAGGCTACCACCTGCTCCTTCAGCTGATGGACATTGAGTTCTGAGGTATCGATAATGGCCGTGGCGATCCGGCGCAACGGCATCAGCTGTTCCCGCTCGAAACGAATGCCTTCGGGGACCGAGCCCCCTTCCAGGGCCGGATGCCGGCGTCGTGTCTCGGAAAAGCGCCTGATCAGCACTTCATCGGTGGCGTCGAAGAACAGGACCTCAACCGTATGCCCCTGGGCGCGGAGTTCCTGCACCATATTCTCGGGCCCTTTCAGGAAGTCTCGGCCCCGGATATCGCTGACCAGGGCCACATCCCGAATCCGCTCCGTCGATTTGTTCACCAGTTCGGCAAAGGTGGCAAAGAGGGCGACCGGCAGGTTGTCGAGACAGAAGAACCCCTCGTCCTCCAGGGCCTTGACCGCCGTTGACTTGCCGGAACCGGAGAGGCCGGTGATGATGACGATCCTGAGCTTATTCAACCTCGTCCCCCAGCGGCCGCACGTCCAGCCGTGCCATCAGCCGCTCGTGGAAATCCCGGGCCGAATGGTACCCCATCCCCTTGAGCAGGTAGTTGCGGGCAGCCACTTCGATGATGGAGGTCAGGTTGCGACCGGGACGGACCGGGATCTTCAGGTGCGGCAGATCGATCCCGAGGATGGAGTAAACCCGGTCATCGATACCGAGCCGCTCGTACTCCTGCTCCGGATCCCATTCCACCAGCTCCAGCACCATGTGGATGATCTTTTTCTCCCTGATGGAGGAAACGCCGAAGAGATCCTTGATGTTGATGATCCCGAGTCCGCGGATCTCCATGTGGTACTGGATCATCTCGGCGGCCTGTCCCACCAGGGAGGCCGGCATCTTCTTCTTCACGTGGATGATGTCGTCGGCAACCAGGCGGTGTCCCCTGATCACCAGGTCAAGGGCGCACTCGCTCTTGCCGATGCCGCTCTTGCCCAACAGCAGCACCCCGACCCCCAGGACATCAACAAGCACTCCGTGGATGTGGGTGGTGGGGAGCAGGCGCTCCTCCAGGAATTTGGTGATAAGGGAGATGAAGGTTGAAGACTGGATAGGGGTTCCCAGCAGGGGGATCCCGGCGTTCTCGGCCTCGTTCTTGAGGAAATAGGGGGGATCGAGTCCTTTGGTAATGATGAAACAGGAGATGGGGAAGGAACAGAGCTTCTGTACGTAGCCGACCGCCTGATCCTCAGATATCTGACTGAGATAGGAGATCTCCGTGTTCCCCAGCACCTGAACCCGGTCGGGGTGCAGGTGTTCCGTATAGCCGGTCAGGGCAAGGCCCGGTTTCTGGATACGCGAACTGTAGAGACGGTGCGAAAGCCCGGCCTCGCCTGCTATCAGCCGGAGGTCGAGCCCGTATTCGTCATCCTCGAGGAGATCCTTGATGGAAAGGCTGATAGTATTCAAAACCGGTTATCCTGTTCCTGGAAAATCCGGAAAAGTTCCCGGACATCGTCGGCATCCATCAGGGCGCTTCGCACTGCCGGGTCCCGAAGGATGCGCGAGATCCGCGCCAGGGCCTTCAGGTGAACAGCTGCGGCATTTTCCGGGGCAATGAGGAGGAAGAAGAGATGGACCGGTCTTCCGTCCAACGAGCTGAAATCCACCCCTTCCCGGCTTCTGCCGAAAGCGCAAAGAATCTCGTTAACCTGCTTCAGTTTCCCGTGGGGAATCGCGATACCGTCGCCGATACCGGTACTCCCCAGCTTTTCGCGCTCGTGGAGGATCTGGATAAGGTCCTGGCGGTCGAGCCCCGGATGGCGATCAATCACGTTCTGGGCGAGCTCCGCCAGGACCTCCTCCTTGTTCCTGGCGGAGAGCGCCGGTATGATTGCCGCAGGCTGCAGGTCGTCGGTCAGCATATCGCCATACCTGCCAGAATCGGGTCACCCGCCATCCCGCGCCTTCCCGCTATCCCCTGGCCGGCTCGATGAGGCCGTAGTTGCCGTCTTTGCGACGATAGATGACGTTGATCCCTTCGGTCGCGGCATCGGTGAACACCAGAAAATCCTTGTGCATCAGGTCCATCTGCATGACCGCCTCGTCCACGGACATCGGCTTGATGGAGATCGGTTCGCTCCTGATGACGACAGGTTCCTGCTGCTGCTCGATACTTTCGGCTGTGACGATGGTTTTCTGGGCCTGGCGCCCACGATTGTTGTCGGCTGTCGGCTTGTGCTCCTTGAGGCGCTCCTTGTAGCGTCGCAGCTGACGCTCCATCTTGTCCACGACCGCATCAATGGCAGCGTACATGTCGTTGGTCGCTTCGGACGCCTTGATGGTGATCCCCTTGGCGTTCAGGGTAATTTCGACGATGTGCCGGATCTTCTCCACGGTCAGGTATACCTGGGCTACAATCGGCTCGTCGATATATTTTTTAACCCGCTCCAGCTTCTCCCCGGCATAGCTCTTCAGGGCTTCGCTGGCCTCCATGTGCCTGAATGTGGTAGCAATCTGCATAATCTCCTCCTTGGCGTGACGGTTTGTGGATGTTTTCGCTGTCCCTGGCGGGACAGGGTCAGAAAAGCCTCTTACGCTCCGATGACGAGCCGATGCGGAGCATCTCCCGGTATTTGGTCACCGTGCGCCGGGCAATATTGATGTTGTTGGCGGACAGCAGTTCGGCCAACGCCTGATCGCTGTATGGTTTACGCGGGTCTTCCGCCTCGACCAGCTCCTTGATCCTGTTCTTGACGCTCTCCGAAGCGACGAAATCGCCATCGCCGGTGGAAATGCCGCTGTTGAAAAAATACTTCAATTCGAACAGTCCCTGGGGGGTGTGGATGTACTTGTTCGTGGTCACCCGGCTGATGGTCGATTCGTGCATACCGATATCCTCGGCCACGTCGCGCAGGACCAGAGGTTTCAGGTACTCTATCCCCTTGTCCAGAAACTCCCGCTGGAACTTGACGATGCTCTTGGCGGTCTTGTAAATTGTCCGCTGGCGCTGATGGATGCTCTTGATGAGCCACATGGCCGAACGCATCTTGTCTGCCACGTACTCCTCGGTCCCTGAGCCACCCTTTCCTTTCGACTCGAGGTAAAACGGACTGATCCGCAGGTTTGGCAACCCTTCGTCGTTCAGGACCACCACATAATCGTCGGCGATCTTGTAGACGAAGATATCCGGAGAAATATACTGGACATCCTCCGAGCCAAAGATCCTCCCGGGGCGCGGGTCCAGGCCGGAAATAACCTTGGCTGCCAGGAAAATGTCGTTGATTTCGACCCCGAGGGTCTTGGCAATCTGCTTGTACTTGCGGGTCTCCAGGTCTTTGAGATGGTCCCTGATGATGGCATCGACCAGACTGCCGCCCATTCCCAGCTGGGTCACCTGAAGCAGCAGGCATTCCCGAAGGTCCCTGGCGCCGACACCGGGGGGGTCCAGCTCCTGCACCCGCTTCAACACCGACTCCACAACATCTTCCGAGACCTGGCACGACAAGGCAACCTCTTCGAACGTTGCCCGGAAATAACCGTCCTCGTCGATATTGCCGACGATCTCAGCACCGACCCGCATCTCCTGCTCATCAAGGCGGGAAAGGCTCAATTGCCAGATGAGGTGGTCGAACAGCGACCCCTTTTTGCTCAGGAGGTTTTCAAATGACGGACGATCCTCATCATCGTTGTACTGCTCGCCGGCACTGTAGTTATATCCCTCCAGGTAAGTGTCCCAATCCATCTGCTTGAGGGTTTCCTCGCCGGCAGCCACCTCGACGAACGCATCCTTTTCTTCCTGGAGCGGAGCCTCCTGTTCCTGCAGCTCCAGCTGCGTACCCTCCTTGGATTCTTCCTGTTCGAGCGTCTCCTCCAGCACCGGGTTTTCTTCCAACTCCTGGCGAACCACATCCTGCAATTCCAGGCGGGAAAGCTGGAGCAGCTTGATTGCCTGCTGCAGCTGGGGGGTCATCACCAGCTGCTGCGTCAGCTTCATCTGTTGGCGCATCTCAATGGCCATAGTGGAGGATCCCTTTTGTCACAAGTTTATCAAGGATGTCTCTCCCCGCATCCTGGCGGTCAGAGACGGAATTTTTCTCCAAGGTATATCTCCCGCGCCTTCCTGCTCCCGGCAATGACCTGGGGATCGCCAAATTCCAGCACTTCACCGGCATTGAGAATATAGGCCTTATCGCACACACCCAACGTCTCCCGGACGTTGTGGTCGGAGATCAGCACACCGATCCCCCGCTCCTTCAGTTCGGCAATGAGTCCCTGGATATCCATGACTGCAATCGGGTCGATCCCGGCAAATGGCTCGTCCAGCAGGATAAATGCAGGCGAGGTCGCCAGTGCCCTGGCTATCTCCACCCGCCGGCGCTCACCGCCGGAAAGCGCATAGCCTCTGCTCCTGGCTATGTGGGTAATACGAAAATCAGTCAGCAACTCCTCGGCCCGATGCAGGCACTCCAGCCGATCCAGCCCGAGAACCTCCAGAACCGCCAGCAGGTTTTCCTCCACCGTCAGTCGGCGAAACACCGACGGTTCCTGGGGAAGATAGCTGATACCGAGCCTGGCCCGCTGGTACATGGGGAGATCGGTGATGGCCCGGTCATCCAGGTACACCGCACCGCTGTCCGGTCGGCAAAGCCCGACGACCATGTAGAAGGTGGTGGTCTTTCCCGCCCCGTTCGGCCCGAGCAGGCCGATCACTTCTCCGGAGCTGACCTCCAGGTCGACGCCATTCACCACCGGCCGTTTGCTGTAGTGCTTGCGCAGGCATTCCGCCCGCAGGGATCTAGGGACGTGCACCGCTCCCCGCCTTTTTGCCGCGAGGTTGGATTATGGCCTCCACGCGCCCGCTGCCGCCTCCAGTGACCACACTGCGACCGTCATCCACGAAGTAGGTGATCGTTGCCCCGGTTATGACGTTTTCCCCCTGGGAAACCCGGGGGTCCTGATCCAGCAGGATGGTCCCCTGCCTGGCATCGTATATGGCATGGCCGGCCTGTCCGATCCGGTCTCCCTGAACGATCCGGACCTTGCCGAAGAGCTCGGCCTGCCGGACCTCCTGCTCCGAATCAGCGTAGAGGATCACCAGCTTGTCGGCGTAAATGGTCAGGTCACCCTGCCGGGCCACCACATTGCCGGTAAACGTGGCGGTCTTCCTGGCACTATCGGCCAGGAGGTCATTGGACTTGATCTGTATCGGCAGGGCGGAGCGTACTTCCGCCCCATGCGCAAGGGCCAGCAGGCCGATCAGCAGAGCCGCGGCACACAGCAGCCGCTTGCAGGCAACCATCATCGTCTCCCCTCCGGCCCGATCCGGGCCGTTACGTCCCGCATGATCCGGATATTCCTCCCCTGCACCGAACACTCCAGGCCGACCCCTTCCACACGAAGGTTCCCGTCGGTCAAGCTGACCCGGTCGGCAGACCTGATCATCCCCTTAGCGGCAAGGTATTCCAGCTGGCCGGTCCGGAATTCGGCCCCGCCCGCCCCCTTTGCCAGCACGGACCCTCTCAGGCGCACATCGCGGGTGGCATTATCGTATTCGGCATCGTTCGCCGTCAAGGTCATGGCGTCTTTCGGCCTCTCGCCGGCAAAGACAAGTCTGACCTTTGACAGCCGGGTCACGTTGCGGGTTCGGTCGAAGTCCCCGGTGGCAGCCACCAGATCGACCGCGTTCCGGCCACCCTTCTCCTCCGTAAAACGGACCCCCTTGACGGTTACTTCAGCGCTGGGCACCTGCTGGGGAAGATCTTTCACCGGCCCGGCCTGCCGCTGCCTCACTATGATGTATACACTCAGGAAAAGAACGGCAAGAAGCAGCCCCCACCCGAGAAGGTGCCTGATATTATTGTTTTTTGGCATATTTCAGCGGCATACTATACCATCAAGCCGGGGGTGTGTAAAGGGCTTTATGAGGTCAAATGGTAAAGTTGGCACAGAGATTGAATTAATAAAAAATTAATACGAAAAATGACGGCTATTCAGGCTGTTCCAGCAAGAAAGCCCGCTTCCACATCTGTGAAGGCGGGCTTTCCCCTGGCATTCATATCACTCTCAATGAAGATTATAGCGTGCGGTCACCTCGTCCCAGGTCCCCTGGACCTTGAGGAGGAAGTCGCAGACCTCCCGCACCGCCCCCCAACCGCCTCGATTCCGGGCAACGAAATGGACATGGGGAAGCACGTCCACAACGGCATCGGCCGGAGCAGCAGCGAAACCGACCCGTCGCATGACCGGCACGTCCAGGATGTCGTCCCCCATGTAGGCGACCTCATGATCCTGGAGCCGTGTGGTCCTGAGCATCTCTTCGTACGGCCCGATCTTGTCCAATGCCTTCTGGTACACCAGGGTGATCCCCAACTCGGCTGCCCGGTTGGTCACCACCCTGGATTCGCGGCCGGATATGATGCCGACCTGCACGCCGCTCCGCTGGAGCATCTTGATGCCGTGCCCGTCCTTGACGTTGAAAAACTTCGATTCGATCCCATTGGCGTCGTAGATGATCCGGCCGTCGGTCATGACGCCGTCCACATCGAGAATAAGGAGCCGTATCGGCTTGAGGCGTTGTTCGTCCACTAGGCAATCCCCGCTTTGAGCAGATCGTGGAGATGTACGATCCCCACCGGCTGCTCTGCCTGCTCATCGTCAAAGACGAAGAGAGACGTGATGGAAAATTCCTCCATACGCTGGAGGGCGCTCGCCGCCAGCTCGTTCCGTCCGATCCGCTTTGGCCGTCGGCTCATCAGGTCGGCTGCGGGACTGTTGAGCAGGTCTCCCCCACGCTCCAGCGCCCGCCGCAGGTCCCCATCCGTGATGACCCCCACCAGGGCGCCACCACGGTCGGTCACGCCGGTGATCCCCAATCCTTTGGCGGTGATGACGAACAGCGCCTCGCGCATGGGGGTTTCTTCCGCAACGAGCGGCAGGTCGCCACCGGCATGCATCAGGTCTTCTACGGTCAGGATCAGGCGCTTGCCGAGCGATCCGCCGGGGTGGAAGAGGGCAAAGTCCTCGGCCCGGAAGCCACGCTTGAGAAGGAGGGAAACTGCCAGGGCATCCCCCATGGCCAGGGTGGCCGTGGTGGAGGAAGTCGGCGCCAGCCCGAGTGGACACGCCTCCTCCCTGACGGCAACCGTCAGAAAGACGTCCCCGGCTCTGGCCAGCGTGGAATCGGGGTTCCCGGCCATGGCAATCAGCTTGGTGCCGAAACGTTTGATGACCGGCAGGATGCGCAACACCTCTTCGGTTTCACCGCTGTTGGAGACGGCAATGACCACGTCCCCCTTCATGATCATCCCCAGATCGCCATGTACCCCCTCGGCCGGATGGAGGAAAAAGGCCGGGGTGCCGGTAGATGCCATGGTGGAGGCGATTTTCTGGCCGATCAGGCCCGACTTTCCCATGCCGGTGACCACCACCCGCCCGCTGCTGGCGAGTATCAGTTCCACGGCCCGGACGAACTCGCCGTCAATGGCCTCGCTGAGGGCCTGCAACGCTTCCGCCTCCATGCGGATGACCCGCCTCGCCTCGGCAATGACATCCACGCCATGCTGTTCCTGTCCGCTTCGCACGGCTACCCCTTGCGTCCCTTCACGATGGCATCAACGGCCAAGAGCTGGCCGAGCAGGTCGGGAAGGTCAGCCAGGCGGACAGAATTCGGGCCGTCGCACAGCGCCTTGTCCGGATCCTCGTGCACTTCCATGAACACGCCGTCGATGCCGGTGGCAACGGCAGCCCGGGCAAGAAACTCGACGAACTCCCGCTGCCCGCCGGACGAGCCGCCCTGCCCGCCGGGAAGCTGGACGCTGTGGGTGGCATCGAAGACCACCGGACAACCGGTCCGGCGCATGATCGGCAGGCTCCGCATATCGACCACCAGGTTGTTGTAACCAAAGGAGGCACCACGCTCGGTCAGGACGATCCGCTCGTTGCCGGTGGTGCGCAGCTTCCCCACCACGTTCTCCATGTCCCACGGGGCAAGGAACTGCCCCTTCTTGACGTTGACCACCCTGCCGGTCCGGCCGGCAGCAACCACCAGATCGGTCTGCCGGCAGAGAAACGCCGGGATCTGGAGCACGTCCAGCACCTCGGCCGCCGGCGCAACCTGCTCAAGGCCGTGGATATCGGAGAGCACCGGCAGGCCAAACTCCTCCTTCACCCGGGCGAGAATCCGGAGCCCTTCGGTCATGCCCGGGCCGCGGAAGGCGGTAACCGATGTCCGGTTCGCCTTGTCGTAGGAGGCCTTGAAGACGAGCTGCATCCCGAGCTCTGCGGTGATGGCCTTGAGCCGCTCGGCACAGCGCAGGGTCTCTGCCTCGTTTTCGATCACGCACGGACCGGCGATTAATACCAGCGGCTTGCTGCCGCCGATGGTGACGTTGCCGATGGAAAGTTCGTTAACCACGTCTGACTCCTGAAACCGCGAAACGCTGGACGCTAGACATGAGACGTACAAACAAACGTCTTGCGTCTAGCGTCTCCCGTCTTACGCCTTTCGATTTTGCAGCGCTGCCGCGATGAACGCCCGGAAGAGCGGGTGGGGGTTGAGGGGCTTGGACTTGAATTCCGGATGGAACTGGCAACCGAGGAACCATGGATGGTCGGCGATCTCCACCACCTCTACCAGGTCGCCCTCCCGGTAGACCCCGGAGAGGACCAGACCATTGGCTGTCAGCACCTCGCGGTAGGCGTTGTTGAATTCGTAGCGATGGCGGTGACGCTCAAAGATGTCGGTGGAGCCGTAGGCCTTCAGGGCAACAGTCCCCTTGGCCAGGG
The DNA here is from genome assembly GCA_021849045.1 of Deltaproteobacteria bacterium. Classification (GTDB taxonomy): domain Bacteria; phylum Desulfobacterota; class Desulfuromonadia; order Geobacterales; family DSM-12255; genus Geomobilibacter. The sequence continues at coordinate 4,705 of JAJZTK010000054.1, read as the reverse complement.
AGCACGGGTAGGCGCCGAGCCGCATGGTCCCCCCCTTGCGCACCACCCCCTTCTGTTCCTCCATCAAATGGATCAGCGGGTTGGCGCAATCGGCCTTGAACTCGCTGGACCAGGCGTCTGACAACCCGCAGACGTTGCGGCCGAACTCCACCACTGCCATCTGCATGCCGAGGCAGATACCGAAGAAAGGGACCTTGCGGGTCCGGGCGAACTCGATCGTCCGAATCTTCCCCTCGGTACCCCGCTCGCCGAAACCGCCCGGCACGAGAATCCCGTCTGCGGCATCCAGTACGCCGTCGACACCCTCCTGCTCGATCAGTTCGGCATCCACGAAGTCAAGGCGGACCCGGCAGTCATTGGCGAGGCCGCCATGGGTAAGCGCCTCGTTGAGAGACTTGTACGAGTCGGCCAGGTTGACATACTTGCCGACCACAGCGATCCGCACCTCGCCGTTAGGCGGATTGCGGAGCGTTGCCACCACCTCCTGCCAGGGGGTCAGGTCAGGAGCCTTGGTCCAGATATTCAGCTTGTCCACCACCTGCTCGTCCAACCCCTCCAGGTTGAGGGCCAAAGGCACGGCATAGATATGGTCGGCGTCGGCCGAGGTAATGACCGCTTTCTCCTCCACGTTGCAGAAAAGGGCGATCTTGGACTTCACCTCCTTGGGGAGGTCCTGTTCGCAGCGACAGATCAGGATGTCGGGCTGGATGCCGATCTCCTGCAGCTCCTTGACCGAGTGCTGGGTCGGCTTGGACTTCAGCTCGCCGGCAGTCCGGATATAGGGGACAAGGGTGACATGGAGGTAGAGGACGTTTCCCGGGCCGCGGTCGGCCTTGAACTGACGGATTGCCTCCAGGAACGGAAGCGACTCGATATCGCCAACCGTGCCGCCGACCTCGACAATGGCCACGTCGTGCCCCTTGGCATTCTCCAGGATCTTGTGCTTGATCTCGTCGGTGATGTGGGGGATGACCTGCACGGTCCCCCCCAGGTAGTCGCCGCGCCGCTCCTTCTCGATGACCGAGAAGTAGACCTGGCCGGTGGTGAAGTTGCTCTTCTTGGAAAGTTTGGCCGACGTGTACCGCTCGTAGTGTCCCAGGTCCAGGTCGGTCTCGGCACCGTCGTCGGTGACGAAAACCTCACCGTGCTGGAACGGGGACATGGTGCCGGGGTCAACGTTGATGTACGGGTCGAGTTTCTGTAGGGTCACCCTGAGTCCCCGGGCCTCCAGGAGGGCGCCGAGGGAGGCTGCTGCCAGCCCTTTGCCGATCGAGGAAACCACCCCGCCGGTCACGAAGATAAATTTGGTTTTCATTACATCTCTCCCAAAAAGTGAGGAGTGAGGAGTAAGGGGTGAAGGGAGAGAACATGGCTGTCCCTCCGCACTTTACCCCTCACGCCTCACCCCTCACTGATTTCTGATTTTTTCCAACACCTTGTCCAGGTCACCCGGAGTATCCACCCCAATGGAGGAATGCTCCGTCTCCACCACCCTGATCCGGTAACCGTTCTCCAGTACCCGCAACTGCTCCAGCTTCTCTGCCTGCTCCAGGCAGGTGGGGGGCATCTGGGCGAACCGGAGAATGAAATCCCGGCGAAAGACATAGAGCCCCACATGCTTGTAGCAGAGAAGCTTGCCGGAAACGAACGCCTCGTCCTTCAGATCGTGCCACTTATCCCGGAAGTTGGGGAGGGGAGAGCGGGAAAAATAGAGGGCAAACCCGTCCCGATCCGTAACCACCTTGACCACATTGGGGCTGAGGAAGTCGTGCAGGGTGCTGATGCGGGACTTGAGGGTCCCCATGGGGATCGACGGTTGGTCCAAGAGAGGCCGGATCGCTTCGTCGATCATTGCCGGTTCGATGAGCGGTTCGTCTCCCTGGACGTTGACGATCAGATCGCTGTCCAGGTTTGCCGCAACCTCGGCCAGGCGATCGGTGCCGGTTTCGTGCCCTTTTCCGGTCATGACCACCCGACCGCCGAACCCGCTGACTGCGGCAAGGATGCGCTCATCGTCCGTGGCCACGATGACCTCTGACACCAGGGATGCCCGGGAAGCACGCTCGTAGACATGCTGCACCATCGGCTTGCCCACGATATCGGCAAGGGCCTTCCCCTCGAAACGGGTTGAGGCGAAGCGGGCAGGAATGATCGCTGTGATCTTCATTGCTCGGGGACCGTCCGGAATTCCTTCATACGATGTGCGCTCAAGATGAACAGCGGGTGGCATGGCGGAGCGAAGTACGACGCGCGGAAGCTTCGGAATTCCGGCTACGGCCTCAATCAGGCCGGCGCGTTAACTCGGCTTCGCACCAGTCCCGGCAGGTGGTGGGACGAAGAAAGGTACCCCAAAAGGGGAGCCGGTGTCAAGATGGGATTTCAGGCGATCTCGGCCAGGTTGTTGGTCCACTGGATCGCCTCCCGTTGTGCAGCCGTGAGCACGTCCTCTTTGACCTTCAGCTGCGCCAGCAGCGGCAGCATACCGGTAAAGTCGCTCTCCTCGAGACGTTCGGCCAGCATAAGCAGGAGGCCCAGATAACCGTTGCGCCCCTGTAGGGCCTGTCGAATATCGTCCGCCAGGTTGAGTTGCCGCACCACGTCATCCATGGAGGTCTCGAAAAGGACGTCGATGAGGGAGAGCACGCCGGTCATGAAGGCCCGTTCGGCAGATTCCCGGTCAATGCCGAGGTGGGCGTTCTTTATGACCAGCAGTTCCATCAACCGGCCACGCATGGCCGCCACTTCCAGGAGCGGGCTCATGATGGTGTCCCCCCCCTTGCTGGCATAGAGTGCCAGTTGGGCCCAGCGCTTCAACTGCTGGCGCCCCAGGACCACAATGGCATGACGCAGGGTCTTGATCCGCTCGCGAAGCCCCATGGCCACCGAGTTTACCAGGCGCAACAGGTTGTAGGCCAGGCTAGGGTTCCTCCGGAAGGTCTCTTCGATCTCCTGAATCTCGGCATCACTGATCACCAGGTCGATCAACTTTAGGAGGGATATGCCGGAAACATCCACCCGCCTCTTGTTGAGGACCACCGGACGCGCGAAGTAGTACCCCTGGAACAGGTGAAAGCCCAGCCCATGGCAAAGCTGGAACATCTCCATATTCTCCACCTTTTCCGCCAGGAGCGTGAGGGGCCAGTTACGATATTGCTGTACCATTGGCGACAGGGCATCCGGGGTCGTCATCAGGAGGTCGACCTTGACGATGTCCACCAGTTCGTAGAGCGGGGCAAATGAAGGGTCGAAGAGATTATCGTCAAGTGCAAGGGAAAACCCCTTTCGCTTCAGCTCGTTGCAACGCGCAACGACAATCTCGCTTGGCTTGATGGTTTCCAGGAGTTCGATGACCACCTGGTTGCGGGGCAGGAGTTCCAGGGCATCGTCCATCAGCAGTTCAAGGCTGACGTTGAAAAACCCCTTGTAGCGCCCCAGCAGTTCATGCAGACCGAAATTGGTTATGGCGCTGTGAATGACGCTGGCGCTGGCATGGGCATAGTCGGTCACATTGGCCTGGAGCAGGCTCTTGGCGGAGCGGAACAGGAGTTCGTAGGCGACCAGCGACTGGTCCCTGTCCAGGATCGGCTGGCGCCCCATGAAGAGCTTGGTGTCGGCGGGTGATTCGGCCATGCTGGCAGCCTCGCGGAGACAGGCTTCCGTCGCCGTTGGCAAGGACGGAGACCGGTCGGCCCGGAAAGGCCGACCGGCATTAAGAGACTAACATACTTTAAAAAATTGGCACCAGGAAAAATGTGCCCGATTCAGCCCACTGCAGGGCAGTCCCCCTACCGGAACTGGGCGTAACGCGAGATGATGAAGCCCCGGTCCTTGGCCTCCTTCAGGTGACATTCGTAGCAGTTCTTCACCGGATCGACCGCACTCGGGGTACCGTCCCCGTTAAAACCCGCATAGAGCCAGCCACCGGTTTCCTGTTGTTTTTTGTCCTTTTTCATCAAGACGATCATGTTCTTCTTCCCCTTGACCGGCTTGCCACCCTCTTCCCTGATATTGAAGTACTCCACGACGAAGCGGCTCCCCTCCGGATACGGGCCACCGGCCTGGTAAGCCTTCATGGTCCTGGCATCCACGTAGATGTAGTGGATGCCGTAAAAGAGGGAGTTCTTGTCGGTCACGACCTTCTCCCCGCTCTTCGCCCACTTCTGGTACCCCTTGGGAAGCGAAAGCTTTTCCGCCGCCAACGCGACTGAAGAGGCTATGGCGACAGCCAGGGCCATCATGCATGCGATTCTTTTCATCTCTATCCTCCCGTGTCTCTCTCGTGCAGTAGGCTACGTTACCCAAACTCACCGTTGTTGTCACGAAAAAGTGATGACGGCCGGGACAATCCGGCAGTGTAAGGTTGACCGGAAAAAGCACACACCAATTTGATAGCCTGTTGATACTTCGTCGGTGACCGTCTGTGCTGAACTCTCCAGCCGGTCACGAGCGGTCTTTTCAGTCCAAAGAACACCTTGCTGTTCAAGAGTCAAACAGAGACTTCATCGGGTCTACACGAAATAATTCTAAACATATCGATAAATCAAAGCGTTAGACAATAGTATTGGATGGCATGCTTCTGGAAGGTTTGGAGGGACTTGGAGAAGCGATCGTATTGGATTTAAATTGCAGCCTGGGTGGATTACAGGAGGATTACAGGAGGCTAGTACCATGTAACAGCTACAATCTCGGGGAGAGGAGCTTTAGC
>JAJZTK010000053.1 GCA_021849045.1 Deltaproteobacteria bacterium | reverse complement strand
GCATGATCATGGTCTATGCCGCCATGCTCCCCTGGCAGTTTTTCGCGAACGCTCTCACCGAGAGCAGCAACTCCTTGATCTCGAATGCCAACATGCTGACAAAGGTCTATTTCCCGCGCATGGTTGTCCCCGTCAGTGCGGTAATCGTGAGTCTGATCGACTTTTTGATATCGTTGGTCATCCTAGCTCTGCTCATGGCCTGGTACCGATATATACCTGACTGGCGCATCATGGCATTGCCAATCTTCCTTGCCTTTGCCTTTGCCGCCTCCTTCGGTTCCGGGCTCTGGCTCGCAGCACTCAATGTGCGCTATCGTGATTTTCGTTATATTGTCCCGTTCATTGTGCAATTCGGTCTGTACATCTCGCCGGTAGGTTTCTCCAGCAGCGTTATTCCGGAACAGTGGCGCCTGCTCTATTCTCTTAATCCGATGGTGGGGGTCATTGACGGTTTCCGCTGGGCAATCCTCAGAGGGAGCGCACAGATCCACTGGCCGGGTTTTGCCCTCTCCATGCTCGTAACATTTCTGTTGGTGTGTATCGGAATTACGTACTTCAGAAAGACGGAACGTGTCCTGGCTGATGTGATATGAGAGTCCTATGAGCACGGTTATCCGGGTCGAGAACCTGAGTAAAAAATATACCCTGCACCATGAACGCCAGGAGCGCTACACGGCCCTGCGCGATGTGATCATGGATAAAGTGCGGGGTGTCGGTCGCACACTTCTTTCTCCATTTGGGATAGGGGTATCCACGAATGCAGGCCCTGCGGACGAGGATTTTTGGGCGCTGCGGGATGTTTCCTTCGACATTCGGCAGGGAGACAGGGTTGGAATTATCGGGCGCAACGGCGCCGGGAAATCCACGCTACTGAAGATACTTTCGCGGATAACGGACCCCTCCGACGGAGAAGTGAAAATCAAGGGGCGGGTGGCGAGTCTGCTGGAGGTCGGCACTGGGTTTCACCCGGAGCTCACCGGCAGAGAAAACATTTTCCTCAATGGCGCTATACTGGGCATGAGTCGCGTCGAGATCGTCCGGAAATTTGACGAAATAGTGGAGTTCGCCGAGGTAGAGCGGTTTCTCGATACACCCGTCAAGCGTTATTCAAGCGGCATGTATGTCCGTCTTGCCTTTGCTGTAGCAGCGCATTTGGAACCAGAAATTCTCGTGGTCGACGAAGTGCTTGCGGTCGGCGATGCGCAATTCCAGAAAAAATGCCTTGGGAAGATGGAGGATGTAGGTAGAGAAGGGCGAACCGTTATTTTCGTAAGTCACAATATGGACGCAGTGAAGCACCTATGCTCCAAGGCAATGGTACTTAGTTCGGGACGTATTGTCGGGGCTGGCGATGTTGAAGAACAAGTTAGTCTCTATCTAAGGTCTGATGAGACAAAAAAGATTGGATGTGAAAATTCAAAACGGTTTGGTGGCGGTATTACGCTACGCAGATTTGAATTTACTCCAAGTCCTGTGACAAGCCATGCAGCACTAGAATTTGTATTGGAGTTACATTCGACTAAATCGGTGAGAATTGATGCCCTTACGATACTTGTATATTCATCACTTGGAGCGCGGGTTGCCGTGCTCGACCTGCGGCATCCTCAAGGTGGTTATGGCATAAACAGCGAGGGGACACTTTTGTTGGCGGGTAACATAACATCATTACCGCTGGTAGATGGAACCTATAATGTTGGACTTTATGTTGATTCCGGTGAATTGCGCGACAACTTCTACGATTTAATTGAACTGTCAGTAGTCGGGTGTCCCCCCAACAATGGGATAGCCCCTTACCCTGCAAGCGCCAGGGGGTATCTAGATCTTGACTTTACCTTTGAGCCTGCGGTGAAGGAGGGCATATGAATCTAATGGAGAAAATTTGTCACCATATAGACGAGAGAAAGAACCGCTGGCGCACAGAGTACTATCGTACCCTCTTTGGGGTCAAGAACCTCGACCTCTACCATCCGGTATTTATTGGCAACCCTGGCAACATGAAACTGGGTGAGAATGTTGCTATTAATGCTTTCGTTCATATCTGGGCAAATGCACCGGTGGAAATTGGTGATAATACGATGATCGCATCTCATGTCCAAATTACGACTTCGACTCATGATTATTCTGTCCATCCCATGCGGTCAAAGCGAATTGACCTGCCGGTAAAAATTGGGTCCAACGTGTGGATCGGTTCTGGGGCAATAATTTTTCCGGGGGTTACAATAGGTGATGATTCGGTGATTGGAGCCGGAGCCTTGGTAAACAAGGATATTCCGTCTGGATCAATTGCCTATGGTCTCCCAGCCCAGGTGGTAAGTAAGGTTCCACGGTGACATCTGGCCACCAAGCAGTAATGAACTGCTCCATATGCACTTCAAGCGAAACGTCCCTTGAGCAAGAAATACTTTATGATGACAGGTATGGGTATCCCGGTCTTTTCAGCATCTATAGATGTGCGGTTTGTGGGCATATATTCCTTTGTGGAAATGCATTTACACCAGAGTTCCTCTCGCGACTCTATTCGGAGTATTATCCTCGCTCTTCATATGAGATTGCAAGTCATGCGCCCGCACCAGAAGTTCGTGGATTCCGCTCTTGGCTGAACGGAGAGAGAGGCCGGGCTTATTGCTGGGTTCCAGAACGGGTCAGGGTGCTTGATATCGGTTGTGGATTTGGCGAGACACTTGGGTATCATGCGGCCCGCGGTTGTGATGTATACGGTGTCGAGGCGGACGAAAACATCAGGCGCGTTGCCGAGCGCTTTGGCTATAAGGTTCACGTAGGGCTGTTTGATGCCGATGTCTATGAACCTGAATTTTTTGATTATGTCACGCTGGATCAGGTGATCGAGCATGTAAACAATCCCATCGAAGCGCTGCAGGGTGTTGCCAAGGTTCTCAACAAAAACGGGACTATAATTCTCAGTATGCCAAATGCCAATGGATGGGGAGCCAGAGTGTTTGGCAGGCGCTGGATCAACTGGCATGCACCTTACCACGTACAGTTTTTTTCGAAACGATCAATGGAATTGCTTGCCGAGCAGGCCGGTCTGAGGGTGGAGCGAAGCTTTTGCCTTACCAGTTCTGAGTGGCTTAACTTTCAGTGGACGCACCTCCTGACTTTTCCTGAGCCGGGAAGGCCGTCTTCTTTCTGGTCACCCAAGGTTGAACCTTCAACCAGCGTGGTGTGTGGCATGGGCTTGTTGCGGCGGTTACACCGGACCGGTATTAATCATGTTATAACCAGGCTGTTCGATATGCTTGGCATGGGGGATAGCATGATTTTTTTCATGAGGAAGATATGACCTCTGAGGTATATATCCTCCTGCCGGTCCACAACCGGCGGGAGACAACAAGGAGATTTGTCACCTGCCTTGTGGCACAGACGTATAATAACTACCATCTTGTGTTGATCGACGACGGCTCGTTGGATGGCACGGCGCAGATGGTTCAGGAACAGATTCGCTCTCTCACTGTTATTCAAGGGGCAGGAAAATGGTGGTGGGCCGGTTCGCTTCAACAGGGGTATGAGTGGCTCAGAAATCAGCGTCTTAATCCGATGGATATCGTCCTGATCATGAATGATGATACGGAATTCGATTCGGATTTCCTGGAGAATGGGGCTGCCGTGATATCGGCGCACCCCAATGTGTTACTGCTGGCACAATGCTATGACCAGCGTAACGGGGAACTGATCGATAAGGGCGTACATATAGATTGGCGTAAGTGGCGCATGGGCGGAGCCCAGACACCGGAAGAGGTCAACTGCTTTTCCACCCGCGGGCTGTTTCTCCATGCCGCTGATTTCCTTACCCTAGGTGGATTTTACCCCCGGCTCTTGCCCCACTATCTCTCTGATTACGAGTTTACCATCAGGGCACACCGGCGTGGTATGCAACTCATAACTGACCCAACGGTTAAGTTGCGGGCTGACCTTGAGACTACTGGTTACCATTCATTTGAAGATTGTGACCTACAATTGTTTCTGAAGCGCTATTTCTCGATAAGGTCCAATGCCAATCCAATTTTTCGGACCAGTTTTATGTGGTTGGCCTGTCCTTGGCCCTGGAAGGTGATTAACATTGCCCGTGTCTGGCTCAGTGCCGCCCGTAAAATAGCCGCGGCCGTGCAACTAGCCGTATCTCCGAAGAAAAGCTTGCGAGGATAATAGTGAAGCTGGCCCCCATTGCCATGTTTGTGTATAAACGTCCGCAGCACGCCTTGCGCACCATTGAGGCGCTCAAGCGCAACGATCTTGCCGCTGCAAGCGATCTTATCGTCGTCTCCGACGGACCGAAAACGGAGGATGACCGGGTGCTGGTCGATAAGGTGCGCGCCGATGTTGCTCGGACGGACGGTTTCCGCAGTGTAACGCTCGTGGAGCGCGAATGCAATTACGGGCTTGCTGAATCGATCATTTCCGGTGTTACTGATATAGTTAACACCCATGGACGCATTATCGTCCTCGAAGACGACATGGTGACCTCACCTTACTTTCTGCGTTACATGAACGAGGCGCTTGACCTTTATGAAAACGATGAAGATGTAATCAGTATCCACGGATATGTGTATCCTGTGAAAGGCCGCCTTCCCGAAACTTTTTTCCTGCGTGGTGCCGACTGCTGGGGGTGGGCTACTTGGAAACGGGGCTGGGCATTATTCGAGCCCGATGGCGGTAAACTGTTGATCGAGTTGAAGGAGCAGCATCTTGAGCGGGAGTTTGATTTTAATGGCGCCTATCCGTATACAACCATGCTGCGTAACCAAATCGGCGGCAGGAATGATTCGTGGGCCATCCGCTGGTATGCATCGGCCTTCCTTAAGAACAAGCTTACGCTCTATCCTGGGACATCGCTAGTTCATAACATCGGCCTCGATGCAAGCGGCACGCACTGCGGCAACATCTCTGCTTTTGATGCACAATTAGCAGTGGTTCCAGTTTACCTGGAAAAGATCGCTGTCAAAGAAGACAAAAACGCACGTGCCTTTATGGCGTTATCCCTTTCATCCTCTTGCTCTTTGCTGAAACGGATTTGGAGAATGTTGTGGGGATGGTCGTAACACAATCTGATTGAAATGTCAGAACAATTATGGATAATACCTGCGCACAGGTAGTTATAGGATCTGCATATCCAAGAAAAGAAAATATGTCTTTAGAAAGAGAATTGTAAAATGTTTAACCGACTAAAAAACTATATACAGTCACAGCATTTTTATCCTGGTATTATTGGTATTATAATAAATCCTTTTTATTTTGCACGAAAGGGTTTACTAACACATATCCAGGAATTGGCAAAGTATGTTCAAGGTAAGACTCTTGATGTCGGTTGCGGACGAAAACCATACCAACAATTATTCAATAGTAGTGAATATATTGGCTTAGAAATTGATACTCCGCTGAATAGGCAGAACGAGAAGGTAGACTACTTTTATGACGGCACGACATTCCCATTTATAGATGGCGAATTTGATAGCATTGTCATAAACCAGGTTTTAGAACATGTATTCAATCCAGAAGTTTTTCTCAAAGAAGTTAAGAGAGTTATGAAGGATGGCGGAGTATTGCTGCTGACGGCCCCTTTTGTCTGGGATGAGCACTTACAGCCATACGATTTCGCAAGATACAGTTCTTTTGGCATGAAATGGCTGTTGGAGAACAATGGCTTCGAAATTGTTGAGTTACGTAAGACTGGCGCTGATCTGAGTGTTATATTTCAACTCCTTAACGACTACATCTACAAGAAAATATATATCAAAAAAAATTTTGTCAGTGTGGCAGCAACATTACTTGTCACCTCATCCGTTAATGTTATCGGTCTGGTTCTGACAAAGCTTTTGCCAAAGAACAACGATCTTTATCTCGACAATGTTGTGCTGGCACGAAAAAAATGATCGTTATTACTTAAAAAATCGGCTCACTGCTAAACTGGTTTTTGAGTTGGAATTTTGGAGATTGAAGTAATGCGGTCGGAACTTAAAAACATTATAAAAGGCTTCGTCCCTCCCGGCCTGCACTGGCTGCTGCGGAGGAATGTCTTTCGGGGGGACTTCGCCAACTGGTCAGATGCTGTTGCTGCCTCTGAGGGGTACGATGCTGGCCTGATACTGGAGAAGGTGCGCGCTGCCCTTCTGAAGGTAAAGAATGGTGAGGCGGTCTACGAGCGCGATTCCGCGCTCTTTGATGAAGTAAAGTACGCCTGGCCCCTGCTGACGGCATTGCTGTGGATTGCCTCACAAAATGGCAATCGTCTTAACCTGATCGATTATGGCGGCTCGCTGGGAAGTTCCTATTTCCAGAATCGCGGCTTCCTGTCACACATGAATGAGTTGCACTGGAATATCATAGAGCAACCCAGCTTTGTCGAATGTGGCATGCGGGATTTCGAGGATGACAACCTGCATTTTTTCCACACTATCGATGAGTGCCAGGCCCGTTACTGCTGTGATGCGATACTGCTCTCCAGTGTCCTGCCATATTTGGAGCAGCCCCACGCGGCACTAGAAACGGTCCTGCAACAGGGTTTTGAGTATATCATCATCGACAGGACGCCGATTTTCCTGATGGGCGACAGAGACCGTCTGACTGTGCAGCAGGTACCCGACTCAATCTATCGGGCAAGCTATCCGGCTTGGTTTTTTGGCCGCACGAAATTGTTGCAGCATTTTGAGAAGAAATACGAGAAGATAGCTGAGTTCGACGCGCTTGCCGGCCCCATCCGGGTAGGGCAGACTGTCGCTTTCGACAAGGGGTTTGTTTTTAAGAAAATATACTGAAAGTCCAAAGGTGTGAAATGGAGCTTATTCATAAAATCCTGAATCGTTCTGAGTTTGTGGACCGCCCTCCTGTTTTCATCGATATCGGGGCATCCGGGGCAATACATCCCAAGTGGCACGATTTTGCCCCTTATTCGGTTTGCATTGCTTTTGACGCCGACGACCGAGATATGGCGTACAGTGTGAACGAAACCAGCGGTTATAAAAAATTATACGTTTATAATCGAATTGTTACCGATGTCGCGGTCCATGATGCAGAGTTTTTCCTGACCAGTGAGCCACATTGTTCCAGCCTTCTTCGCCCCCGGTTGGACAAGCTTTCTCAGTGGGAGTTCGGCGACCTTTTTGCCATCAAGGGTACGGCCCGCCTCAAGGCAATTGCGCTCCCACAGGTGCTTTCGGAACTGGGTATTGGCTATGTGGACTGGTTCAAGACCGATTCTCAGGGCACTGACCTGCGTCTCTTCAAGAGTTTTGGCGAGGATATCATCAAGCGAGTCCTTGTCGCGGAGTTCGAGCCGGGAATCATGGATGCCTACGAAGGGGAGGACAAGCTCTGGCAGGTCATGCAGTTCATGGAGCAGTATCCTTTCTGGATGAGCGGCCTTATCGTCAAGGGTTCCCTACGTGTTGATGGTGCCAAGCTCACAGATACGCTGCACGACGAACGTAGCAGTCTGTCGGCCCGCATCCGTCAAGCACCAGGGTGGGGGGAAACGACTTTTATGCAAACTTTTGAACAGCATAAGCTGGATTTTGGTATCCGGGAATACCTGCTAGGATGGGTTTTTGCGGTTAGCGAACAGCAACTCGGCTTTGCACTCTCGCTTGCCGAGAAAGGGAAAACGCGTTTTGGGGACAGCATATTTGACGAGATGGCGGCATTTGCATTGAGGCAGCTCAAAGATACTAATCGCAACCGACTGATTTGCTTCATGCGGCGGGTAGTTAACAAATGTATCCGCCTCCTTGGATAAGATATGCCGAAGGATAATCATATGATCGTTTATGAAAAAGCATTTGCTGGAAAACATGCTCTGATAACCGGTGGCCTTGGGTTCGTGGGTTCCGCACTGGCAAAGCGGCTAGTATCGTGTGATGCCAGAGTGACTCTGGTGGACAGCCTGATACCACAGTACGGGGGCAATCTCTTCAATATTGAGGAGATAAAGGACAAAATAACGGTGAACATCACCGATGTTCGCGACCCACATGCCATGGCCTATCTGATCAAAGGCCAGGATTATCTATTCAATCTTGCCGGCCAAACAAGCCATCTGGACTCGATGAACGACCCGTTTACCGACCTCAACATCAATTCCCTGGCCCAGTTGTCCATACTTGAGGCGTGCCGCCAGCATAATTCGGGTATCAGAATCGTCTTTGCCAGCACACGCCAGCTCTACGGGAAGCCGGAATATCTGCCTGTAGATGAAAATCATCCCATACGTCCTGTGGATATCAACGGCATCAACAAACTGTCCGGAGAGTGGTACCATCTCCTCTACAACAACATCTACGGCATCCAAGCCTGCGCCCTGCGGCTCACTAATACCTATGGGCCCGGCATGCGGGTTAAGGATGCACGTCAGACCTTTCTCGGCATCTGGATACGCAACCTGATTGAGGGTAAGCCGATCCAGGTGTTCGGAGACGGTCTCCAGTTGAGGGATTTCAACTATGTTGATGATGTAGTCGATGCCATGCTGCTGGCCGCAACCAGACCTGAGGCGGTCGGGCAGATTTATAACCTGGGTTGCAGTGAGTATATAAACCTAAGGGACTTGGCGGCACTCATGGTAGAGCTGTTTGGCGGGGGAGAGTACCGGATTGTTCCCTTCCCGCCGGAGCGCAAGGCGATCGACATCGGTGACTACTATAGCGATTATACCAAGATGAGCCATTCGTTGGGCTGGTTGCCGCAAGTGCCACTGCGTGAAGGGCTGGCACGGTCTCTGGCCTATTACGCAGAGCATCATCGCCACTACTGGGAGGAGAAGTGATTGGTGGGCAGATATGAAGTAAACACTCCTGCTGACAACACAGAGCATTTCGTAACCCTTTTCGATACATCCTATCTGCCGCTTGGGATGGCTTTGCACCGTTCGCTGGAGCGTCATGCTCAACCCTTTCATCTTTGGATCATCTGTATGGATGAACGAGTGGAGCAGCAGCTTGCCCGCTTGGCCCTGCCGCATATCAGTCTGCTCCCTCTGCGAGAGGTTGAAACGCCGGAACTCCTTGCGGTGAAAGCCGGGCGTACCCGTGGCGAATACTGCTGGACCCTGACCCCCTTTGCCTCTCGTTTTGTTTTTGAGCGCATGCCCGATCTGCCGCGGGTGACCTACCTTGATGCCGATCTATTCTTCTTCGACGATCCGCGCCAGCTTCTGAGCGAACTTGACGCCAGCGGCAAACAGGTGCTAATGACCGAACACGCCTTTGCGCCGGAGTATGACAAGGGCTTGCCCAATGGGCGTTTTTGCGTGCAGTTCCTTACTTTCTGCAATGCCGGTCTGGGGCGTCGCGTCATGGAATGGTGGGGGGAGAGATGCCTTGAGTGGTGCTTTGCCCGGAGCGAGGATGGCAAGTTCGGTGACCAGAAATATCTGGATAGCTGGCCGGAGTTGTTTGCCGATGCGGTGCATATCGTGCAGCAACGGGACAGGACCCTAGCACCCTGGAACGTGCGCCATGTTGAGCTACAGCTCGGGGAGCGTATGAAACCGGTATGTTACCACTTTCATAGTTTGCGGATCATTGCCGCTGATAAGGTTCTGTTGTATTACCGCTATCGAATCGGAAAGCGTGGCCTGCGGCTGTATGGGGACTATGCAGAGGAATTGAGGATCATCTGCTGTGAATTGAGACAACAAGGATTCGAGGTGCCATTTATCGCTCCAGACAGGGAGACGTGGCCTCTGGTACGACTCATCAGGCGAAAACTGGCCGGAATCATCCGCTATCAGAAGCTTACTTGATCAGCTTGTAGCTCGGATATGGTGTGACGCTCCATGATTAATCTGGATTTAACGACGCTCATAAAAAAAATGTCCACGTTCAGGTCAACGGACCGTTTTGAAGGGATCAAGTTTTTTCTGTGGTTGGCGCTGGTGGCCCGCCTGGGCTGGATTCTGCTGCGGGCTGAGGTAGCCTGGTGGTATCTGCTCCTGATTGGATTCATCTACTTCTTGACCCCTTCGCAGCGGTATCTTTCTTCGTTGCTAGATCGATATGCTTTCTGGGCTAAATATATCGGCATTCCTGCCCTGAGTACATTGATAGTTATCTTTGCCTTCAGTGGCTGGCCATTTTTCTGGAGCGGGCATCCACAGCTTGTTTCTGTCAGTAACTTGGTGTTTAAGGCACTGGTGGTTGCCATCATCGTCAGGTTCACTCTGACATCTTTGCGTCCCAAGGTTACACCTTATTCTCTGATGATGTTTTTCCTGCTGGCAGTATACTCCGTGACGGGTCTGTTGTCTGATCATCCGGAAATTCAGGACAAGGCATTGCAACGCAGCATATACTACTTCTTCACATTCTTTGCGGTAACGGCACTGGTTTCGATGGACTTCGCCGAACTGAAAAAGGCCGCTAACAGGATGATTCTTATCTACCTATGCCTGTCGTTACCGAGCATACTGCTGGCGATCTGCTTCCTGGCAGGGATTGATTTGCCGTATGTCAATCTTGATCTGGGAGACCGGGGAGCAAACTACCGGCTTTATCCATTCGGCATCATTTTGGAGAGCGCAATTTTTACCCTGAGTGGCATCGGTAGTATTGCCAGAATCAACGGTTTTTCCGAAGAGCCGGGGGTCTTGGGGACATATGTCGTCTTCATGATCATTCTGAACCGGTTTACGGCCGAAGGCTCCAGCAGAATATGGCGGGAGCGGCTTTTGCACCTCCTGGGGATCTTGTCGTTCAGTTTCTTTTACATTGTGTCTGCGGTGATCATATTCATCCCGAATATACTTAAAAAACTGGCCCAGATCTACGGTGATACCGTGCACATGATCCAGTCGCTGAGAGTGCGCAGGCGACTGGTTCCCTCGATGCTGGTCCTGTCCGTTCTGTGCGTGGTTTTTATAACTTTTTTGGTGCTGGTCGAACCGGGCACGGTGCTATATTCCCTTACCATTGGCCGCTTTATGCCTAGTGAATCCGGCTGGATACAGGGCGATACCAGATCAAGCTATACGGCTGATGTTCTGACCTTCATCCGCAAAGGTGACCCGGGAAAGGTTTGGTTCGGTAATGGCCTCGGTGCCAACAGCCTGGAAGGCGGGCCTGGTTTTGCTTCATGGGGGGCTGAGGTGTACGATGCCGGGCTTTTGGGCCTGATCGTTGTAGTGTTGTTCTATATGTATCTGCTGGTTCGTTTCGCTTTCAAACAGGGTAAGCTCAATCTTACCTATATGATACTTTTGCTGCCCGCCTGCCTTTCCTTCTACCAGCGGCCCGAGACGATTGCACCGATGATGCTGATTTTCTGGGCTGTTGTCAGCAGGTGTGCTGATGAGAGAACCCAAGTCACTGAATTTGCATTTGATAAACTGGTATAACAGAAAGAACCTGTGGTATGTCGATCATGATTCGTGCTTGGCAATTTTCAGGACACAAACCAGATTAGTGGAGCTGTAGATGGTAGATCCTGACAATAGAACCATGAGATATTTTTGTACCTGCTTTGATCAGTTCTTCCTGCCACGCGGGTTGGCTCTCTATGCCTCTTTGTGCCGGTATTGCAATGCCTTTACTCTCTATGTGTTCTGCCATGACCACGAAACATTTGACTATTTCACCAAACATCCCCACGAAGGGCTTGTGCCCATCCCAATTTCCGACGTAGAAATATCTCAACCAGGCTTGCAGGAAGCCCGTGCCAACCGGAGCCGCATCGAATTTTATTTCACCTGTACGCCGGCTCTCCCGCTACATATCTTCGGAATGTACCATCACATTGATCTGATTAGTTACATTGATGCCGACTTCTTTTTCTATTCCTCCCCAGAATCACTGTACAGGGAATTTGCCAATGGCTCTATCGGCATCATAGCGCACCGCTATGCCTTTGGCGCCCGCCGCTTTGGCAAATTTGGTATATACAATGTCGGCTGGCTCATGTTTCGAAGAGATGATCAGGCTCTTTCTTGCTTGCGGTGGTGGCGGGACCGCTGTATCGAGTGGTGCTATGACAGGTATGAGGATGGCAAATTCGCTGATCAGAAATATCTGGATGAATGGCCGGATCGTTTTAAGGGTGTGGTTGTACTCGAACATAAGGGAGTAAATGTCGCAGGATGGAATATCCGTAATTATAGGATTACGGAGCAGGATAGTATGATATGTATCGATGGCATTCCTTTGATATGTTTTCATTTTGCCGGATTCAAGGAAGTCAGGCCGTATATCTACAAAACGGGCTTTGCCGGATTTTTCATGTGGCCTTCACGAATAGTCCGCCGTAAAATATTCGAGCCATATATTCAAACTCTTTCAAAATTTGGTAGTGAATCGATTGGCAGACGCATCAGAAAGTCTGACACGCACATGGCATCATTCAGAAAAAGTTTACGCAATATCATCAGGATGTTACGCAGTATTATCTTTTGTGATTACCTGTGGTATTTTCGCGGAAGAATCTGGTAGTTGATTTCGGGTGCTATGACAAAAATTTCTCTCATAACAGTTGTGCGTAACGGTGAAACAACCATTGCAGACTGCATGGCTTCGGTATTGTCCCAGACAACGCAACCTTTTGAATATATTATTATTGACGGTAACTCGACCGACAGAACTTTGGAGGTGATCGAGAAGCATTGTTGGCCTGCTGTCAAGGTCATTTCAGAACCCGATCATGGTCTTTATGATGCTATGAATAAGGGTATTAACTTAGCTTCTGGAGACGTTATCGGCTTGATCAACTCGGATGATGTCTATGCAGACAACCAAGTTCTGCAAAAAGTGTCTGACTTTTTTTCTGACAACCCAAAGATCGACGCCTGTTATGGTGACTTGTGCTATGTGAGGTGCGATGATCTCACGAAAATTGTCCGTTATTGGCGATCTAATTCTTATCAACTGGGTCTGTTCAGGAAAGGTTGGGTGCCACCGCACCCTACCTTGTATGTCAAGACAGAAATCTACAAGAAATATGGTGGGTTTGACTTAAGATACAGAATTGCTGCAGACTTCGAGCTCATGTTGCGATTGTTTGCGACACACCATATACAAACAGCGTACTTACCTCATATTATGGTAAGAATGCGTCTCGGTGGCACTACCAATCGTAACTTAAAAAACATACTGCTCCAGAACTTGGAAATCCGTCGTGCTTTGAGGAGTCACAATATGTCATCTTCCTTAGTTGGTTTCGTTGCACATAAAGCGTGGTCGCGCTTTTTGCAGTTCGTTCAGCGACCACAATGAGAGTTCTTGTTACTGGTGCATCAGGATTTGTGGGCCGTTCTTTGTCTTTAAGTGCCCTCACTGCAGGATGGCAGGTACGAGGGACACTGCTGCCAGAAGAGCTTCCGAATGCCCTGATATCAGGTGTAGAGCCAGTTGTTATAGAGTTGCTAGGAGTTGATGCATCTTGTCTACATGCCGTTGCGGGCATTGATACAGTTATTCATCTTGCAGCTAGGGTTCATGTAATGAAGGAGGTCGCCTCCAACCCGTTAAGTGAATTCCGTAAAACCAACACTGATGGGACATTGCAGTTGGCGAGACAATCCGCTGAGGCCGGTGTTAGGCGATTCGTGTTCATGAGCACTATCGGAGTAATCGGCAACACATCAGGAACCAGAGCATTCACTGAGAGTGATGCCACTAGTCCTCATAACTCCTACTCAGTTTCCAAGCTCGAAGCAGAGATCGGCTTACGAGAGATAAGTGAACAGACCGGGATGGAAGTGGTGATTGTCAGAGCTCCTCTCGTTTACGGTCCTGGTAATCCGGGAAACTTCCTTTCACTTCTTCGTATCATTGCGAAAGGGATTCCTCTGCCTTTGGCTTCCATCAGTAATCAAAAAAGTTTTCTATACGTTGAAAATCTGGCCGATGCCTTGGCCTGTTGTGCAACCCATCCGGCTGCCGCTGGACAGACGTATCTGGTATCCGACGGCGAGGCTGTCTCCACTCCGGAACTGATCTGCCGCACGGCTGCAGCACTGGGAGTTCCTGCCCGACTCTTTCCGGTCCCTGCATTCCTCATGCAACTGTCCGGTACCGTTATCGGTAAACGTGCCGCAGTCAATCGGCTACTGGGCTCACTCACGGTTGATAGTTCCAAGATCAGACGAGAACTGGGCTGGCAGCCCCCGTTTACCATGGACGAAGGATTGCGGGTTACAGCGGAGTGGTTCAATAATCAGGTGAGGGGTAAGAGGTGATAAAAAACAGGTTAGAGGTCATGGGGCATGGGCGAGAGGTAAGATATGTGTTTGACTCCATATCTCCGTGAGGGGGTGTAATTTAGTTTGTGTAAATGGTCATTAAGGGGTAGAGCAAATCCCCAGAGGAGTTTACGTGACCATTGACAACGAACTGTTGAGTGGACCCTATAGTCAAGACAATAAACCGTCGAGTTTAAGGTGGTGCCCGGTCGCGCAGCGGACCGGCGCTGCCCCGGTTTTGAGCGTGGTTTTACGCTCAACAAATTTGTCCACGATTCTTGCTCCGCCGCCGCTGGCCGTTCGGTAGACCTGAATCGGCGTACGGTTGCCCAGCGACTGATGAGGCCGCTCAGTGTTGTAAAACTCAAAATACTCCGTCAAGCCCAACTGTAATCCAAGCATGTCGACGTACCCTTTCAGGTACACATCCTCGTGCTTGACGCTTCGCCAGAGCCGTTCTACGAAGATATTGTCCAGTGCCCGACCGCGTCCGTCCATACTGATTGCGATGCCGTGTAACTTCAGGACGCCGGTAAAGGCATCGCTTGTGAACTGGCAGCCTTGGTCAGTATTGAAAATATCCGGCGTGCCGTAGGCCCGAAGCGACTGTTCCAGGCAGTCAACACAGAAATCGCTGTCCAAGGTGTTCGATAACCGCCACGCCAGCACTGTGCTGATCTGGAGCCTGCGAAAAAGTTCGTTGTGTATCCAGGTGTTGAGCGCTACCGGATCGCGTCTGATATAGAGGCTATATCACTTGCAGCATTGGCTGCACAAGTCGGAATGGCGAAATAACTACTATGAAACGTATATTCGATTTCTGCATGTCGCTACTGGCGATTACTTTCTTATCTTTGCCGATGTTGCTTACTGCCCTGGCGGTCAAGCTGACCTCTCATGGGCCGATTCTCTACTGGTCAGACCGTGTTGGCAGGGAGAACCGCATCTTCAAAATGCCAAAATTCCGCACCATGCGCACCGATACCCCGGCAGTCGCCACCCACCTGCTTGGGAATCCCGACCAATGGCTGACCCCGGTCGGCAAGTTCCTGCGTAAATCAAGCCTGGATGAGTTGCCTCAGTTGTGGAGTATCCTTACGGGGGACATGAGTATTGTCGGGCCAAGACCGGCTTTATATAATCAGGATGACCTGATTGCCCTGCGCACCCAAAAGGGGGTGCATATACTCACCCCCGGCTTAACCGGCTGGGCGCAGATCAACGGTCGCGACGAACTTCCCATTCCGGTCAAAGTGGAGTTTGATGCCTATTACCTCATGAACCGCTCCTTGCTCCTTGATCTCAAAATCCTTTTTCTGACGTT
Organism: Deltaproteobacteria bacterium; assembly: GCA_021849045.1. GTDB lineage: Bacteria > Desulfobacterota > Desulfuromonadia > Geobacterales > DSM-12255 > Geomobilibacter. The sequence continues at coordinate 8,445 of JAJZTK010000053.1, read as the reverse complement.
CGTTAAGGTTGCCAGACGTGAAGGTGTCTCACATTGATTGGGGGGGTATTGTCATCCCACGTTGACCTCCGCCCGAATGTTTGTTACGATTTGTAAAAATTAACGTAGGCCAGTTTTTTGGCAGAATGTTTTGCCCTGGAGGGCCCTGTTATGCTGAATCAAAGAAGGCTTTTGGTCTTTCTTGTCGATATCCTCCTGATCTCCGCCGCCTTCCTCCTATCGTTTCTCCTCCGTTTCGACTTCGTCATCCCGGCAAACGAGCGCGAGCTTTTCCTGCACGGTCTGGTGGTGATCCTGGCCATAAAGCCGGTGGTCTTCGTATCTTCCGGCATGTACCGGAGCATCTGGAAATACGCCTCCCTGCAGGACGCCATGGAAATTTTCAAGGTGGTGACCATCTGCACCTTCATCACCACCTTTGTCATGGTCATCACCAGGGACACCGGGGGGATGCCCCGCTCCATCTACCTGCTCGACTGGTTTTTCCTCTTTGCCATGATTTCGACAGCCCGCCTGGTCTGGCGGGTCTACCGGGAGACCTATATCATCCCTCGAATAGGCGGCAAACGGACGCTGATCGTCGGTGCCGGGGATGCGGGTAACATGCTCCTGAAGGAGATTCGGCGCCACCCCGACGCCCTGTACAATGTGGTCGGCTTTCTGGACGACGACGACCGCAAACGGGGGATGCGCCTGTCCGGGGTGCCGGTCCTGGGTGACCTCTCCCGGATCAAGGGGATCATCAGGAAGTTCCGGATCGAAGAGGTGATCATCGCCATCCCCACGGCCCACGGCGGTGTAATCAGAAAACTGGTGGACAACTGCAAGAAGTGCCATGTCCGCTTCAAGACCCTGCCCAGCATCAAGGATATCATCGACGGCAAGATCGCCATCTCCCAGATCAAGGATGTGGAGATCGAGGACCTGCTGGGCCGTGATCCGGTGGTCCTGGATGAGGCGGGGATCAGGCGCTACCTGACCGACAAACGGGTCCTGGTGACCGGGGCGGCCGGCAGTATCGGCAGCGAGATCTGTCGCCAGGTGGCCGGGTTCGGCCCAACCAAGCTGATCCTTTTCGACAACGCCGAGACGCCTTTGTTCCATATCGAGAAAGAGCTCGCCGCCAACCATCCTGACCTGCGGATTATCCCGGTGATTGCCGACACGCGTGACAAGTCCCGGGTGGAGGCCCTGTTCGACGAGTTCCTGCCCGAAGTGGTCTTCCACGCCGCGGCCTACAAGCATGTACCGATGATGGAATACAACCCGGTTGAGGCGGCAACCAACAACATCGGCGGCACCAGGGTGATGGCCGATGCGGCCCACCGGTTCGGTGTGAAGAATTTCGTCATGATCTCCACCGACAAGGCGGTCAACCCGACGAACATCATGGGCGCCAGCAAGCGGGCCGCCGAGATCTACGTCCAGGCCCTGGCCAGGGCGAGCAGGACCAACTTCACGACCGTCCGCTTCGGCAACGTGCTGGGGAGCAACGGCAGCGTCATTCCGCTCTTCAAGGAGCAGATCAGGAATGGTGGGCCGGTGACGGTGACCGATCCCCGGGTGATCCGCTACTTCATGACCATCCCCGAGGCCTGTCAGCTGGTGCTGCAGGCCGGCTGCATCGGTACCGGCGGGGAGATCTTCGTGCTGGATATGGGCGAGCCGGTCAGGATAGTGGACCTGGCCGAGGAGTTGATCAAGCTTTCCGGCCTGGTTCCGTACAAGGATATCGATATTGTCTTCACGGGCTTACGCCCCGGCGAGAAGCTGTACGAAGAACTCCTGATCGACGGCGAGGGGGTAAAGCAGACCAGGCACAAGAAGATACGCGTTCTCCAGTCGGTCGGGCACGACATCCAGGGCGTAGCAGCCGATCTGGACAGTCTGGCTTGCCATGCCCGTGATAATGACGTGGCTGCAGTCGTTAACGCCCTGAAGAATTTCATCCCGGAGTTCACCCCCCAATATTCGTTCAACGGTTCCCCTCCCATGGCCTTCCAACGGGTACGCCCGGACCTTTTCCCACCTCAGGCATTGCCTGCCACCGGCAAGGTCGTAACCCTGAAAAAACAATAATCTGGTTGACTGTGCCAAGAGGTCGGGTTAACGTGTGCCCAGCCCGGACTGGGTGCCCGTTTTCCGACATCTGGCAGTACTGGAAGGTTCATGATCCGCTTTTTCATACTCGCCCTGACACTCTGGTTCTGCCTCGTTTCCCACAATGAGGCCCATGCCCTCTCCTCCGCCAACGTACCTCTGGACAGCCCGATCTACCTCTATCTGGAAAAACTCGCCGGGATGGGGCTGGTCCACTCGGACATCTGGGGGGTGCGGCCGTTTTCCAAGGCTGAAGCGGCCAGGCTGGTCCTGGAGGCGGAGCAAAGCCTTGCCGACGAGGCAAGGATCTCGCCCCCCATGGCCCGGCAGCTTGTAGCCCGGCTGAAAGAGCTCCTGCCCCGCGAGACAATGCTTCGCATGACGGGCGACAGGCCGCCACTCTTTGATGTCAACCCGTTCGTTTCGGCACGACTGCGCTATGTTCACCTGGATGGTGCATCCCGGAGCTATGAACGGCCGGTGCACGATCCGGGCGACGATGGCGTCTTCGGGATCGGTTCGCGCTTGCGGCCGGTCAACGGCTATCCTTCACCGGTTCAGCAGCATGGCGTGGAGGGTACGCCGCTCCTGGAGGGGAACGAAGGGGTCCGCTACGGCAGGGGGCACAACGGCCAGTTCCAGTTCACTGCCGAGGCATCGGTCAGCGACTTCGGGACGGTCATGATAGAGCCACTCGTCCTGTATCAACCCGGTCATGGGGAGACCGTGCGGCTGAACAAGGGATACCTGAAGCTCGGCGGCGGCGGACTTGAACTGGAGGCCGGCCGTGATGCCGGCTGGCTCGGCCCCGGCAACCGGACCGCCATCACCCTCAGTAATAATCCGAAGAACCTGGATCAGGTGAAGCTCTGGAGTCCGGAGCCGATCAGGCTCAGGTACATAGGCGATGTGAAGTATGCCCTGATTCTGTCCCGCCTCGATCATACCGGCGTCGGCGACGCGGAGCGCCAGCCCTGGTTTTATGCCGTCAAGCTGGCAGTAAAGCCGGTGGAGACCCTGGAGATCGGCCTGAATCTCGGCCGGCAACAGGGTGGGGCCGGGGTGAACAACAGCATCGGGGACAACATCAGGGGGCTGTTGGGAGGGACCAGTGCCGACAACTCCAACAGTGTGGCAGGCATAGATCTGCGCCTGCGGCTGCCCTGGCTGCGCAATACCATCCTGTACGGCGAGTTCTCGGGCGAAGACACCGCTGCATTCTGGCCGATCGTGGAGAGCTACGTGGCAGGGGTCTACATCCCCAACCTGACCAGCGACGGCAGAAACGAACTCCGCTTCGAGTACTACCAGGGGAACAGCATCCTTTCCACCAACGGTACCTTTCCCGAGGGATACCTGTACAAGGGGATGAACCTCGGTCCCTTCCAGGGAGGGGCGTCGCAACAGCTCTTTTGGCGCTATACCCGCTATCTGTCGCCGCGGATGAGTCTGTCCCTCGACTATTTCCATACCGAACGGGGCAACCGTGGACGGGTGCCGGTCAACAGCCAGGGGGCCTTCGATGCCAACGGGGTGATGCAGGCTGTGGAGCGCGCCAATGCCGGCCGCCTGACTGCGAGCCTGCCGCTTTACGCCGATTGGGACCTGAGCCTCATGTACGGCATGGAGCGGATCGACAACTTCAATCTCGTTGCCGGTGCGAACCGCACCAACCAGCTCTTCAAGGTGGATATCAACTACCGGTATTGAAAGGCCGTGACTCGTAATGGGTAACGACTCTGGGTCGATAATCGGTTGTGCATACCCGTGCGCCAGGGCCTTGACTTGAGATCTGATTGGTAATACGCTTTCTAGTATTACTGTGGAGGTACGGCTATGAGGGTTACCAGTAAGGGGCAGGTGACGATACCTCTGGAGGTACGGGAGAAACTGGGGATTCGCCCCCACTCAGATGTCGAGTTCGTGATTGAGGGGAATCTGGTCTACGTACGTAAGGTCGAAGGGCCGATGGGCCATGGTGCGGCCATCGTGGAGCGGATGCGGCGCAAGGCGACGATACGGATGACCACTGACGAGATCATGGCCCTGACCAGGGGGGAAGAGTAGTGCCGGCGTCTGTCCTGGTTGACAGCAATGTCCTCCTGGATGTGCTGGAAGACGATCCGGTCTGGAGCAGGTGGTCTGGTGAACAACTGGCGCGCTGCGCCGAGGAGTCGATCCTGGCGATCAATCCGGTAATCTATGCGGAGGTTTCCATCGGTTTTCAACGAATCGAGGAGCTGGAGGATGCCATTCCGCTGAACGTTTTTCAGCGCCGGCCTCTGCCGTGGGAGGCCTCGTTCCTGGCAGGCAAGAGCTTCCTCCGGTACCGCCGGGCCGGGGGCAAACGCCGCTCACCGTTGCCCGATTTCTTTATTGGGGCTCACGCCTTGGTGGAGGGTATGACCCTCCTGACCCGCGACGCGGCCCGTTACCGGACCTATTTCCCGAGGTTGAAGCTAATCGCACCATGAAGGGATTGGGGGTTATTTCGCTTTTCACTATTCACATTTCACCGAGGTGTACATGGAAACAGTCCTAGTAACCGGCGGCTGCGGCTATATCGGCAGCCATGTGGTCCGCCAACTCTCCGAGGCCGGCTATGGCGTCGTGGTGTACGACAACCTCTCCACCGGCTTCAGCGACGCCCTGATTCACGGCGAGACCCTGGTGCAGGGGGACCTGGCCGATACGGCGCGGCTGGCTGAGCTCTTTACCCGATACCGGTTCAGGACTGTCCTTCACTTTGCCGCCGCCATCGTGGCCCCGGAGTCGGTGACCAACCCCCTCAAATACTACGGCAACAACACCCGCAATACCCTGAATCTGCTCCAGGCCTGTGTTGCCGCCGGTGTTGAGCGGTTTATTTTTTCCAGCACCGCCGCGGTCTACGGGATGCCTGACAACGGGCAGGCGGCAGAGGACAGCCCGACTGTTCCCATCAATCCCTACGGCACTTCCAAGCTGATGAGCGAGTGGATGCTCAGGGACACCGCGGCTGCCCATTCCCTGCGGTATGTGGCGCTCCGCTACTTCAACGTGGCCGGGGCCGATCCCCTGGCGCGCATGGGACAGCGGACCCCGGAGGCGACCCATCTGATCAAGGTCTCCTGCCAGGCGGCACTGGGGATGCGGGAGGGGGTGTCGGTCTTCGGCACCGATTACGAGACGCCTGACGGCACCGGCATCAGGGACTATATCCATATCGAGGATCTGGCCGCGGCCCATCTGGCGGCCTTGGGTTACCTGGAAAAGGGGGGCGACTCCACCAGGATCAACGTGGGCTATGGCTGCGGTGCGAGTGTCCGCGAGGTGATCGCCACGGTTAAAAAGGTGAGCGGCGTCGATTTCAAGGTCGTCGAAGCGGAGCGCCGGCCCGGTGATCCGGCCATGCTGGTGGCAAGGGCCGGACGTATCCGCGAGATGCTGGGCTGGGCACCCCGGTTCAACGATCTGGCAACTATCGTTGCCGATGCCTGGCGGTGGGAGAGCGCGCTGGCGCGGGTTCAAGGTTCCACGTTCAATGTTCACGGTTGATTGAATAGAACATGGAACTTTGAACCTTGAACTTTGAACGGAGGTGTTATGGTAAAAAGCATGACCGGCTACGGCAAGGCCGAGACAGCTACTGACGATGGCAAACTGACGGTGGAGATTCGTTCGGTGAACCACCGGTACGGCGAGGTTTCCGTCAAGCTGCCGCGTGCCTTTCTTCCTCTTGAGATCGAACTGAGACGGCGGATTGCCGACCGCCTGAAGCGGGGCAAGATCGATGTCTTTGTCCAGTTCGAGACTGCAACCGGCTCTGCCCAGGCACCGCAGGTCAATATGGCCCTGGCCAAGGCCTATCACGATGCCTTTGTGGGGATCAGGCAGGCACTGGGGATGGCTGAGCCGGTTTCGCTCGGTCTCATCGCTGCCCAGCGCGATGTGCTGGTCTCCCAGGAGACCACCACGGATCTCGACCGGATTGCCATTGACCTCTACGCGGTGCTCGATAGCGCCCTGGAGAGCCTGGAAACCATGCGCCTCCGGGAAGGAGAGGCCCTGGCAGCCGAAATAGCCGGCCGACTGGGCACCATAACCGGCCTGGTACAACAGGTGGCCAACCGGGCACCGGTGGCGGTTGCCGGGAATACGGAGCGGCTCCGGGAGCGGATCAGCCGGCTCCTGGGCGAGACGCCGCTGGACGAGGCGCGATTTGCCCAGGAAACGGCCATCATGGCCGACCGGATGGATATCACCGAAGAACTGGTCCGGCTGCAGAGCCACTTTTGCCAGTTCTCCGCCACCCTGGCCCTGGCTGAGCCGGTCGGGCGGAAGCTTGACTTTCTCCTCCAGGAGATGAACCGGGAGGTGAATACCATCGGTTCCAAGGCCAATGATGGCGGGATCGCCACCCTGGTGGTCGACCTGAAGGCGGAGCTGGAGAAGATTCGGGAGCAGGTGCAAAACATTGAGTGAAGGGTGAGGGGTGAGGGGTGAGGGGGTAAATGTTTTTTTCTCCTTACTCCTCACCCTTCACTCCTCACTCGTTTCCGAAGGAAACGAACATGAAACGCGAAGGTGTACTCTACATCATCTCGGCGCCGTCAGGGGCGGGGAAGACCACCCTCTGCCGTGAAGTCCTTGACATCTTTCCGCGCTTGCGGCATTCTGTCAGCTTCACGACCCGCCAGATCCGCCCGGGGGAGCTGCATGGCCGGGACTATTTCTTCATCTCCAGGGAAGAATTCCTGCGGATGGTGGCGGCCGGTGAGTTTGCCGAGTGGGCCGAGGTTCACGGCAATCACTACGGTACAGCGCTGGAGACTCTCGAAGCGTATCGACGCGACGGCATTGACGTCATCCTGGACATAGACTGCCAGGGGGCGCGCCAACTGAAGGAGAAGTACGACGGCGGGGTCTTTATCTTCATCCTTCCGCCGAGCTATGATGAGCTGCGCCGCCGTCTGGACGGCCGGGATGCTGACAGCCCGGAGGTGATTGAGCGCCGGCTGGGCAATGCCGCCGGTGAGATCCGGGAATCCCGCTGGTACGACTACATCGTTGTCAACGATCTCTTCAGCCGGTCCGTGGAGGAGTTGAAGTCAATTATCATTGCCGAGCGCTGCCGGACACGCCGGGTGCTCGATGCGGTGTCGCAGCTGTTTGATATTCGTGAGGAGTGAAGTGTGAGGAGTGAGGGGTGTCTTTCCACCTCACTCTTTACCCCTCCCCCCTCACGTCATTGGAAAGGAGCAACACATATGGCACGGGTTACCGTAGAAGATTGTCTGGAGAAGGTGGACAACCGCTTTCTCCTCGTCATGCTGGCTTCCAAGCGGGTCAAGCAGCTGTACAAGGGGGCACGGCCGCTTATCGAAAACAAGTCGGAAAACAAGAATGTGGTCCTTGCCCTGCGGGAGATTGCCGCAGGTTCGGTCAACTTCGAAATCTCTTCGCGTCGCGGCGCGAAACACTGACGCCCGAGCGGGGGCTGCCTGTTGGCGGTACCCCGTTTTTTTATCAACGGGTACCCACCAGAGTGAAGGGCGGCAACGCGAGAAGCCGCCTTTTGCCGTATTGGGACACTTCTTTATCCATCTCCATTGCGCAGTGACACTAACAGAGCGGCATGATCAGGCTTAACGACATACTGGACAAGGTTACGACGTACAATCCGACGGCGGATCTCGATCTGATCCGCAAGGCCTACGTCTACTGTGCCAAAGTCCACCAAGGGCAGACCCGTCTCTCGGGCGAGCCGTACCTGGTCCATCCCATGGAGGTCGCGGCAATCCTTGCCGATCTGAAGCTGGATGTGCCGACTGTGGTGACCGGACTTCTCCACGATACGGTTGAGGATACCCTGGCTACCCTGGAAGAGCTTGCTGCCATGTTCGGCGACGAGGTCTCCCGCCTGGTGGACGGGGTTACCAAGATCGGCAAGATTCACTTCAAGACCAAGGAAGAGAGCCAGGCAGAAAACTTCCGCAAGATGCTCCTGGCAATGGCCAACGACATCAGGGTGATCCTGGTCAAGCTGGCCGACCGTCTCCACAACATGCGGACCCTCCAGTATCAGCCCGAGCTGAAGCAGCGTTCCATTGCCCGGGAAACCCTCGACATCTACGCCCCCATTGCCAACCGCCTGGGGATCTCCTGGATCAAGAGCGAGCTGGAAGATCTCTCCTTCCGCTACATCGACCCGCAGGTCTACTATGACCTGGCCTCCAAGGTGGCCAAGAAGAAAAAGGAGCGGGAGGCGTACGTCGACGAGGTCAAGGCGATCATCAACGCCAAGCTGGCCGAGCACGCCATCACGGGCGAGGTGTCGGGGCGGAGCAAGCATCTCTACTCCAT
>JAJZTK010000220.1 GCA_021849045.1 Deltaproteobacteria bacterium | reverse complement strand
AAGGTCCGCGATATTGTCGCGGAAGGTGTTCACCAGTACCAGGCGGATCTGACCGCGACGGCCGATGTGGTGAAGCGCGAGAAGGACATCCTTGAAAAGATCGAAAAGATCGTCGAAAAGAAGCTGGGTAAAATGAAGTCAGACAAGGCGGAGGCGCAAGCATGAATGAGAGAAATCAGAGAAGAGGCAACGGCATGAAATATTTCAGCAATGCCTTGAAAGTGACGCTCGGCGCCGGCGCCGCCCTCGGTGGTTCCTACCTGCTCTGCCGGGTCAAAGAGAAACAGACCTCGGAAACAAGCCTCTCCAGACTGGAGCAGATGCTCGAGGAACTGCTCCAGGCCGGTGCTGAAAACAAAGCCGCGGCAAAAAGCAAAAAATAATGCTTTACACCATTACTCACCAGACGCCGGGGCGAATCAGACTCAACCTGACCGTCCCGAGGGTTCCCGCTGTCGATCATGAACAGGTGGAAAACCATTTCCACGACCTTGCCGGGGTGGTCAAGGCATCCTTCTCACCACGTACCGGAAGTCTCCTGGTCCACTACGACGGCAGCGAAACGACCCGTGCCGAGCTTCTGGCGCGCGTAGCCGCCGCCCCGCTTCCGGGAACGCGGCGTCCGCGTCCGGTCACGGAACTGGCTATCAAAAAAGAGATCGTCGTCCGTTCCGGAGTCCTGCTGTTGGCCCGTCCCCTGATTCCTCCCCCCATTCGTCCCCTGCTGGCCATGTACGGCGCTTTTCCCCTTTTCAGGAAGGGGCTTGCCGCCCTGCGCCGCCGCCAGCTGAACGTTGATGTTCTGGACGCCTCTGCGGTGGGGGCAGCCATGGCCACCGGGGACTTTCTGACCGCATCGTTGATCTCTTTTCTGCTCAAGCTCGGGGAGTATCTGGATGAATGGACACGCAGTTATTCCCGCCGCCTGCTGTCGGAGATGTTCCACACCACCGAGGAGTGGGCCTGGGTGGAGCGAGATGGCGAAGAGCTGCGCCTTCCCCTGGACGAAGTGGTTGTCGGGGATACGGTGATTGTTCGCACCGGAAGCCTGATCCCGGTGGACGGGGTGGTCATCGACGGGGAGGCCATGGTCAATCAGTCAAGCCTCACCGGTGAAAGCCTGGCGGTTTCAAAACGCGCGGGGACTAGCGTCTATGCCGGTACTGCCGTGGAGGAAGGGGTGATACGGGTCAGGGCGGATCTCGTGGGCGACCAGACCAGGGCCGCCCGGGTGGTGAGGCTCATTGAGGAGGCGGAAACTCTCAAGGCCGAAAGCCAGAGCCGGAGCGAGGCCATGGCGGAGCGGATTGTCCCCTATTCCTTCCTGCTGAGCGGTCTGGTGCTGATTGCGACCAGAAGCCCGGCCAGGGCGGCGGCGGTGCTTCTGGTGGACTTCTCCTGCGCCATCAAGCTCTCCACACCGCTGGTGATCCTGTCTTCCCTGGCGCGCGCCGCCCGGCACCGGGTTCTGATCAAGGGGGGCAAATACCTGGAGCTGCTTGCCAAAGTAGATGCCTTTGTCCTTGACAAGACCGGCACTCTGACCGAGGCAACACCCGAGGTGGCCGATGTAATCGCCTTCAACGGTTATAGCCGCGAATTCGTGCTCAGGCATGCGGCCTGCGTGGAGGAGCACTTCCCCCACCCTGTCGCTACGGCGGTCGTCAGGGAGGCCGCCCGGCAGGGGCTGCGTCACGAAGAGGAGCACTCCGAGGTCGAGTACATAGTCGCCCACGGAATCGCCACCATGATCCAGGGCAAGCGTGTCGTGGTCGGCAGCAGGCACTTCGTTCATGATGACGAGGGGGTTGATATCGAGCAGGGGGATCAGTTTCTTGACGCGTTTGCCCGCAAGGGGAATTCGGTTCTCTATATGGCCATAGGCGGCGAGCTGGCTGGCCTTATCGCCATCCATGACCCGGTACGTACCGAGTCGCGGGCCTTTATCGAGGGGCTTGAGCATCTTGGTGTAATGCGTATCGTGATGGTGACCGGCGACAACCGGGAAATCGCTGCCGCCATTGCCGGGGAGCTTGGTATTGATGAATTTCATGCCCAGGCTCTGCCGGACAAAAAGGTCGAGATCATTCGCGCCCTGCAGCAGGAAAGGTGTACGGTCGCCATGGTGGGAGACGGCATCAACGATTCTCCCGCACTCTCCAGTGCCAATGTCGGCATATCCATGAAGCACGGCTCTGATATTGCCCGTGAGGCCTGCGACATCCTGCTGCAGGACGGAACTCTGGCTGATATTCTCGTCGCACGGAGTATCAGCAGGGAAGCCATGGGCCTTATCGATCACAACTTCCGGACCATCGTGACAGTCAACTCCGCAGCGCTGTTCCTTTCGGTTACCGGCGTAATGCCCCCCGTTTTTGCGGCATCACTCCATAATCTGAGCACAATCGTTGTGGGGCTTAGAGCGCTTGCCCCCTTGAGACAATCAAACATGATGCATTCGCAAAAAGTCGTCACCACGGCGAAAGCCGGGGTCCACTAATCCAAACAGTGGATTCCGGCTTTCGCCGGAATGACGGCATGGACTTTTTGCGAGAGCATCAATTATACCGCCTCAGGCATTTAATCCCTCAGGGTTGAATTCCCCGCAGCTTGCTGCGTTAATCCTGGAAGAATACAGAAGTCAGGAGTCAGAATTAAGGAGAACAGCTAAGAACCTGGTCTTTTGTTTGTTCTTCTGACTACTGGATTCTGAATTCCGACACCCCGCTGCTTGCTGCGGGGTAGTTCATCAGGCCGGAAGAATCGCCCATGAGAAAGATATAGCCGTTAGTCAAACTTGACAGATGTCCGGCGGGTTTTATAATCGTAATCAGGAACCATTACGATTAAGGAGAACGGAAATTAACGCTGACGAGCTCAAAAAATCCATCATGGCGCGCTTGCGGGATTCCGGCCTGAAACTCACTACTCAGCGGGTGGTGGTGATAACGGAGCTGGTCAGCGACAAAAGCCACCCCAGTGCGATGGATATCTATCGTAAGGCCCGCGAAAAGATCCCTCCCTCAGTCTGTCCACGGTATACAACATCCTCGGCCTGCTCAAAAAAAACAAGCTTATCAAGGAACTGGAGTTCGAAGGCATGGACAATCGGTATGAAGCCGACACGCGCAGCCATCTCAACCTGGTATGTTCGGCGTGCGGTAAAATTGAGGATTTTGCATTGAACCTGCCCGTTCCGGTGGAGATTGTCCATCAGGAAACCGGCTTCAGGGCGGTTGAGTCACGGGTTGAATATTACGGTCTTTGCCGGGAGTGCAACATCAAGGGGTAAATTTTTTTCCTCATTAAACAGGAACCATTCCTGTTTAGCCGCTGCTACGGACATCCTGTACCGCGGTTTATTGCCCTGGTCAGCTTTACAAATCCAAACCTGAAAGGAAAGGAGAGCAGAGATGAGTGATGAGAGCAAGTGCCCGGTAACGGGTAAATCCAACGCGCAAACAGCCGGAGGCGGCACGTCTAACCGGGACTGGTGGCCGCATCAGTTGAACCTCAAGATTCTGCACCAGCAGTCCTCCCTGTCCAATCCCATGGGCGAAGCCTTCAACTACGCCGAAGAGTTCAAGAAGCTGGACCTCAATGAGGTGAAGCAGGACCTCTATGCGCTGATGACCGACTCGCAGGAGTGGTGGCCGGCCGACTACGGTCACTACGGCGGGCTCTTCATCCGGATGGCGTGGCACAGCGCAGGCACCTATCGCATGGGCGACGGCCGCGGCGGCGCCGGGTCCGGCAACCAGCGACTGGCGCCCCTCAACAGCTGGCCGGACAACGTCAACCTGGACAAGGCGCGCCGTCTGCTCTGGCCGATCAAGCAGAAATACGGCAAGAAAATCTCCTGGGCCGACCTGATGGTCCTCGCGGGCAACTGCGCCATGGATTCAATGGGATTCAAGACCTTCGGTTTCGGCGGTGGGCGCGAGGACATCTGGGAGCCGGAAGAGGACATCTACTGGGGCAGCGAGGATACCTGGCTCGGCGACCAGCGCTACTCCGGCGACCGGAACCTCGAGAACCCGCTCGCCGCCGTGCAGATGGGCCTGATCTACGTGAACCCGGAGGGGCCGAACGGCGAACCGGATGCGGTCGCCTCCGGCCGTGATGTTCGCGAAACCTTCGCGCGAATGGCGATGAACGACGAGGAGACCGTCGCCCTCGTCGCTGGAGGTCACACCTTTGGCAAATGCCATGGCGCCGGTCCTGCGTCCCATGTGGGGCCTGAGCCCGAAGGCGCCGGTATCGAAGAGCAGGGCCTCGGCTGGAAGAGCGGTTTCGGCAAGGGTAAGGGGGATGACACGATTTCCAGCGGCATCGAGGGCGGCTGGACGCCGAATCCGATCAAGTGGGATATGGGTTATTTCGGCATGCTGTTCGGCTATGACTGGAATCTGGTGAAAAGCCCTGCCGGTGCACACCAGTGGGTTCCGGTCAATCCGGCTGAAAAGGATCTCGCGCCGGCCGCTCACGATCCTTCGAAGCGGGTAACGACCATAATGACTACGGCGGACCTCTCTCTGAGGATGGATCCGATCTATAAGCCGATTGCGAAACGGTTCCACGAGAACCCGGAGGAGTTCGCGGACGCCTTCGCCCGGGCGTGGTTCAAGCTGACCCACCGCGACATGGGCCCCAGGTCGCGCTATCTCGGCCCGGAGGTTCCGGCCGAAGAGCTCATCTGGCAAGACCCAGTCCCGGCCGTCAATCACAAACTGATTGACGCGCAGGACATCGCCGCCCTCAAGGGGAAGATCCTGGCTGCG
>JAJZTK010000219.1 GCA_021849045.1 Deltaproteobacteria bacterium | reverse complement strand
CTTGTCCGGCAAGGAGAGCCGGGAGAATTCCCGCGGTGTCAGTCGGCTCCCCTTGATCAGGGTAAGTTTGGCGCTGTTGTGGTTATCTGATGCAGGCACGATGCGACTCCTGTGTTAGTTTGAGACGTTTTGGGGGCTCGGGGCAGAACCGGCGGTCAGGGTTAAGGTTTCCTGCCCTTCCGTACCTGTTTCCTTACGTCTGTTTTGGCGGGGGTCAGTTCGGGAAAAGCGCGACGGTAGCCACAGTCGGGGTGAAGCCAGCGCAGCTGTTGGAGGAGTTCCGGTGTCAGTTTTATGCAGGCCGGATTGATGGTGGCGCGCCGGTCGTAGACCTTGCACTGTCTGCTCACCACATCCAGGTAGCGGCATGGGGTCTGGGTGTAGAAGATGGTCCCCCGCTCGTTCTCGATCTTCTCGAAGCAGCACTGGCCGCAGCGGTTACAGAGAGCGTCCCACGCGGTATCGTCAATATGGTCGTATATCATGAACTGGGAAGAATAAACCAGGCAGTGAAGCGTGTCAATCCATGGTTTGCCCGGCTCAGCGGCGGACCATTTCCACCAGGAACAGCCCGATCTCGATGGCAATCAGAATGATGATGATCCACTCCAGACGCGCCGACCGACGGGCGTGGGAGAGGCCACTGAATACTTCGGTGATGTCCAGGAGGGTCTCGGACTTGTGCTTGATCTCCTGGTAACGCTGGTCCAGTTCGAAGTGGGTGGCCATGGTCAGATAGAGGCGGTCCGCCTCGGGGTTGTCCCAGGTGATCTCCGGCTTGTCCAGCACCATGATGTGGGCGATGGAGAGGTACTTGAAGTTGAGGATGGAAGAGGCGAGCCTCGCCAGCCGTTGGTCGGGGATATTCAGGTTTCCCCGCCCCAGGTTGCCGATCACCCCCTCCATGTCGTCCAGGACGGTTTCCACCTGTCCTTCGATCCTCTCCAGGGCCACTGATTTGGCAATGACGAAACAGACGATGTCGATGTATGCCTGATCGAAATGGTCCATTACTGCGTAATCGTTGGTAATGGCCGGCTCTTCCGGTGCTATGCGGAGTTCGTACTCTTCCCTGAATCTGAGGTGCTGCTCCCCCTTGACGATACCTGAAAAGCCGCGGAGCCGGTTCAGGAAGGCGGTGATGGTCCCGTTGCCGCAATTCAGGAAGACCAGCCCGCCGAAGTGGTAGAGATAGACCTGCTCCCGTTCTCCACCGCCACAGGGGGCAAGGGTCAGCGGATCGAGGCGCATCGGTTCTTCCCAGCGGTAGCGGCGGGCGATCTCCAGCGAGGCTGCCAGGCGGTTCAGGTCCAGTTCGCCGCCGAGGGCGAAGGCGGTGAAGGTGAAGGTTTCCATGATAGGTAGAGCATAACGGATCGTTGCTGATTCGCAACCCATAGGAGGTTTCTTCAGTCGTCCTTTGAACTCCTCCCCAGACCGACTTCGACCTTTTCTCCCTTGTAGGTAAAACGTACCCGGTCGGGAAAGATCTCGTCAACCGTGGCTCCCCCGACATTAACTCCCAGACCCACTGGCTGGCCATTGACGATGGCCAGCCGGGAGGCGCTGTCTACCTGCCAGGCAATGCCAGAGACACGCAGTGCCGGCACCGCATGGGGGTGCGGGGCGGAGGGGGCCGGCACAGGTCTGGCCACTGTTTCAACCGGAGTCTGGGGCGTTGTGCTGGGGGCCGTCAACGGTTTGGAGATCGGGGCCGCCGGCACCTGCCGCTGAGGTGTGGGAGATGTCTGGCGTGGCGTCTGCGCCGTTGGTGTTGGCAGTGGAGGTGGTGAAGGCACGGCAGCTTCCGGTCTGCGGGTGACACCGGTTGCCGGTGTGGCTGGAACCGTACTGTTCGGCTTGGCGGCTGGTTGAGGCAATGGGGTTGTTTTGACGGGTGCCGGTTGGGCCGGCAACTGGGGTGCGTTCGCCTGGTGTTCGCCGGCAGAGGGGGTGATACGGCTATGCCAGAGCATCATACTGCCGGCCAGGACCGCTACTGCCAGGAGAACGCTGCTGCCAATTACCAAAACCGGCGTCCGGCGTCCGGACCGTGACGGCTTTTCCGTGAGGATGGCCCGGGAGATCTCCACTTGGCCCGAGAGCCGGGCCGCTTTATCTGCCTCCAGTTTTTTCAATGCCTTCAGGATCGAGCTCATCTCTTTTTACCGCCTGACCCATTTGCGCCGAGTTGCGGCGTGGGGAACCTGCCCCCATCCCGGTAGAGCAGCAGCAGCGTCTGGGCGCCGGGCCGGCCGTCGGCCTTGAGTCCCCGCGCTTTCTGATAGTCGGCAAGCGCCTTTCGAGTTGCCTCATCGAACAGGCCGCTCGGCTCGCTGCTGAAAAAACCGGCGCCGGTCAGGAGGATCTGGAGACGGATGGCGGCAACGTCCGCCGAGCCGGGCGAGAGGTCGACAGGGATGTCCTGGTGGTTCTTCCAGAGGAGGTAGCCACGACCGGACCACTGCTTTTCCAGTTCCTTGCGGGTCAGAGGGGCACTGCCGGGCAGGGCCGGCACCATGGTTATCCGGTCTTTTGTGATGCCGGTGACGGCGACATAACGGGTACCGCCTCCCGGCACCTTCCACTCCAGGATGGCAGGGGTGTTCATTCGCTGCAGAAAACCGGTCTTGCCGTTGAAGGTGGCCAGAGAGAGGCCGCTTTTACGCGCCAGTTCCTCGAGGGAATGCGGTTTTCCTTTTCCATTGGCAGCTGGGGCGTTCCAGAGACGGGCAACGGCGTTGAATGCCGGTTCCGGTCCTTCCGGAAGCTTGGCCAGAAGAGAGGGGCGTTCGGCTGGTTTTGTGCTTGCTGCGGGGATCGTTGGCGGGCCAGCAGATTTCATTGTCTGTGGTTGTGGCGGCGGAAGCGACGGGGTCGGTACCGCCGGCTTTGCCACAGGTTTTGCCGGCTTTAATCCCTGTGGCGGTGCTGTTGCCGGAGAGGTTGCAGCAGGAACTGTTGCGGGGGGAGACTGCACGGCCTTTTCCGGTGCAGGGAGCTGTTTGTGCGCTACCGGTTGTGGTGCCGGACGGGCTGTTGTTTGTTTTGCCTGTTGATGGATCGCCGTGGTGGCCGGCTTGTTCCGGGACGAGCGCAATGACGGTCGGAAAGCGAGGACCATTGCCAGTACCGCCACTCCGCCGACGATAATGCCGGTGACGGCCGCAGCCGCCCATCCCCTGGTGAACCGGACGGGGCGACGGTCTGGCCCGGTCAATTCGCCAATGGCCTGGCGGGCAATTCTGCCGCTGATGCTGCGGGCCTCCTCGGTGTATGCCACCAACAGTGCCCGGTCGCAGGCGATGTTGATGATTCTGGGTGAGCCCTGGGCGTAATGGAAGATCGCCCGTATTGCCGCCGGCGAGAAGACGACGTTTGCCGTGCCGCCGGCCACCAGTATACGGTGGTGAATATAGGCGGCCGTATCTTCCCGGTCCAGGGGGAGCAGATGGTAGCGCACTGTCATCCGCTGGGCCAGTTGGCGCAGGTCCGGCCGCTCCAGCAGCCGCTTGAGCTCCGGCTGGCCCGCCAGGACGATCTGGATCAGTTTGTCCGTATCGGTCTCCAGGTTGGAGATGAGGCGGATCTGTTCCAGTACCTGCGGCTCCAGGTGCTGTGCCTCGTCGATGGCCAGGACCACGGTGCGTCCCTGGCGGTTTTCCATCAGCAGGAACTGGTTGAGCGCCTCCAGAAGTTCGGCCGTGCCGAGCCCTTCGCTCGGCAGGCCGAATTCGCTGTTGACGCTTCTGAGGAGCTCCAGGGCGGAAAGGCAGGGGTTGAAGATGAGGGCGGTGCAGTGGCTCTCGTCGTCCAGCTGTTCAAGGAGGGTGCGGAGAACCGTGGTCTTGCCGGTTCCCACCTCGCCGGTCAGCTCGATGAAGCCGGCGTGATTGTCGATTCCGTACAGGAGGTGGGCGAACGCTTCCCGATGGTGCTTGCTGAGAAAAAGAAAGCGCGGATTGGGGGTGACGCTGAACGGCTTCTCCTGAAACCCATAGAATTCGCAGTACATGGGCAGGCCCGAAGGCTATTTGCCGCCGCCGGTGACGGTGGCGGGTTTGCTGGCAAGACCTGCAAAAATGTTGAGCCCTTTCAGTGTTTCCAGCGCCCTGGAGAGTTGGAAGTCGTTGGCCAGATCCCCTTCCGCGGCAACGGGCGGTGAGGTGCGGTGCGACGGCTTCACCGCGGCAGGCATGGACGAACGGTTGCCGAATGTGGCAGTGTGGGGCGATGGGGCGGAACCGTTTGTTTTGTTCGCCACGTCACTCTGGGCAACGATGATGTCCGGCCTGATCCCCTTGGCCTGGATGGAGCGGCCGGAAGGGGTGTAGTAGCGGGCAGTGGTCAGCTTGAGGCCGTAGCCGTCCCGCAGGGTGATAACCGATTGGACCGATCCCTTGCCATAACTCTGGGTCCCCATGATGATGGCCCGTTTCTGATCCTGTAGTGCCCCGGCAATGATTTCCGAAGCACTGGCGCTTGCCCCGTTGATGAGGACGACGATGGGGTAGTGTGGCTCCTTGGAGCCGAAATGGGCGTAATAGTTGCGTTGGGCATCGGGGGTCCGGCCACGCATGGATACGATGGTCCCGTCCGACGTCCCTTCGCCGATGAACGGGTCGACTACCTGGGTGGCCGTATCCACCAGGCCGCCCGGGTTGTTGCGCAGATCGAGGATAAGTCCTTTCAGGGTGCCGTTGTTTTCCTGGCGGAGGAGTTGGAGGGTCTTCTGGAAATCCTGGCCGGTCCGTTCCTGGAACTGGGTGGTGCGGAGGTAGC
>JAJZTK010000218.1 GCA_021849045.1 Deltaproteobacteria bacterium | reverse complement strand
AACGCTGCATAGTTTCACCCGCCAAGTGAGTTTTGGTGGGTGACAGAATAGCTGAATTGTCAAAGAACTTCAAAAGGTTAGATGCTGTTTGCAGATTCTTTCTGAATGTAACGTCACGGATTCAGGATTCTGTCTTATACTCGTTTCAGTGGATGTCCGGCCATCCAATCACGCAAGGCAGCGTCAATTCGAGACTGCCAACCTGCTCCGGTCGATTTAAAGTATTCAACTACATCAGCTGACAAACGGATGGCCGTTGGTATCTTGGTAGTTTCTGCCTTTGGTCTGCCAGGTTTGCGGACAACCTTTGCCGATGCAAAGAAATTTTGCACCTGTGCCGGGTCGTTCGGATCGTACAGGTCTGTATCAGGGTCATATGTAATAGGGGCGTCAGTTGCAGCGTCACGCTTCACTTGTTCCCAATCAGTCTTTGAATTCTTTTTCAAGCCAGGCATGGTAAGCCTCCCTTTCATTTTTATGAGCTCGTCGGAAACTGATGACCCTCCGCTTTTCGCTAGGCACCCAGATAACAGTAAGCACGGTTAACATCTCGGCGACATAGGCAAACGTCTGACGTCTCACTTCTCCATTCCGGACACTTTCAAATTCAAGCCGGTAACGATTGGATAGGACGAGGCCAGCATCGACAAAGTCAAGATGATGTTTTTCAAGGTTAGCCAGCCGTTTTGTTTCGTCCCAGATCACAATTATTGTATATACGATATTTAATGGTGCGTCAAAGAGAAACCTGATTAGCACTAATCTTCCGCCCGCTTGAAAAAAATCCCCTCCCCCCTGGCGGGGGAGGGTGATGGTGGGGGGGAAGTTGCCACGAAGTCCGCTGGTTGCAGCTTCACCCACCCCCCCGCCCCCCTCCCGTCAAGGGAGGGGGAGAGTGTGTTGCGGAAGATTGGTACTAATCAGGAAGAGAAATGTTGCAAATGAGCATCTCAGGGAATGTCACGCCGTTCAATTTCACGCACAATAGAAAAATAGAAGATCTCTTGGGCTCCTATGAAACAGCAAAGGCGGCCCAATTTGGCCGCCTTTTGAATTAAGCATTGAGTCCGGATTCCTGAAGAAAATGTCCGAAAGTCTGGCCTGACCCCGCTTCATTCGACCTCGCTTCATTCCTGACCCCGCTTCATTCACTGGCGGAGCAGTTGGAGGGGTAAACGGGGAGGATTGTTACCTGACCTCAGGGGTGGAGGGTTGCTGGTGTCGGACACGCCAAAGGGTAGGCCTTCCGATCCATGCTGCGGGGCGGTTCTTTCCTGACCTTTATCCGGCATTGCCCCGGTAGTTGCCTCCATCCTCAATTCACTTTACCGTTGACCCGGTGTGTATCAGTGTGTATAAATTCACTTATGACCAGCAAAGAGATTATCAAGCGACTTGAAAGCGAGGGCTGGTATTGTGCCGGAGGCAAAGGCGACCACCAGAAATACAAGCACCCGTCAAAAGCTGGCCATGTTGTAGTGCCACATCCACGTAAAGACATGCCAACCGGAACCTTGCGGAACATTTTCCGTCAAGCAGGTTGGGAATGGAGGTAAAATGTTATACCCCGCATATGTTCACATTGGAGACGATAAACACGCCCACGGTGTAACTATCCCCGACTTTCCCGGTTGTTTCTCTGCCGCCGACGATTGGGAGGATTTACCACACATGATCCAAGAGGCAGCAGAAGTCTATTTTGAAGGCGAGGATATACCTGTACCAGCACCAACATCATTAGAACAATTGGCTACTAACCCCGAATATCAGGGAGGGGTCTGGCTCTTGGTAGATATTGACCTTGCCAGACTCAAAGTTAAAGCTAAGCGAGTAAATATCACCATGTCGGAAAATCTGCTACATGAGATCGACCGTTATGCTGAGCAATACCATATGACTCGTTCAGGCCTATTGGCCCAGGCTGCGGATCAATATATTCACCGCAAACAATTAGCTTAACTTTTATTTTCCGAATACGACGAGTAGCGCTGTTAAAGCACCATCGAAGCAATCGCAGATACAAGAGCGATTAGTCACATTCTTCAGCTTTTCCTTTATTGGCGGGTAAAATAAGAGACAGAAACCAATTGTAATTGCTGACATTACAAAGAATATCAATCCATGCTTCACACCCTCTGTCATACAGTCCTCTTACGAATTCAATTATCCTTCGATCTGCTGTCTAATGCCGCGGGAGCGCACCATCGCGTCAACGCCTGCGTGCCGCCTCAGTTTTCGCCTGGGGGATAATACGGACTTTATGAGGGGGCTTTTAATAAAGATTTGTGGCGGATTCATCGAACAACCGGTCTACCCATGCACTCCCTCGCGGGCCTGACGTTTGACCTGATTCCGGTGCGGGATTCATCCCCCTCCCTTAAAGGGAGGAGGAAGTAAAGACGTCACGACTGTTCAGCCAGCGGGATAATTGCCGGTCAAGCCCGGAGCGACCCAATCAGTTCGTTCACATCGGCGACGCCGTTCTCCACCAGCCACAACTCCATCCCCTCGGCGATCTCCTGGGCCGCGGACGGGTTAAGGAAGTTGGCGGTGCCGACCTGGACGGCCGTGGCACCGGCCAGGATGAACTCCAGGGCGTCCGTGGCGTTCATGATACCGCCGATACCGATGAGCGGCACGTCCACGGCCTTACTCACCTGCCAGACCATCCGCAGGGCCACCGGCTTGATGGCCGGCCCGGAGAGCCCGCCAGTGACGTTGGCCAGGATCGGCCGCCGCTTGGCCAGGTCAATGGCCATACCGGTCAGGGTGTTGATGAGCGAGAGGGCCTCGGCCCCGGCATCGACGCAGGCCCTCGCCATGGCAACGATGTCGGTGACGTTGGGGGAGAGCTTGACGATGAGCGGCTTGATGGTCGAATCCCGCACCAGCTTGACCACTTCGTAGGCGGCGGCCGGGTCGGTGCCGAAGACGATCCCACCCTGCTTCACGTTGGGACAGGAGATGTTCACCTCGATGCCGGCCACCTCGGGAATGGCGTCAATCCTCTCGGCAAGCTCGCCGTACTCCTCCAGGGAGTTGCCGTACAGGTTGACGATCACCGGGGTGTCCACGGTCCTGAGGAACGGCAGTTTCTCCTCGATAAAGGCGTCGATCCCCACGTTCTGCAGCCCGATGGCGTTGAGCATGCCGCCCGGCGTCTCCACGATCCGTGGGGTTGGGTTGCCGGCCTTGGGCTTCAAGGAGAGCCCCTTGGTGATCATGGCGCCGATCCGCTCCAGGTCCAGGTAATCGGCAAACTCCCGGCCATAGCCGAAGGTGCCGGACGCGGTCATGACCGGATTGCGCAGCTTGATTCCCGCTATATCCACTGACATGTTCGGTTTCGTCGCCATTACCGGACCTCCCACTGCAGTTCATGATATCCGAACACCGGCCCGTCCTTGCAGACACAGCGGTAATCCGGCGTCTCCGCCGAGTGGTGCTTTCCAGGCACCACGCAGCCGAGACAGGCGCCCATGCCGCAGGCCATATAGGCCTCCAGCGACACCTGGCAGGGAATCCGCTGTGCCGCGGCGATCCGGGCAACGGCCTGGAGCATCGGCATCGGCCCGCAGGCGAAGAGCTGTTTCGAGCCACTGTCGTCGGCCAGGTACCGGGTCAGGACCTCGGTCACCAGCCCTTGGTCGCCCAAGGTCCCGTCATCGGTGGCCACGTAGGTCTCCACCCCCAGCCGCTCGAATTCGGTGATGCAGAGGACGTCCTCCTTGGTCCGGCCGCCGGCGAAGAGACGGACTTTTGCCGTCTTCACCAGTTCCCGTGCCAGGAAATAGAGCGGCGCCAGCCCGACCCCGCCCCCGACCAGCACCTTGTCCTCTCCGGCCGGCCCGAGATCGAACCCGTTGCCGAGCGGTGCCAGGATCTCCAGATGGTCACCCTGGTGCAAATCGGCCAGCATAGCGGTCCCCTTCCCCACCACCCGGTAGAGGATCTCCAGAAAGGTCTGCCGGCCGCAGTCGGTATACGGGGTGGCAAAAGCGCCCAGATCGTAGATGCCGAATGGCCTCCTGAGAAGCGGATCGATCGCCCCGTTTACCCGGACCATGACGAACTGGCCCGGCCGGGCGTCCAGAACGGCCGGCGGGGCAGTCATCCGCATCCGGTAGTAACCGGGCGAAACCTCGACGTTGCTTATCACCTGTGATTTAAACTGCATGGTTATCTCCGTGCTGAGCAAAAATATATTCCATCAACAGGGCATCCTCGCCGTTTTCATAGTACCGGCGCCGGGTGCCGGTCCCGACAAAGCCGAGCCGCTGGTAGAGACCGATGGCTGCCTCGTTGGAAATCCGTACCTCCAGCGAGACAAACGCTGCCCCGGCATCACGACAGTCGGCGATGATCCTCTCCACGAGCAGTTGGCCAATCCCGCGCCCCCTGAACGCGGGATGGACCGCCACGTTCATGATGTGGCCTTCGTCCAGGACCAGCACGGGACAGATGTACCCTGCGACCCGGCCGTCGGCGGAGAAGGCCGTAAGCGGAAAGGCATGGGGGGAAATCAGTTCGGCCTGGAAATGCTCCCTCAACCAGGGTCGGGGATAGGAGGCGGTTTCGATGGCAAGAACCTCGTCCATATCCGCTTCAACCATAGGACAGATAACTATTTCATCCAGCGGGGTTCCCATTGCCGCCGCATATTAGGGAAACGGAAAAACCTTGTAAACACCTTTTTTCATGGCGTTGCACGGCATAGTATGGTTTGACATTTTCCAAAGGATGCCGTATATTTCTCCGTCCTTCAGGACAAAAGGAGACCTGATTAGTACCAATCTTCCGCAAC
>JAJZTK010000217.1 GCA_021849045.1 Deltaproteobacteria bacterium | reverse complement strand
TCTCCAGTGCCTTTTCTCCCACATGCGTTGCCTTGCTCTTCCATTTACCCTGGTTCACGACCAGTGCCACCAGGGCGATCTGGGGATTCTCGATGGGGGCGTAGGCGGCGAACCAGCTGTAGTGTCCTTCAGGGTCTTTGCCGTCGATGGAGCCGGTCTTGGCGGCAATGGAGATTGAGCCGAGCATGGGGCGTCCCCGCCGGTCGTGAAAGGCCCGGCGTGAGGTGCCGCTGCTGACGGTGGTGGAGAGCATCTTTGCCAGGTTACCGGCCGTCTCGGTGGAGATCGCCCGACGCAGCGGGTGGGGTTGTGCCTGGTAAACGGTTGTCCCTTTGCCGCTCTTGATCTCGTCGGCCAGCAGCGGCGCCATCAGGGTGCCGCCGTTGGCTACGGCCCCGATCAGGGTTGCGGCATGCAGGGGGGTGATCTTCACCTCTCTGCCGAGACCGGCGCCCATGAGCATCAGTTCGGCCGTGCTCTGGGGAGCGGCGGCAATGCTCGGCTGAATCGGCGTGCCCGGAAAGAGTACCTGGTTGAAGCCAAAGCGCCCGGCATACTGCAAAAGCGGGTCCCGGCCGACCACGTCGCTGGCCAGGCGGCCGAATACCGGGTTGACCGATTTACCCATCGCCTCGGTGAGGGACATTTCCTGGCTGTAGCGGCGACGGGGTTCCCAGATGCTGGGGGAGACCGAGGTCAACTTACCGTTGAACGCCATTACCGTGTCCGGAGAGATCTTTTTTTCTTCCAGGGCCGCGGCCGCAGTAACGATCTTGAACAGGGAGGCCATGGGGTAGGGGGTATAGAAGGCCTTGCCGGGCCAGGCGGTATCCCGGGTGGAGTGGCTTGCCATGGCCAGGATCTTGCCGGTCCGAGGTTCCAGCGCGACAAAGACGCCAAAGGGAACCCGGTTGTCGTCCATCACCCGCTTTACCCGCTCCTGCAGTTCGGGATTGATGGCGTAGGTGATGGTTCCCCCGCCGGGCAGCCCCGCCTGGAGCCTGCTGCCGACCGGCTGAAAGCTCGACAACTGTTGTGCTGCCACCTGGAATGAATTCCAGGTGTTCAACTCCTCGCTGGAGGGGGTGGGCACAGCCTTGCCGACACTGGAAACAGCGGAGCGGGTGGCTAAGGTGAGGCTCATGAACAGCCCGGCGATGAGGGCCAGTCCGGCAACAAAGATGGCGAGCCGTTTCCGGGAACGGGGAGGTCGCTGCTCGTTCTGCCGCCTGAAGGCGTTGCACGAACTGCCACTGTTCCCGCTCACCAGTCGGTGCAGCAGACGTTTCTTTTTTTGGGTGAGATGTTTTACATCCTGCATGATAGCGCGTCGTTCAAGGGTTTGATGGTTGGCACACTATATGCCGAACCGTTCTCCTTTGTCAATGTCATCCCCCTCTTTTTCGGCATATTCATCCCCTTTTTCGTTCGTTGCCAGGTCGCGCAGGGTGAGCCCGGCCAGCGACTCGGCACTGCACCGGTCGCGACTGGCCAGCAGAGCGCTCAATCGCTCGCCGTTACGTCCGGGAAGGGCGGGCTGCCAGTCGCTGCCGTGGTGCTGCAGGTGGCCCAGAATCTGGTGCACGGTTATCCGGTCCAGCTCCCGGCCCGGCAGGAATCCCGGCGTGGCGTCGCCGGTTCTGGCCAGAAAACCTGCCGTGCAAAGCTCGTCGGTGATTTCCCGGACGATGCGGGTCGGCAGGTCCAGGTCTTCGGCCAGACTGTCCACGTTCCACGACGGCGTACCGGCAAGAAATGTCCTGGCAATGTCGGTCATGATCGCCAGGGTCAGGAGCTCCCGTGTCCGTTGGCAGATGCCGGTCGTCCGCTCTTCGCGGCGGAAGGTGCGGATGTTCTGGTGGGCATAGACCACTTCAACCCCCATGAGCACGATGATCCAACCGGTGTAGATCCAGACCATGAAGACTGGCAGGGCGGCCAGGGTGCCGTAAATGGCGTTGTACTTGGAAACCCCGACCTGGAAGTGGAGATACCCCCACTGGGCCACCTCCCAGCTGGTGCCGGCCAGCACGCCGCCCACCAGGGCCGAGCGGAAACGGACGCGGGTGTTGGGGATGAACAGGTAGAGGAAAATCATGGCAAGCCAGATACTGAAGTACGGAATCAGGCGGAAGAGCGGCAACAGCAGCCCACCCAGCAGGGAGTTGGCCATGAGCCACTGCACCATGGTCTGGCTCTGGAGGGAGGTGGTGATGCTGGTCGCGGCAAACAGGAGCAGGGGGCCGCTCACCACGACGCTCAGATAGTCGCTGAATCGACGCTGCAGGGAGCGGGTTTCCGCAACGCCCCAGATAGCGTTGAAGGCTTCCTCCACCGAGCCGAGCAGGGAAACGACGGTAATCAGCAGGGTGACCAGCCCGATGGCGCCCATGGACGCCATGTTGGTGTTGTTGATGTAGCTGACGATGCTGCTCACCACCTCCTGGGAGCCGGCCGCCACCTGTTCCAGCAGGAGCGGTTCCAGGCGGTTCTGGACACCGAGCCCTTTGAGGACCGCGAACATCAAGGCAAAGAAGGGGACCAGGGAGAGAAGGGTGGTAAAGGAGAGGGCCGCTGCCCGTTGCAGGCACAGGTCGGCCATAAAGCCCTTGGCGACGAGGAGTGTAATCTGCAGATACTTGACGGCATAGCGTCGCAGAAACGGGTAGGCGTCCGGGTTCAGTTCCCAGAGGGTGGTCGTAAGGAATGTGCGGATAGAGTCGATGTGACCTTTGGCCACGTTGCCTCCGTGCACGTGGTGAATCGGTTCGATGTTCGACGTTCGATGTTAAAACCTAGAACGTCGAACATCGAACAAAAAAGGGCGCACCCAAGTGCGCCCCCCGAAGTTTTTGCTGTTACGCTCCCTTGAGGCGTTCGCGTTCCTTTTCCATCGCCTCTTTGCCGGCCTCGATGGCCGAGGAGATGATCGATTTCTTCTCCAGGATCAGGTCCTTGCCGTCGTCGAGCGTTGTCTTGATCTTTTCCTGGGCCTCGGTGGTGTACTCCTTGATCTTGTCGATGGCGTCATCGGCCAGCCCCTTGATCTTGGAGCGGATCTCCTCACCGGTTTTGGGCGCCACCAGAAGGGCCACTCCGGCCCCTACTGCGGCTCCGGCCAGGAAGGAGAGGAGTACGGTTCCTGCGCCAACGCCGTTGTCTTGTTCTGCCATAGGTATTACCTCCCTTTTTTCACAAATTTTTCCACTAGAAATTTGCCGGCCACCTTGGCTCCGGAGAGCCAGAGCGAAGAGCTGGCAAGCAGGCCGGACACCGACCCGACAATGGTGCCGATGGTCTTGAGGCCACGGCCGGTCTCGCCCACGGCGCCCATGAAGGTCTTCAGCTCATCAACGTTTTCCGCGATCCCGCCGGTAAGCGCCTTCAGATCGACCAGAGTGGCGCGCAGTTCGCTGAGAATAGGCTTCAGTTCGGCATCGGTACGACTTATGAAATCACGCGTCGCTTCGGCGGTCTTCCTGATTTCGATTACGGCCGGGATGAGAACCGCAGCCAGCACTACCATGGTGATCGCCACAACGGCTGCGGCAAGGCTGATAATGGTCATTCCGCTGCTCCCTTCAGTACTTTTAATGGGAAGTATAAAAGATGCGGGGAAAAATGCAACGGAATGTTTGCTGTCTTGATTTTTGCGGAAAATCTGCTATTTGATGAAGCAGTTTACACCGGGGCCGTAAGGTTTGCCGCTGAATCAATCAGGGAGCGCAGGGGGCGTGGGGATGGAAAAGGAGGCAATGCTGGACAAGGCGCAATCGACTCTTGCCCCTTTTGAAACGGAAAACATCATCAATTTCATGAAACACGTTACCATCAAGTCGGCCATGGAAAATCCGCTCATCATCGGGATCTTTCTGGTCTTCTTCTTTTTTGCCGTCATCAAGCGCTCCAAGCCGGTACTGCTCACCCTTTTTTCCGTTATTTCCATCATGTTTCTGGTTCGTTTTACCCTGCCGGCGGAGGCGGGGAACGAGCTGACCCTCAGTTCCACTGTCCCCTTTGCCTTTGGCGGGTTGGCCATTGGTGCTGCTCTCATCTACTTCATGTTCATAAAGGGGGACTGACCGTGTGCGGGTCCCCGGCAGGAGATAGTGCATGACCATTTCCAAGCGTGACTACGCCTTCATTGCCATCGTGGCAGTGGTGCTGATCGTGTTTTTTGCCATTTCCGGACCGGAAAAGACCAAAAAGGTGCCCCGGGATGCCACCCACCAGCAGTTCTACGACCTGATGAACGCCGGCAGGAAGAAGAGCGACGTGGATCCGCTCTGTGCCGGGTGCCACGACGGCGTCAAGCTGAAGTTCCCGGACAAGCACCCGGCCAAGCCCGGGGGTGGGGCGATGCGCTGCCTCTTCTGCCACAAGCTACGCAAATGATTGTGAGGGGTGAGGAGTAAGGGGTGAGGATAAACACGGACGCTTATCCCGCCTAACTCCTTCCCCCTCACTCCTCACCTTCTTATGTCCACTCTGAATCTCACTGCCGAATTGGAGCGTCTTGTCGCCCACCTGGCCGGACAGGTCGAAGCGTTCCGCCACATCGACCCGGCCCGGGTTCTGGTCTGTATTGCCACCACTCGCGGTGGCGGTGTCCACGGCACCTATGCCAAGATCCATCCCCTCTTTTTTGCCGGCGGCAGCAAAACCGCCTCGATCCGCCGCGGTCGCCACACCTATACCTGCACCATGCCGACCGTTTCCCACCGGGGTGAGGAGATGCGGTACGTCATCTACTTCCTTGCCCCCCGCTTCTTTGACCTGCCATTCCGCGAAAAGCTGATCACCGTTTTCCACGAGCTCTACCACATATCGCCGGCCTTTGATGGTGATATCCGGCGCTTTCCCGGCCGCAACTATGCCCATGGTTCCTCC
>JAJZTK010000216.1 GCA_021849045.1 Deltaproteobacteria bacterium | reverse complement strand
GGGGCGAACCCCCCTCAATCCCCCCTTATCAGGGGGGAGGCAGTTGTTCCTCCCCTGATAAGGGGAGGTCAGGAGGGGTTGCCTATTCCCATTCCTCTTCACAGTAGAATTCGGCCATGGTGATCGCCCCGCCGGGGCAGCGGCGGGCACACATCCCACAGCTCGTGCAGCGGCTCTCGTCCTTGATGATCGCCATCAGCCCCCGGCCGGCGGAGGAGATCCTCGCCAGCGCCCCGGTCAGCCGCTCGACATCGTCATCCCCCTGGATATCCGCCACCCGGACCAGTTTCAGGGCGCCGTGGACACAGGTGTCGACGCAGGTGCCGCACAACAGGCAGTTCGAGCGGTCGAACACGGTCTGGATGCTGCACTGCCGGCACCGGGCAGCCTGCTGGCGGGCCTGGTCCTCTGCAAAGCCAAGCGTGATCTCCTCCCTGGTCCTGATCCGTTCCGTGGCGTCCCGCTTCGGGATCTCCACTGGCGCGATGGTCTCGCAGCGGGTATTCTCGAACTCCGGCCCTACGGCCCGCATGTACCCCTTCTTCGTTACCTGCAGCAGTGTCCCGCCCAGGTAGCCATGGATGGCGCGGGCCGCCTTCTGGCCGTCGGCAATGGCGTCCGTCGCATTCCGGGTGAACCGCCAGCGGACGTCGCCGCCGGCAAAGACCCCGGGCAGATTGGTGGACATGTCCTCCGCGGCCCGGATCAGGCCGCTTTGCGTCATTTCCAGCCCCTCCAGCCCGGCCAGGGACGGGGCCGTGGACGCCTGGCCGACGGCCATGATCACCGAATCGACCTCCATGGTGGTGGTGCTGTCCGGGACAAAGGTGGGATTGAACCGCCCCTCGCTGTCGAAGACCGAGCTCACGCGCAGGAACTCGACCCGGGTGACCCGCCCCTCGTGGCCCACAAACCGCCGCGGTCCCATGGCCGGGTGAAACACGATCCCCTCCTCCTGGGCATCCTCCTTTTCCGAGCGGCTCGCCGGCATCGTCTCCCACGACTCCAGACAGGCGATCATCACCTGCTCTGCCCCCTGGCGCACGGCATGCTGGGCACAGTCGATCGCCACCCCGCCGCCGCCGATGACCAGGCAGCGCCTGCCAAGCTGGATCTTTTCATAGTCCCGCACGTACTCGACGCCGCTGTAGATCCCCTTCAGGTCGGTGCCTTCCATATCCAGGATGCGCAACGGATCCTGCAGGCCGATGGTGATGAATACCGCCTCGTACCCCTGGGCACGGAGGTCGGCCAGGGACTGGTCCCTGCCGATGGGGCTGTTCAGCTTCAGCTCCACCCCCAGCTCCAGGATCGCGTCGATCTCCTCTTGGAGGATCTCCTTGGGGAGGCGAAAGCTCGGAATTCCGGTGCGCAGCATTCCGCCCGCCTTGGGGGCCGCCTCGAAGATCGTCACCCGATAGCCGAGCAGGGCCAGATCGTGCGCCGCCGACAGACCGGTCGGCCCGGAGCCGACGATGGCCACCCGGGCGCCCGCCTTGGCCGGCCCCTTCTTGGCCTCTGTAGCCTTCCGGAACAGCCGCGACATGGTCAGGATATGGTTGCCGGTCCGGTCGCCCAGCCACTCGTTTCTGGCCGACAACTCGGCGAGCCTCTCCGCCACCGACTGGGGCGAGGCCACGCCATGGCGGTCGCAGGCAAAGCGCTTCAGGGCTCTTATGTCCACCGGGCTCCCCTCACCGGACTTGCGGCAGTTCTTTTCACAGGGGGCGGTGCAGACCCTGCTGCAGACGGACACCAGGGGGTTGGTCTGGCGGGCGATGAGGTAGGCCTTCTCGTAATCCCCCTCGGTAATGGCCCGTACGTACCGCTTGGTATCGGTTGCCAGGGGGCAGGCGCTCTGACAGGCCACCAGGGCCTGATAATCCTCCACCCCCAGTATCTTTACCTGATACTTGCCGCTGTGATTGCCCATGCTCTTCTCCTCTGTCTGGTGCACGATTCGATCGGCCATTTGTTGCTAGAACTATGTTAACTGCTGTTAAGCCCCGAGACATGAGATATGGTGGATGTAGCTGTTTATGTCTTGCATACTAAGCATTGCATATGCCAAACATTGTTACATTGTGATGCCGGACTGCATTCTGCTGGGCGAAAGTCCTTGTGTAATCTGGGTTTGTGGGTGGGTAGAATTTTGTTTTAGCTGGGTAATAGCTGTGGTGAAAGGCGTGGTGAGCGTGGCTGGGCTTTATGCTTTCATGCTATTTGTTGCGACCGGCGCGAATGTTTTTTATCATTTGATAAATTGGTGTCAGGCATGCGAAGGTGTAGTAAGGTGGGGAAAGGGATTTTTTCTTTCTTGCTCGAAGCGCTGATACATAGTAACGTAACCATGTTTCGGCACTATTTGTACGGCACTTCCCTGTGTCCGGCAATGATATATGCAGTATCGGCGAGTTGATGCTGATAGGGTTGACGGTTGGTTGAGCCGTGAGATGTCACGATATGCATCTAAGGTGTGATGATTTCCGGTTTGTCCGTATAACGCAGTTTTTGCGATGGGACGAGCGGTTCAATCAATGTTGCATACGGATCGACGGGGGATAATGAACAATGTCCAGCAGCAGGAAAAAATCTGTCAGCAGCTTGGTTAAAGGCGATCTTCGTGCGCAGCTACGATTCTGTGCCGAGACCGGCCAGATATGGCTGCACGAGCACCGCATGCTCCTGGTCCATGCCGAGGCACAGGGGGGGATGCGCAGGGAGTTGATCGAGACCCTGGGGATGGACCGCGCGCGCGGGCTTCTCATCCGCATGGGGTTCGCATCAGGTATGCACGATGCCGAAATCTTCAGCCGATGTGATCAGGGAGCGTCTGATTACGATGCCTTCTTAACCGGCACGCAACTCCATACCCTTGAGGGTATCGTAAAGGTTACCACTCTCAAGCTGGAAGTAGATCGTGCCACCGGCACGTACTACGGCGAGTATCTCTGGGAAAACTCCTGGGAAAGCCAATGGCACCGGAAGCACTTTGGCCCTTTTTCCGAGCCGGTCTGCTGGAGCCAGATCGGTTATGCATGTGGCTACACCACTTCCCTGATGGGGCGCCCGATTCTGTACAAGGAAGTCGAATGCGTCGGCATGGGTGACACCAACTGCCGCATCATCGGGAAACCTCTCGATGAATGGGAGGATGCGGCCGAGTACGAGCGGATCTTCAACCGGGAATCGATCGCCGAGCAGCTCATCGATCTGCAGACCCAGGTCGTGCAACTCCGTTCCGCCATAAGCGAGAAGGAGAAGCTTCCCGCTGACATAGTGGGGAATTCTCCGAGTTTTCGTGCCGCCTATGACCTGCTCAAGCAGGCGGCAAACAGCCAGATTACGGTACTGCTGCAGGGAGAGACCGGCGTTGGCAAGGAGGTGTTTGCCCGCGCATTGCACGATCGGGGGACCCGCCGCCTGGAATCGTTCATTGCGATCAACTGTGCCGCTATTCCCTACGACCTGGTGGAATCCGAGCTGTTCGGCGTCGAGAAGGGGGCCTACACCGGTGCCCTGGCGTCCCGTCCCGGACGTTTCGAACGGGCTAATGGCGGCACGCTGTTTCTCGACGAGATCGGCGATCTCCCTCTTTCGGCGCAGGCCAAACTCCTGCGCGTGCTGCAGGAAGGGGAGATCGAACGGCTCGGCGACCAAAAAACCCGCAAGGTCAACGTGCGGTTGGTGGCAGCGACCAACGTCGATCTCAGGCAGTTGGTCAAGGAAGGGAAATTTCGCTCCGACCTTTATTACCGGCTCAACGCCTTCCAGATCAATATCCCGCCACTCAGGGACCGCAGGGACGACATCATGCTCCTTGCCGAGCGCTACCAGGAGAAATACTCCGCCGTTCACGGCAAGAAACTGCGTGGGTTCACCGACAAGGCCAAACGAGCGCTCCTTGCCTACCAATGGCCGGGCAACATCCGCGAACTGCAGAACATGGTCGAACGTGGCGTCATGCTCGCCCCGAACGGCACCCGTATCGAGGTGGACCAGATGTTTTCGGCCAGCAACGACGACCACGCACTGGAATATGGTCTCGACAGCAACGGGAGTCTCGACATCGACCGCCCGGAGTCCGGCAAGGATATTTACGAGTCGGTGCTGAACGGCAGCATGACGCTGGATCAGGCAGAGGCCACTCTTATCGAGGCTGCAGTGAAGAAGGCAGGCGGCAACCTCTCCGCCGCTGCCAGGCAGCTTGGCCTGACCAGGCCGCAGCTTGCCTATCGATTGGGACGTTTGAACGGCAGCGAATCGGCCCAGTCGGATAGCGCCCCTTCACACGATTATCAGCAATGACAGATGCTCTGGCTATGCGGGTGCTGCGGTACCTGGGGGACCACAATGTTGCCACCCTGGCTACCGGCAGCAGCGGTGATATCTGGGCCGCGGCCGTATTCTATGCCAGCGACGGCTACACCCTCTATTTCCTCTCCTCGCCCACGAGCCGGCACTGTCTCCACCTGGAGCAGAATCCGCGCGTCGCTGTGACGATCCAGGAGGATTACTCCGACTGGCTGGAGATCAAGGGGATTCAGATGGAAGGTGTTGCCAGCGAAATTTCCGGTGTGGAAGAAGAAAAGGCCCGCCGGCTGTACGGAGAAAAGTTTCCGGTGGTCGGTCTGCTGGCAAAGGCTCCGGCAGCCATTGTGAAGGCGCTTGCCAAGGTGCGCTGGTACCGGATTGTCCCGGAGCGACTCTATTTCATAGACAACTCGATAGGTCTGGGCCACCGCGATGAGGTCGATTTGAGCCTTGGGAACAATGACGGTACTTGAAGGGAGTCTTGTCGGCGGAGCAGGGCGGGCTGCGGCGTTCATGCAGCTTGACTGGGTGCGTGTGCGCCCGGCAGGGCGCGTGTCGCGCAAGCGACATATGATCAACTGTGGTGGTTGATCGTTGACTTGGAGGTGAAAGT
>JAJZTK010000215.1 GCA_021849045.1 Deltaproteobacteria bacterium | reverse complement strand
AAAAAACAGGAAGGCGAAGGCAACTGCCTCCTTGTAGGCGTTGAAGTCGGCCGGGACGAAGGCCTCGGCCAGGCCTATGACCATCCCTCCCAGCACCGCGCCGGGAATGCTCCCCAGCCCCCCGAGGACCATCACCGCCAGCCCCTTGAGGCCGTAGGTCACCCCGAAGTACGGGCCGGCAATGCCGAAGCTGGTGCCGACCAGGCTTCCGGCCATCCCGCCGAGAAAGCCGGAGAGAAAAAAGGTGTAGAGGATGAAACGGTCCACATTGATCCCGAGCAGGCTGGCAGTGGAGGGGTTTTCGGCCACGGCCCGCAATGCCTTGCCGAGCCTGG
Organism: Deltaproteobacteria bacterium; assembly: GCA_021849045.1. Classification (GTDB taxonomy): domain Bacteria; phylum Desulfobacterota; class Desulfuromonadia; order Geobacterales; family DSM-12255; genus Geomobilibacter. The sequence goes on along the minus strand of JAJZTK010000215.1, from coordinate 4,606 downwards.
TGCGGTTGATCAGGTAGCCCAGGATCAGCAGAACAGCCATGCTCACCGAAAAGAGGATCACCTGCACGGTGCGGACCGCCACCATCTTGTCTCCCATGGGGAGGAGGATGGCCGGTCTGATGTCGCCGTAGACATCGGAGGGGAAGGAGTAGATCTCCGAGCCAACGAGATACTGGATGAGATTGATGCTGACGAGGGCCACGCCGAGACTGCTCACCAGCGCCAGAAGCGGGTCGGCGTCCCGCTTGCGCAGCGGTCTGAAGGCGAGACGCTCCACCAGCACGCCGGCCAGACCGGAGATGATGGCGCCGACCAGCAGGGAGAGGGCGAACGGGAGTTTGAACGGTAGCTGCAGCCCCGCCAGCAGGCCGCTGATGCCGAACTGGCCAACCGACAGGCAGTAGGTCAGGTACGCCCCGAACGTGAATACCGCGCCGTGGGCGAAGTTGATGATCCCCAGGATGGAAAAGACCAGCGTGTAGCCGAGCGCAAAGATCGCGTACACGCTGCCGATGCTGATGCCGTTGAGCAGATTTTGCAGAATATGTACTGCGTCCATGAAATACCTGCGGGGAGGCCAAACCTCCCCGCACCCTTCTTTGTCTTATTTCACGATGACGAACTTTCCACTCTTGCCGCCTGCATCCATTCTGATCTGGGAGACGTAGAACGCCTTCTGATGGATCTCTCCTTCATGATCGAGGCTGATCTCCCCCAGCGGGGTAATGTACGAGCCGGTGCGGATCGCCTTGTTGAGCTCTGTCCGCACAGTCGCAATATCGAGCTGGGTGATCTTCTTCCTGGTAGCGGCTTCTACCTTGCGCAGAGCCTCTACGAATACCTGTACGGCGGTGAATGACTGGGCCGCGAACTGGGGCGGATCTTTCTTGAACTGTTTGCGGTACTCGCTGACAAAGGCGTTGTTCACGGGGTTCTTGACGTCAGGGCTGTAGGCCTGGGCGACCAGTATCCCGTCGCAGTCCTTGCCGCAGACCGGGAAAACGTTGGCGGTGTTGAAGCCGTTCCCGCCGATTATGAGCCCCTTGTAGCCCAACTGGCGCAGCTGCTTGGCCAGATTGCCGCCATCGGCGGCAAGACCGGAGATGATCACCAGTTCCACTTTGGCGCCCAGCACGGCGGTTGCCTGGGTGGTGAAGTCGGTGTCCGTGGTCATGAACTTCTGAACGGTGACGAGCTGCAGACCGTGGCTCTTGACCGCCTCCTGGAACGTGCCTGTCTCCGAGGTGCTGTAGGCGTCGTTCTGGGCGTAGAGCACGGCAACCCGCTTGATCTTGGGGTTCTGTCTGAGTGCCTGGTTGACGGCACTGGGGGCCACTTTGGCGACCGGTGCCGAGACCCGGCCGATGAACTCGCCGATCTGGGGAATCCCCTTGGCGGTGTTGGAAGGCCCGAGCACCGGCACCTTCATCCGGTTCGCGATTGGATCGGCACTGAAGGCCTGCTGGGAAAGGGTCGGTCCGACAATACCCACCACCTTGTCCCGGTTGATCAGGTTCTGGAAAGCATTGATCGTTCCGGCTTCATCCCCGCCCGTATCCTGCATGACCAGTCGAATGGGGGTGCCGTTTACCCCGGCGGCATTGAGCTGTTTCTCGGCGATCCTGGCCCCGCTCACCTGTTCCTGGCCGAACAGGGCGACGTTGCTGGTCTGCGCCACCCCGATGCCGATGGGGATGGGGGTGGCAACCGGTTCAGCAGAGGCGGCAGAGGTCCAAAGGGCAAACAACACGGCGAACGGCGCAATACGTTTCACGGTTTCCTCCTGAACATGAGATCGGTACCACTGTTGCCGTGGTAGCATGATACGCTGTTCTATGTCAAGAATCGCATGGATGCGCGATCCTTGACAGGTCTGCCTCAAGGGATGTTTTCCCATTATGACAACGAGCGCTTGCCCCACCAGAATTTCCCCTGCCTTCCGCAATGGGAGACAATCAACTGCAACAAATTGTTACTGTAACAAAATGTTGCAGTTGGCTGAAAACGTATTGATAACGAGCTGTTAAGGTTGGTACTGTAACATAATGTTGCACCTTTCTGGAAAGTCACCGCCTGCCCCTATGTCGTAACTTGCTTAAATTTCTGTATTTTGCGATTGGCACGGTTTTTGTTAATAGGGTGGTTTTGATGTCGTGTGCGGCAATGGCCTTTATCTGCGGGGGAGATCATGCCTAAGCTGCTCGGGTGGCCGGTTTCGGTGGTTTTCCATTGAAGGGGGCTAAGATCCGGAACCGCTTGCCGTGCGGATCGCGGCCGGCATGCCGGGGGGTGCCCCGGAGGGGATCGACGACGATGTGCGCGACGCCATCGGTGAGCAGGTCGGGGTGACTGGGAACCGGGGATCGAGTCCCCGGAATTTGGAAAGAGCTGGAGGAAACGATCATGGCTGACGTCATACTGCACGCCTTCAACTGGCGTTACACGGCTATTGCGGACCGGGCGGCCGATATTGCCGCCAAGGGGTACGGCGGGGTGCTGGTCCCGCCGCCGCTCTACAGCGACGAGAACGGGCCTGCCTGGTGGCAGCGGTACCAGCCCAGGGACTACCGGGTCATCCGCTCCCACCTCGGCACCAAGCCGGAGCTGGAAGAGGCGATAGGCGCCCTGCACGGCCACGGGGTGCGGGTCCATGCCGACATTGTCTTCAACCACATGGCGAACGAAAAGGGGCAGCGGCCCGACCCGTACGCCTTTCCGGGTGAGGCCGCGCTGGCCCGCTACCGGAGCGACCGCGACTCGTTCGAGCGGGACCGGTTGTACGGCGATCTGGATGCCGGTCTGTTCAGCCACTGGGACTTCAACCCCGAAGGGGACATCCGGGACTGGAACGACCTGCACGAATCCAGCGAGCACTGGCTGAACGGCCTTCCCGACCTCGATCTCAACCCCTGGGTGGTGGAGCAGCAGCGGACATGTCTCCGTGCCCTCAATCTGCTCGGGTTCGACGGCTACCGTATCGACGCCATCAAGCATCTGCCGGAGGAGCATCTCCGGTCGGTGTTCGGGACGGACGATATGGCGGGCAAGTACGTCTTCGGCGAGGCCCTGACCAGTAACGACCGGGAGGAGAACATCTTCCTCTGGCCCCTGGTCAACCGGACCGGCATCTCCTTCTACGACTTTCCGCTCCACGAGACGCTCCGCCGGGTCTTTGCGCCGGGGGGAAGCATGCGCGAGCTCGTAGATCCGGCTGCTTACGGTCAGGCCCTCCCCTGGCGGCGGGCCCTGACTTTCAGCGTCACCCACGACATCCCGAACAACGACGCCTTCCGCTGGCAGCTCCTGGACGGGCAGGACGAGTACCTGGCGAACGCCTACATCCTTGGCCGGGACGGTGGTGTTCCCCTGGTCTTTTCCGACCACAGCGAGAGCCCCCGCGACCGGGGCCGCTGGTACGAGGCCTGGCAGCGGTACGACATCGTGCAGATGATCGGTTTCCACAACGCCGTGCACGGCAGCCACCAGCGTTCGCTGTACGAGGCCGACGGGTTCCTGGTCTTTGCCCGCGGCTATGGCGGCATGGTGGCCATCAACAAGACCGGCGAGTGGCAGCACCCGCGGATCAATACCGACGGCCTGCGGCAGGGGCGGTACCGCTGCCAGATCCACCAGCACGACATGCAGGTGCAGGGCGAGCAGTTCGACTTCGCCATTCCTCCCCGGCAGGCGCAGATGTGGCTGTGGCAGGAGGGGTGAGCCGGTTGGAGAACCTGTTATTTGTCTCAGTGCTTGGGACTTGCAATGCATGGTAAGTGATTGTCAAGAAAACGGAAGGAGGCTTAGTTTACTTGTTGCAGAAATTGTGTTCTTTTAGTGTTTTAATCGATTAATACACCGGTTTTACAAGAATTCATGTGGTGTCGACCTACATTCTTGACAATACCAAATGTGTAGGTCTGACAATCCTAGATGTTAAATTGTAAAATCAAAAAGGAGGGGTTCTATGGTGTGTATCAGTTGTGGGTCCGATAATACTCAACGTCTTCAGGTTATCTTTGAAGGTGGTACGCAGAATATCAATACCGAGAGTAAAACTGCTGGTGTTGGCATTGCTGGTGGGAGAGCGGGCTTTGGTGGAGCGGTAACGACTACAAATGGCACGTCTCAGTCGATTCTAGCTCAAAAAGCTGCACCTCCGACTAAAAAACGGCTCGTCGAAATTTATTGGATTCTCGGTGCATTAATCTCGTTCGGGTCTGGGAGTAGCTGGATTGTAATTGGCTTGATCATACTTGGTGTTGCGGGCTACTCAGCTTTTAGAAAATTAAAATACAATTCGGAAGAATTTCCGGTTTTTCATCAACGCTGGCGTGACAGCTGGATGTGTCACAAATGCGGATGTATTTATCAGCAAGAGTTAAGGTGAAGTGTCAGAGTGCAATCTGACAAAAATAGGGGGGTAAACAGGCCCACGTAGTGTCAGACCTACATTCTTGACAATGTCAAATGTGTAGCTCTGACCTGACTCCGTGACGCTACATACATAAAATTGCTCCAATCAGCTTCTAACATATCGAAGTTCTTTGATAATTATGCTATTCTGCCAGCCAGCAAAATCTCACCCGGCAGGTGAAATCCATGAAGC
>JAJZTK010000052.1 GCA_021849045.1 Deltaproteobacteria bacterium | reverse complement strand
CCTGCCTCATGGAGCGTGATGCCTTTGCCCTCTGCTTTACGACCGGAGATCAGAAAGAGGGGATGGGCGCCTTTCTTGAGAAGCGGCAGCCACGGTTTCAGGGGCGATAGTCGCGAGGGGGGGGGGACGATGAAGCTGGAACAGGGGTGCGTGCAGGTCTACACCGGCAATGGCAAGGGTAAAACGACCGCTGCCCTGGGGTTGGCTCTCAGGGCTGTCGGCCGGGAGTTGATGGTCTGTATCGTCCAGTTCATGAAGGGGGGGGGGCCGTACGGCGAACATCTGGTTGCCGAGCGGCTGGCCCCGTATCTCACAATTATCACAACCGGCCGCAAGGGGTGGGTGAAACAGGATGGTCCGGCAGCCGAAGACCGGCAGCTGGCCGAAGAGGGGCTGGTGCTGGCGCGGGAGATCCTGACCGGCGGCACGTATGACCTGGTCATTCTCGACGAAATCAACGGGGCGGTCGCCTACGGCCTGCTGGACGTGGAGCCGGTCCTTGAGCTGATCCGGCTGAAACCGTCTCGTGTTGAACTGGTCCTGACCGGCAGGAACGCCCATGAGAAGATCATCGAGGCTGCCGATCTGGTGACCGAGATGCGGGAGATCAAGCATTATTATAAGGCCGGGGTACCGGCCAGGATAGGGATCGAAAAGTGATGTTCAGGCGAAATTTTTGATACAGGGAAACGTAAAAGGAGGACTGATCATGGCTGAACGGAAATTGCGCGTACTGGTGGGAAAGCCCGGCCTCGACGGCCACGACCGGGGGGCGAAGGTGGTTGCCCGCGCCTTCAGGGATGCGGGGTTCGAGGTCATCTATACCGGCCTGCACCAGACCCCCGAGCAGATCGTGTCGGCAGCCATCCAGGAGGATGTGGACTGTGTCGGTCTGTCCATACTCTCCGGAGCCCACAATACGCTTCTGCCGCGCGTTTGTCAGCTTTTCCGGGAGAAAAAGGCCGATGACATCATTGTGTTCGGCGGTGGTGTCATTCCGCCGGACGATATTCCCGGGCTCAAGGCTGCCGGTGTGAAAGAGGTGTTCACCCCCGGCACCTCCACCGAAGATATCGTTGCCTGGGTGCGGCAAAACGTGGCCACCCACTGACCGGTTGAGGCCGGCCCTTTTGTGGCGCGGCATGACGTTATGCCCTATAAAAAACTGACCATACAGACGCAGAACCGGGTCGGCTATCTGACCATGGCCTCGGGAAGCCGTTTCAACAAGCTGACCATCAACATGCTGGGGGAGTTGAGGCGGGCTGTGGCCGAACTTGCCGCCAACCAGCAGGTTTCCTGCATCGTGCTTTCCGGCTATCCGGGAGAATCGTTTGCCGTGGGAGCCGATATCGGCCAGCTACGCAGGTTCGGCCCGGCCGAGGCGTTCAGCTTTGCCGAGCTCGGCCAGGGGCTCTTTGCCGACATGGAACAGTGCGAGAAGCCGATCATCGGCGCATTGAACGGGATTGCCATGGGTGGGGGGTGCGATCTGGCGCTTGCCAGCGACATCCGGCTGGCCAGCGATAGCCTTGCCATTGCCCATCCCGGCGGGAAAATCGGCATCCTGACCGGGTTCTGCGGTACCCAGAAGCTGCCCCGTCTCGTGGGGAGGAACAACGCCCGGGAGATATTCCTCACCACCGATACCTATGATGCCTCGTCAGCACTCCGGATGGGACTGGTGGACCGGGTTGTTCCGGCAGCAAGGTTCTGGCCGGCGGTGGTTGCCTACGCCGAAAGAATCGCCCGGCAGCCACTGCCCGCGCTTGCCGCTGCCAAACGCCTCGTCAACGCCTCACAGGATGTCGACCTGAAGAACGGTTGTCTTCTGGAACATGCCACCGTCACGGCACTTGCTGCCGTTCCGACGACATAAACATTACACAGGAAGCTCAACATGGGACTGGCAGAACGGATTCTTCAGGGTGATGTCCGGGCGGCATCGCGCCTCATGCGGGATATCGACGACGGCTTCAGCTCGGCCATACCCGAACTCAAGGCCCTCTACCCCCATACGGGAAACGGCTATGTCATCGGCATTACCGGTCCTCCCGGAGCCGGCAAGTCGACCCTGGTCGATCAGGTCACTGCCGCCTACCGGCAACGGGGCAAGCGGGTCGGCGTAGTGGCTATCGATCCGACCAGCCCGTTCACCGGTGGCGCCATTCTGGGGGACCGGATCAGGATGAACCGCCATGCGGACGACGAAGGGGTGTTCATCCGCAGCCTGGCTACCCGCGGTCATCTGGGTGGGCTCTCCCGCTCCACTTTGGATGTGGTCAATGTCATGGATGCCATGGCGATGGACGTGATTATCGTGGAAACCGTCGGCGTTGGCCAGGACGAGGTGGATATCGTCCAGATGGCCCACACCACGGTGGTGGTCATGGTCCCGGGGTTAGGCGACGACATCCAGGCCATCAAGGCGGGAATCCTGGAGATTGGCGACGTGTTCGTCGTCAACAAGGCTGACCGGGCCGAGGCTGACCGGACGGTCCGTGAGCTGGCCGTCATGCTGGAGATGAACCGACTGGCCGACGAGGACTGGCATCCGAAGGTGATGAAGACCGAAGCGAGCCGCGGTGTGGGGATCGAGGAACTGGTCGGCGAGATGGAAAGCCACCGGGAATTTCTCTATGCGTCCGGTCGCATCAAGCATTTTCTGGAGGAGAAACAGGCCCGGATATTCGTGGAACTCCTGCGTGAGCGGCTTTTTCAGGAGGTATTCCGGCCGATTACCGTGAATGGCCGTTTCCGGGAGATCGTGGATGGGCTGGTGACACGATCGGTCGATCCGTACAGCGCCGTCGAGGCACTGCTGGCGGAGCGTTTCACGCCCAAACGATAACGGCCGTCCTTCTGCACGGGGTTGACTGGCCAATGAAAACATGCTAGTGGTAAGCAATAAAAAGGGGCTCTGGAGCCCCTTTCGCCATTTGGTTCAACAGTAATTGGAAACGTTGGAATTATGCGCAGGGTTACAGTCCTTTTTCTCGCCATGACGATCTTGTCCGCCATCGTGGTCTATGGCCCATTGGCAATCTCCGAACCGGGGCCCAATCCGCAGGATCCGGCCAAGGAAGACCTGAGCCGGGTGGACTTTCCCAGCCAGCGGCATATCCCCTGGACGCCGTTTTTCATAAAGCCGAACGATACCCTTGAATCCCTCTTTGGCGGTAATTGGCCCCTGGTGGCCCGATTCAACCGGGTTGACCGGCGCCATGTCTATCCCGGCATGACCATCAAGGTGCCGAAGGATATGAGCCTGCTGAAGGATTATGCACCTCTCCCCCGCGAGTACGAACCGGCCAGGCATTACGACAAATACATCCTCGTCGACCTGACCGAACAGTGGCTCGGCGCCTATGAACACGGTCGTCTGAAATTTTCCGTGCCGGCTGCTACCGGCAAGACCGGGTTTGAAACCCCGACCGGCATCTATCAGATAGATGCACGGCACCAGACCCACACCTCTTCCCTGTACCGCACCGATGATGATCAGGATCAATACCCCATGGACAATGCCATGCGCTTTTATATCGCCCCGGACAATGTGGCGTACTGGCTGCATGCCCGCGACCTCCCCGGCAAGCCGGCTTCCCATGGTTGTATCGGTCTGTTCGATGAGGAGATGCAGAAACGGATGTACGGCATTCCCGAGAAGCCGGTGCTCATGGATTCCCGGAAGGTCTATGCCTGGGCCGTCGGCGAAGACGAGTATGAGGACGATACCGGAGAGTTGGAACTGCTGGAGGAGGCACCGGTGGTGGAGGTCAGGGGCACCAACCCCGTATATCGCAACTGAGATTCTAACGCAAGGGCAGCAGACGCTGTCCGGAATGGAGTAACGACTATGAAGCGTACCCTTGTGGCTGGCCTTGTCGGCGGCATGTTGCTGGCTAACGGCTCGGCGTATTCCGCCTCTCTGGTGGTCAAGCCCGATGTGGCGATCAAGGAGGCCTTTCCCCAGGTCAAGGTCGACTCCCTTCGATCGACCGACATCAAAGGTCTCTACGAGGTGGTCTCCGGGCAGAACGTGCTCTATTACTACCCGGAAAAGGATCTGTTGATCGTCGGGGAGATATACACCAAGGCGTTGCACAATCTGACCGCTGAACGTAAGGGTGAACTGGCGGCCCAGAAGGTGAAGGATCTCCCTCTGGACAAGGCGGTCAGGATCGGCAATGGAAAACATGTGGTGATCGAGTTTACCGATCCCGATTGTCCCTATTGCCGCAAAGCAGCCGAGTTCCTCAAGGGGCGGACCGACCTGACCCGCTACATCTTCTTCGCGCCGTTCGCCCATCCGGCCGCTGCTGCCAAGGTTGAGGCGATCCTTGCTGCCAAGGACAAGGCTGCTGCCTACGAAGACGCCATGGCCGGCAAGAGCCTGCCCGAGACCAAGGTGGGGGAGGAGATCAAGGCCCTTGCCCAGTTGCAGATGAATCTGGCCAGGCAGATGGGGGTTTCCGGTACGCCGACATTCTTTATCGACGGCAAGCAGGTGGTCGGTGCCGATCTGAAGAAGATAGAGGAGTTGCTCAAGTAGGCTTGTGCGCATAATGCGCTATAACGAAGTTTGTTGATTGCGTAAATCAAAAAAAATGACCGACTGCTTAAGTAGTCGGTCATTTTTTTTGTATATAATCCACTTCAACGTCAACATGGTAAGCAGCATGGCTTTTACCCATATCCCCATCGGCTCGGTGGCCTGCCTGATGCAACAACGTCCCGTTTCCCTTCGTCCCGTTTCCAAGCAATGTGTGCTCTTGCGGGCCACATGGTAAAGATGCTGCCATCGGTCGTGAGCAGGCTAAGCAATACTGTTTCAACACATGGCGATGACCCGATTCTGCGTACGACGTTCGGAGCGGGGTATTTCAGGCATGGCAAGACTCTTCAGAGAGAATCAAGGCTCGAACGTAGGGATGGCGCGCTGCATGAACTCGTCAAACAAAGGCACAGTAAAGGCCATATCACCGTATGATGGGCTGTAGATCATGCCTTTCTTGATCAGACCGGCGCGTAACGGTCCCATGGTGCTGATCTTTATTTGCAACTTATCGGCGACGTCACTGGTACGATAGGGGCCGCCGCCAAGCTCGGCCATGGCGCGCAGAAACATCTTTTCGCGCGGGGTCAGCCGGTCGAACCGCACCCTGAAGAAATTTTCGTCTAAGCGTCTTGAGACCAGGTCGCTGGCCTCCTGCACGACCTGCAAGGAGATCGGCGAGGCAGTGGCGTGGTTCCAGGACTGGTAGCCCCATTCTTGCAGGAAATACGGGTAGCCTCGGGTCAACCGGAATATCTCCGTCAATGCCTCCGGGGCAAACTCTTCGTGTGCTGCCCGCACCGGGTCCTGGAGAGCCTTGATCGCATCCGGTTCCGGTAACGGGCCAACATTCGGGAAATTGAACAACCGCTCGGCATACGACCTCAACTCCCCGGCCAGACCGGGCAGGATCGGCAGGCCGGCGCCAACAAGCACCAGTGGGAGCTGACTCTGCTGCATCTTGTGCATGGCCATGATCAGGGCGCTCAGTTCCACTTGCTTGAGGTACTGGATTTCGTCGATCAGAATGGCCACCGCAACACCGCGCTCCTGTGCTGCCTCAGCCACGGTCATGAAGAGGCTGGGAAGATCGACCTCAAGGTCGCCGCTGTCAGCTGCACCCGACTCCGGGTCGATATCCAGACCGATATCGAACTCACCCACCGAAATCTTGATCGCGCCGACAAAGCTCTTGAGCACGGCAAGCCCCCTCCGCACCTTGTTGCCGGCTCCGGCAATCCGGTCGAGATCAAACAACAAGCGCCGCAGATGAGGAGCCAGCAGAACAGCCAGTGACTTCCCCTCGTGCGCCTCCACCAGGATGGTGCGATAGCCGACGTCTCTTGCCCGACGGTCAATCTCATTGAGCAGCACGGTCTTCCCGACGCCGCGTAACCCGGTAAGCAACAGGCTCTTTTCCGGTCGTTTGGCCAGCACTCGGCCCAGAAGGACATCCGCCTGCTCCAGAATGACATTGCGGCCGGCCAGTTCTGGCGGCGGTGAGCCCGCTCCCGGAGAGAAGGGATTTTTGATCTTATCCATAGCCACCTCACTTCTAGCAAAATATACATACTTATATCATAAAAACAGTATAGGTATGTATAAATCACTATAACCGCCAGTTGACAGGAAGGGTTACACCAAGCGTGTTTTTCCGGTCAAGAGTTCCTGCATCATCCCCTGCTTGAGCAGGCGGGTCTTATCGCGCCGGGCCTCCAGCGCTGCCAATTCGGTGTCCATGTCGGAGAGGATGGTGGCGATTGATGCAGTTGATGACAAAGAAACGGCAGGCTTTCATTCAGGGGGACAAGTACTGGAACGAAAACAGCCACCGGGAAATCCAGGTGGCTGTTTTCGTTGATCTGTATTCAGATCAAACGCCGGTTACTTGATAAAAATGGCCATCGAGGCCTGCTCGCCATCCGAGAGGGAGATGGGGAACAGGATGCCGGTGCGGTCGGGGGGCACCGAGAGGCCGCTGTTTCCGTCCAGCAGTTCAGGCGGTTCGATCTCGAAGGAGCTGCCCAGTTGCGCGACCTTTGCCGCGATGTTGCCGCAGACCACATTCACGAATTCCATGACCGTGTCGTCAAGGACTTCCTCTTCCTCTAAATCGACATTTTCCTGATTCAGGATGGCACTGGCGATCCGTTTGCGGGCACCATCCTGTACCGCAAAGAGGTAGGTGCCGTTTACATCTCCTGTGAACTCCATGGCGGCAATGGTCGAGAACGGTGGCAATGCCGTGGCGACCCGGGCCGGCTCGCTGTGGAAGGTGAGCCGGGCGACGCGGGTCAGCATTTTGTAGGTGAGGTCGGCAAAGACCTCCCAGATTTGCGCGTTGGCGACTCCCTCCGGAATAACGACCCGGTCGGTGACATACTGTGCCTGGTTTTGTTTGAACTCCTCCAGATAGCGGGGGAGTTCCTCGCCGGTCAGTCCGCCCACCTTTACGAGTGCCTCGCCAATGTAAAGGTGGTTGTTCTTCTGTTTCGTCAACACCTGCTGGAACTGCTCCTGGTTCAGCAGACCCAGTTTGGCGGCCATGTCGCCAAAGCGGAGATCCTCGGTCCGCTGGGCCTGGTTGATACGTTCCACTTCTGTTTCGGTGAGGAATCCCATGGACACCGCCACGGCGCCGACGCTCAGGTTGACCGATTCCTGCAGTTCTATAGCCTGCAAAAGGACTTCCCTGGTGACGACGCCCCTTTCTACCAGGTATTGCCCGAAAAACATTACAGCCATAATTACTCCTCCTTCATAGTGGCCCCGGGCCACTCGATGCGTTGATCGGTCAAGCGGTGGTGGGACACAGGTCGCGGAGGACCTTGAGGACCGTTTCCTGTTCGAACGGCTTGGAGATTACGTTCCTGGCCCCCAGTTTGAGCGCCTCGGTATATTTGTCCCCGACCCCTCCCAGTGAGGTAACCATCACGACTTTCACGTTCTTGTCCAGAGCGGTCAGGGTACGGAGTGCCGTCAGGCCGTCCATGACCGGCATGTTCATGTCCATGCAGATAATATCCGGATGAAGGCTCTGGTGCATCTTGATGGCTTCCATGCCGTTCTTGCCATGGCCAACGACCTCAAAATCTCCGCTTTCTGCCAGCATCTTTTCCAACTGGCGCGCAACAGAAATACTGTCATCGACAATCAAAACCTTTCTCATCAGGTCCTCCTTGCGTTGAATCGGTATGGTGATGTATCGGAAGCATGCTGGAAAATATTTAATCGAATTATAGTGGCGTATGACTTTGGTGCAATCATGACAACAGTATCTTATTACGCAGGATGAGAATTTCTAAGGAAGAGCCGCTTTGACTGCCAGTCGGGTACCGAAGATGATCTGGTTCTTTAATTAAGGCCTCGTCCAATTCGTCCGAAGAAATGACCCCGGATTTGACCAGCATCTGACCGAGCCGAATTTTCATGATACTCCCTTAAATAGCGGTGGTTGCGGCTTCCAACCAATCCCTTATACTGTAATGGATGCTGCTTGGCAATTCATTTGCTGCGACGGAGAACCCATGGAGACCCTGCTGGACCTGTTCAATACATTTTCCGGCCGGGGAGTGGCGACGGCCCTTGTGTATCGCACCGGCGTCCGCCGTTTTCTCTACCGCTATGGCGATCTCCATGACCTGGGGCTCCGCATGGCCGGTTACCTTGCTGCGGCCGGGGTTAAGGAGGGGGATCGGGTTCTGCTCTGGGGGCCGAACGGGCCGGGATGGGCCATCGCTTTCTGGGGAATCGTTGCCCGGGGCGGCGTGGTGGTTCCAGTCGACTTCATGTCCGGACGGGACCGGGCCGAGTCCATTGCCAGCCTCGCGGAAGTCTCCTTCGTATGCCAGAGCCGCCTGAAACTGGAGTGCCTGGATGGTTTCCCGTCTGCGTTTCTGGAGGAGTTGGAAACGCGCCTCGCCGAAACGGAGCCCTTTACCGGCCGCCCCGGAACCGGTCCAGCCGATCTGGCAGAACTGGTCTACACCTCCGGGACGACCGGCAACCCCAAGGGGGTGATGCTGACCCACAGGAACCTCATCGCCAACCTCCTGCAGGTAGATGCCCACCTGCCGATCATCACCGAAACGTTCCGTTTTCTCTCGCTCCTGCCGCTCTCCCACATGTTCGAACAGATGGGAGGGTTCTTAGTCCCCCTGTCCCATGGGGCAGCCATTGTCCATCTCCGGACCCTGAAACCCTCCGCCATCATGGCCTCTCTGGCCGAAGAGGATATCTACGCCGTCATTGCAGTGCCGCGCCTGCTGCAGCTTCTCAAGAACTCGATCGAGGGAGAAATGGCCGCCAAGGGGCTTGCAGGGCTTTTCGGCCGGCTTGTGCAGGCGTCGCCCCGGCTTCCCCATGGGGTCAGAAAGGTCCTGTTTTCACCGATCAAGGGGAAATTCGGCAGGCATTTCACGCTGTTCGTCTCCGGTGGTGCTCCCCTTGCCCCGGAGGTCTTCACCTTCTGGGATGCCCTTGGTTTTACCGTGGTCGAAGGGTACGGCCTGACCGAATGCGCGCCGGTACTCACGGCCAACACCATGGAGAGTCAGCGGGCAGGTGCGGTCGGCTGGCCCCTGCCCGGGGTCGAGATCAGGATCGAGGCGGGCGAGGTGGTTGCGCGGGGGGAGAACATCTTTTCCGGTTACTACCGAAACGGGGCTGCCACGCGAGAGAGTTTCACCCCTGATGGCTGGTTTCGGACCGGTGATGTGGGGGAGTTCCTGCCCGACGGTGCGCTGCGTCTGAAGGGGCGGCTCAAGGAGATGATCGTCACCGGCGCCGGCATCAACGTCTACCCGGACGAACTGGAGAATATCCTGGGAAGAACCGCCGGTGTCCGGGAGGCCTGCGTCATCGGGGTCGATCATGGCGGTGGGGACGAGGTCTGTGCGGTCATTATCCCCGACGGGAGCGGTCGGTCCCTGGAGGCGATCGTCGGCGAGGTCAACGGCCAGCTGGACGAACTGCACAGGATTACCGGCTGGGGGCTCTGGCCGGAGGCCGAATTCCCCAAGACCACCACCCTGAAGGTCAGAAAATTCATGGTGAAGGAGCGTTTGCGTGCCGAGCGGACGGGAGGGGAGGCGCTGGCCAGTGCCGATCGTTTGACCGGGCTTGTTGCCCGGATCACCGATTCGAACCTTGCTGAGGTCAGGGAAGAGTCGTTCCTGGTGGCCGATCTCGGGCTTACCTCCATCGGTCGCCTGGAGCTGGTGAATGCCATCGAGCTGGAGTATCGGCTGGATCTGGATGATGCGCTGATCGGCCCGCAGACGCGGGTGGCAGACCTGCGCCGGATGATCGCGGACCGGGCCAAGGTGGCACTCCCCCGTGGCTTAAGGTTCTGGACGAACCGTGCCCCGGTGGTATTCATGCGCCGGGCGGCCGACCTGCTGCTCCACCGCCTCCTGTTCCACCTGTTCGTAATCCTTGAGGTGCATGGCCTGGAGCAAGTGACCGGCCTCGACGAACCGGTTCTGTTCATTGCCAACCATACCAGCTATCTGGACCAGCCGGCAGTCATGTTCGCGCTCCCGGCGGAAAGCCGCTACCGGACCGCTACGGCGGCGTGGGCGGAATTCTTTTTCCAGAACTTCAGGAACTGGCCGCAACGGATCTGGAAGCGGCTCACCTATGAGTACGGCACCCTGTTCCTCAATCTGTTTCCGCTGCCGCAGTCGAGCGGATTTCGCGCCACTTTGCAGCACATGGGACGGCTCGTGGATCACGGCATCAGCATCCTGGTTTTTCCGGAAGGGGAACGGACCCGGGAGCGGCGGATGCTTCCCTTCCGGCGAGGCCTGGGTGTGATGGTGCAGGAGCTGGCTGTTCCGGTCGTACCGGTACGGATCGATGGGCTGGAGCGGGTCCTCCCCCGTGATGCGCACTGGCCTCGCAGGGGCCGGGTGGTGGTGACCTTCGGTGAGCCGCTTCGGTTTGCCGGCCAAGCGGTTGACGCCATCGTCGAGCAGTCGGCCGCCGCTGTGGCGTCATTGGCGGAGCACCGGTAATGGCCGGGGCGTGGCACCAATCTTCAGTAGAAGAGCTCTTTCGGACGCTCGACACCGGCCACGGAGGGCTATCGGCGGCAGAAGCGACGCAACGCCTTTTCGAG
Source organism: Deltaproteobacteria bacterium (assembly GCA_021849045.1). GTDB lineage: Bacteria > Desulfobacterota > Desulfuromonadia > Geobacterales > DSM-12255 > Geomobilibacter. The sequence continues at coordinate 14,394 of JAJZTK010000052.1, read as the reverse complement.
CACGGGCGCAACAAACTGCCCCATAAAGAGGGGCGCGGGGCTTTGGCGATGCTCGCCGCCCAGTTTGCCGATTTTCTGATCCTCTTGCTCCTTGCCGCGGCCGCCGTTTCCTGGGTGGTCGGCGATGCTGTGGACACGCTGGCCATTCTGGCCATCGTCATCCTCAACGCCATTATCGGTTTTTTTCAGGAATTCCGCGCCCGAAAAGCCATGGCAGCCCTCCGACAGATGGCGGGACAGGTTGCCACGGTGGTACGGGAGGACCGTCCGCTCCAGCTTGCCGCCGCAGAGCTGGTGCCGGGAGACTGGCTCCTCCTGGAAACGGGGAATGTGGTGGCCGCCGACGTGAGGCTGGTGGAAGCCTATCGCCTGGCTCTGGACGAATCGGCCCTGACCGGCGAATCGTTGACAATCGACAAGGTGACGGCCACGCTGTCGGACCCGGACCTTCCCATTGCCGACCGCCGGAACATGGTCTGGAAAGGGACCATCGTTGCAGCCGGTCGTGGGGCCGGGGTGGTGGTTGCCACCGGAGAACGGACCGAACTGGGGAGAATCGCCGCCCTGCTTCAGGCCGAGGACGAGGGACCAACGCCTCTCCAGCGGCGGCTGGCGAGTTTCGGCAGGAGACTGGGGCTGGCCATTCTTGGTATCTGCGGGGCCATCTTCGCCTACGGTGTCAGCCAGCGCGAGCCGGTCGTCCAGATGCTTCTCACGGCCATTGCCCTGGCGGTTGCCGCCATCCCCGAGGCCTTGCCGGCAGTGGTCACGATTTCCCTGGCCTTGGGGGCGGCCCGCATGGTCAACCGGAATGCCCTGATCCGCAGGCTGCCGGCAGTGGAAACACTCGGTTCGGTGACCTACATCTGTACCGACAAGACCGGCACCCTTACCCAGAATCGGATGGAAGTAACAACAGTGTTTCTGGCTGGCCGTTCACATCCCTTTACCGATCAGGAGATGCCGGCTGCTTTCCGGGAGGTGGACGAACATGACCCGTTTGCCCTGCTGTTGCGCGCCGCGGCCCTCTGCATTGATGCCCACATCGCGGAATCCGGCATCGTGTTGGGCGATCCGACCGAAACAGCCCTTTACCGTTTTGCCGCACGCCATTCCTTGGTAAAGGAAGAACTGCTGCTTAGTTCTCCGCGGGTTGCCGAACTGGCCTTCGATGCGGAGCGTAAGGCCATGACCACCATCCACGCCTGGCAAGGAGGGTATATCGCCTTCACCAAGGGGGCTCTGGAGGGGCTCATGGAGCGGATGCCCCGGCAGTTGACCACAGACGGCGTGGTTCCTGTTAACGCAGCTGAGATCATGGACGAGACCGAGCGGATGGCTGCCCAGGGACTGAGGGTGCTGGTACTGGCCATGCGTCGCTGGGAGCGGCTGCCAGAGCCGATTACCCCGGAGGCAGTGGAGCGCGATCTGACCTTCCTCGGGCTGGTCGGCATGATGGACCCTCCCCGGCCGGAGGCGGGTGAAGCGGTTCATCTGTGCAAAACGGCCGGGATCACGCCGGTCATGATCACCGGTGATCATCCGACCACGGCGCGGACCATCGGCAGGCTGCTGGGGATAATTGACGACGCTGGCGTGGTGTTGACCGGAAGGGAGTTGGCGCGGCTCGACGATGACAGCTTGAAGGAGCGGGTCGGGGAGGTACGCATTTACGCCAGGGTGGCGCCGGAGGACAAGCTCAGGATTGTCAGGGCGTTGCAGGACAAGGGGGAACTGGTGGCGATGACCGGTGACGGCGTCAATGATGCGCCTGCCCTGAAAAAGGCCGACATCGGCGTCGCCATGGGGATTACCGGTACGGACGTGGCCAAGGAGGCTTCGGCCATGATTCTGCTGGACGATAACTTTGCCACCATTGTTCAGGCGGTCAGGGAAGGGCGGCGCATTTTTGCCAACATCGTCAGGTTCATCACCTACTCCGTCACCTGCAATACCGGGGCGCTGGTGGCGATCACCGCGGCCCCGCTTCTGGGGCTGCCGCTACCGCTCCTGCCGACCCAGATCCTCTGGCTCAACCTGCTTACCGACAGTCTGCCCGGACTGGCGCTGGCCGTGGAGCCGGCAGAACCGGACATCATGGACCGGCCGCCGATCAAGCCGGGGGAAGGGGTTTTTGCCGGTGGGCGTGGGTGGGAGGTGGTCTGGCTGGGGTGTCTCATCGGTTTAATGGCTTTGGCACTGCAATTCTGGGGGATTAAGGCCGGGCATATATGGCAGTCGGAAATCTTTACATTCTTCGTTGTAAGCCGTCTGGCAGTGGCTGTTGCCTATCGCTCCACCCGCGCCAGCGTCCTGTCGCTCGGTCTGTTCACCAACAAGCCGTTGCTCGGGGCGGTGGCCGTGGTGCTGTGCGCACAGGCTGCGGCTGTCTATCTGCCGTCTATGCAGAGGGTTTTCAAGACAACGGCACTGGGGTGGCAGGAACTTGCCCCCATCGCCGTGGCGGCGGTCGGAGTTTTTCTGGTTATCGAGATTCGGAAGCTGGTGGGGAGACTCAGTTAGGCGTATTTTGCATGCATGCACCGCTCCGGACCCTGAAGGTGGCGTTTGCAGCGCCAACGGAGAGACGAACGATCACCAGGGTGTTGTCCGCAGTTACCTTGGTCCGCACCTTGATCTTTTGGCCGCTGGAGATGTCAGCTGTGTCTGATTTCCATGTGGTCCCGCTATCCAGTGAGTATTCGCCGTCTTTAATAGCGACCTGCACCGACTTTGTGATGCCGGTGACCGTGATTTCCTCGGCGGAAACCACATCTTCGTTGACGTTGACAGGGCACTTGTCGGTGAATGTCGCCGGGGTGAGTATCGGTATTTCAGCCCGTTCGGGCAGCCACTGGAAGTCGCCGCAAGCGGTGAGGAGCAGGGTGAGGATAACGCTGCTGAACAAGATTTTTTTCATGACACCATCGCAAAGGGAAAATTTCGGCCATTATGCGCAAGACCGGTTGCAAAATCAAGGAATAGGGTGTTTTAACAGGAGTATTGTCCTGCCTGACAGGATCTCCAGTGTGCCATTCTGCGCCAGGCGTGCCATGAGTCGGCTGACCGTCTCCCTTGAGAGAGACACGAATTCGGCTATTTCCTGGTGGGTCAGCCGCATGGTCAGAATGGTGCCGCGCTGATCCCGCACCCCATGACGTTCAGCCATGTGCCGTAACAGGGCAACAACTCTTTCTTCGGCGTTGCCGGCGCTCTGCACCCTCTGCATGAGCCAGGAATCGCGCAGTCGGCCGCAGAGGAAGGTGATGATCTGCCGACTGATCGCCGGGTCGGCCAGGAAAAGATCGTGAAAATCAGTCTTGCTGATCAGTGCCAGGGTGGTCTCTTCAAGGGCAATGACGGTTGCCGGTGAGGTCTGGCCATCCAGAATCCCCATTTCACCGAAAAAATCGCCTTTCTTGTGAATGGCCAGGATCGATTCCTTGCCTTTGTCGCTCGATTGCACCACCTTCACCGTGCCGCTAGTGATGATGTACATGTACCGGTCTGTTTCATCCGCCCGGAGGATTACCTGGCTCCTGGAGAAGTGACGGGTCTTGATACAGCTGGCGAGTTCGTTCAGCTGTTCGGCCGGGAGATGCTGCAGAAAAGGAAGATATGCCAGCGGTTGCCTGTTCGGTTTGCCGAGCGGTTTCATGGACGGGTACTCCTAAACGGCAGCGGCAAGTTCCGCTATCCATGCGTCGAAGATGGCGGTTTTTTCTGCCCCGAATCTGCCGATCTCCCGGCGGATCTTGGCAACCGTTTTCTCCGTTGCAATCTGGCCGGGTTTCTTCGAATAGAACAGATCCGCAAAACAGACGATCCGCTCCTCGCAGGTTGTTGGTGCCATGTCCCGATGAGGAAGGGGGAGCCCCTGGAAAGCAATATCGGCAGCAGTCAACCCTACACCGATGTGCCGTTCGCAGACCAGGGCATGACGCGGCAGCCCTTCTGCCTCAAGAATTTCCCTGCCAAGGATGCCATGGAGGATGTAGGGGTGAGGACCATGACAGCCGATGCCGGGTGTATCAGTGCGGCAGATGCCGATGTCGTGGAGAAGTGCCGCTTCTTCGATGAAGCCGAGGTCGAGAGAGTGTGAGGCGGGATGACTGTGGGCCAGTTGCAATGCCTTGTTGGCCACGTTGCGACTATGCTCGATGACGATCCGGCGTGCCTCATCTTCGGGAAAATATTTGTGCAGCAGTGAAATTGGGTCCAATATGCTGCTCCGTTCTCAGATCACCGTTTTGCATACTAGCTGCTTCGGGGCAGACCTGTCAATACCAGTGCGCGGTGAGATCCTTGACCGCTCAGGCCTTATGGGGTATGGTAGAAAACCATTTTAGAGGAGCCTGCCATGTCCCGCCCTACCTGGGATGAATATTTCATGGAGATAACCCATCTCGTGGCCCGCCGCTCAACCTGTCTGCGCCGGCAGGTTGGGGCCGTTCTGGTAAAGGACAAGAACATACTGTCCACCGGCTATAACGGCGCGCCGTCCGGGGTGGCCCACTGTCTGGACGTGGGATGCCTGCGGGAGCAGATGGGGATACCCTCCGGGGAGCGTCACGAACTGTGCCGCGGGCTGCATGCCGAGCAGAACGCCATCATCCAGGCCGCCAAGCACGGGACCAATATAGACGGCGCAACCCTTTACTGTACCACCATGCCGTGCATCATCTGCTCGAAGATGCTCATCAACGCCGGCATCAGGCGGATTGTGTACGAGGCCGGCTATCCGGACCAACTGGCTGCCGGCATGATCGCCGAAACGGGCGTGGTGGTAGAACTGTTCGTACCTTCGCCTGCTGAGGAGGCTGCCCCGTGAAGTGTCCGTTCTGCGCCCTTCCCGACAGCAAGGTGGTGGACTCGCGACCGGAAAAGGATGGCTCGGCCATCCGTCGGCGCCGCGAGTGCGGGTCGTGCGGCAAGCGGTTCACTACCCATGAGCGGATCGAAGAGATGCTTCCCCTGGTTCAGAAGAAGGACGGCCGCCGTGAGCCGTTCGACAGGCTCAAGGTGATTGCCGGTATCAAGAAGGCGTGCGAGAAGCGACCCGTGTCGGTGGAGTCCATTGAAAAAATGGTGGATCGCCTGGAGAGCCGCCTCCAGGAAAGCGCTGAGCGGGAGATTCCCAGCACCACCATCGGCGCGTGGGTCATGAAGGAACTCCACGACGTGGATGAGGTGGCCTATGTCCGCTTCGCCTCGGTGTACCGCTCATTCAAGGATATTAACGAATTCATGGTGGAACTCCAGGAGTTGCTGAAGAAGTGAGTGCCGAAAACCAGCACGTACGGCTGATGCGCCGGGCGCTTACCCTGGCACGCAAAGGAGTGGGGCGGACTGCGCCCAACCCGGCGGTAGGCTGTGTGATCGTCCGTGACGGTGTGATCGTGGGTGAGGGGTGGCACCGGAAGGCCGGCACGCCCCATGCGGAGGTCCATGCCCTGCGGATGGCCGGCGATCTGGCCCGTGGCGCGGATGTGTATGTGACATTAGAGCCGTGCGCCCATTTCGGCCGTACCCCTCCGTGTGCCGATGCCCTGGTGGCAGCCGGGGTGGGCAGGGTGTTTGTCGCCATGGTCGATCCCAATCCCAAGGTGGCCGGCAAGGGGGTGGAGATCATCCGGAAGGCCGGCATTGCCGTGACCGTTGGTGTCTGCGAGCGGGAGAGCCGGCTGTTGAACGAGCCATTCGTCAAGCACGTGACCACCGGAATGCCGTTTGTCATCCTGAAGAGCGCCCTGACGCTGGACGGCAAGACTGCTACCGCCAGCGGTGACTCACGCTGGATAACCGGTGAGAGATCCCGTCGGCTGGTACATCGCCTCCGGGACCGGGTGGATGCCATTATGGTGGGAGTTGGCACGGTCCTGGCCGATGATCCCCAATTGACGGTGCGGCACCTGCGGGGGCGTGATCCGCTCCGGGTGGTCGTCGATTCAGCTCTCCGAATGCCCGTGGATGCCCGGATGCTGACCCAGGCGTCCAGCAGTGGGACGGTCATTGCCACGACAGTGGACGGTGGCGACAGGGGAGAGGCGCTCCGTTATCGCGGGGCTGAACTGCTCGTCTGCCGGGAGCAGGACGGACGGGTCGACCTTGCCGATCTGCTCCGGAAGCTTGGTGACCGGGGGGTACAGTCGATTCTCCTGGAAGGCGGGGCAACGCTGGCTGGCGGGTTTATCCGCCAGGGACTGGTCGACAAGGTGATGTTCTTTTATGCGTCCAAGCTCGTGGCCGGCGAGGGACGCGGACTCTTTACCGGCAGGGGAGCAGAGATGATGGCCGACGCCGTTTCTTTGAACGATGTGACTCTCGCCAGGGTCGGCGATGATTTTCTTGTCACCGGATATCCGGAGCACCGATGTTTACCGGTCTGATTGAAGATGTGGGCAGGATGGTACGGCTCCAGCGTGCCGGGAGCGCGGCCCGGCTCACGGTAACGACCGCTCTGCCGTGCGGCGAGATCGCCATGGGGGATTCGGTGGCGGTGAATGGCGCCTGCCTGACGGTGGTGGCAAAGGGGGCCGGCGAACTCACCTTCGATGTCTCGCCCGAGAGCCTGGACCGGACAACCCTTGGCGGGCTCGTCGCCAGCGCACCGGTCAACCTGGAGCGGGCGCTGAAGATGGGCGACCGTTTGGGTGGTCATCTGGTCAGCGGCCACATCGACACCGTTGCCACGGTTGTGGGGGGCCGCGAGGCTTCCGGCAACCTGGTGATAACCTTTCAACTGCCTCCCCAGCACGCCCGCTATATCGTGGAAAAGGGGTCGGTGGCCATTGACGGGATCAGTTTGACCGTGAATACCGTGAGTAACGATGGGTTTAGCGTCAATATCATTCCCCACACTGCTACCAAGACCACGCTCCAGTTCGTCCGGCCGGGTTTCAACGTCAATATTGAGACCGACATTATCGGCAAGTATGTGGAACGGCTCCTGACGGGCCGTCAGCCGGCCGGCCGCACGGGACTGACCCTGGAGAGCCTCGCGGCCAACGGGTTTGTCTGATTAGTATCCTTCAGGTGGTGCGGAATACCTGTTACGGTGTCCTGTTTTCAAGTTTGCCCTTTGCCTATTTCCGCCATTTCTGGTATAGAACGCTGATCCCGTTGAAGGGATACGAAAATTATAAGGATTGGTGACTGACAGTGCCTGTTGCGACCATTGATGAAGCCATAGAGGATATCCGCCAGGGGAAGATTGTCATCCTGGTGGACGACGAAGACCGTGAAAACGAAGGGGATCTGACCATGGCGGCCGAAGCGGTCACCCCGGAGGCGATCAACTTCATGGCCAAATACGGCCGGGGGCTGATCTGCCTGACTTTGACCCCGGACACCTGCGACCGGCTCCGCCTCAACCCCATGGTCGCCAACAACACCTCTTCCTTCGGGACCGCCTTTACCGTCTCCATAGAGGCGAAGAAGGGGGTGTCTACCGGTATTTCGGCCGCTGACCGCGCCCACACCATTCTGACTGCCGTGGCCCCCGGGACGCGGGCCGAGGACCTGGCCCGGCCCGGTCATGTTTTTCCGCTGCGGGCCCGCAGTGGCGGCGTTCTGGTGCGGACCGGTCAGACCGAGGGGTCGGTAGACCTGGCCCGGCTTGCTGGGCTGACGCCGGCAGGCGTGATCTGCGAGATCATGAACGATGACGGGACCATGGCCCGGATGCCCCAACTGCGGGAGTTTGCCAAGGAGCATGGTCTGAAGATCTGCACCGTAGCCGACCTGGTTGCTTACCGGATGCGTACCGAAACCCTGGTGCAGCGGTCTGTCGAAGCGACCATGCCGACACTGTACGGCGGTGATTTCAAGGCGATTGCCTTTGACAACCAGGTGGACAACCTGGAGCATATCGCCCTGGTCAAGGGTGATGTTGCCGGTGACGAGCCGGTGTTGGTGCGGGTGCACTCCGAGTGTCTGACCGGCGATGTCTTCGGCAGCTGCCGCTGTGACTGCGGTGAGCAGTTGCAGAGTGCCATGGCCATGATCGAGCGTGAGGGGAAAGGCGTCATCCTCTACATGCGTCAGGAAGGGCGTGGCATCGGTCTGGTGAACAAGCTGAAGGCCTACGTGCTCCAGGATGAGGGAAAGGACACCGTGGAGGCCAACCTGGAACTCGGTTTCAAGGCCGATCTGCGCGATTACGGCATCGGCGCCCAGATCCTCGTGAACCTCGGTCTGAAGAATATCCGTCTCTTGACCAACAACCCGAAAAAGGTGATCGGTCTGGAAGGTTACGGCATCAACATCGTGGACCGGGTGCAGATCGAGGTGCAGCCCAACAGCTGCAATCTGCGCTATCTGCAGACGAAGCGCGACAAGATGGGGCACCTGCTCCAGAACGTGGACGTCAGTGAAACGCCTGGCGAAAATATTTAAATACACTCAAGGTTGGAGGGATTATGCCCGTATTCCATGATGCAAAACTAGATGCCACCGGCCTGCGCGTCGGTATAGTCGTCAGCCGTTTCAACGGCTTCATTGCCGAACGTCTCCTGGAAGGTGCCCTCGATGCCCTTATTCGTCACGGCGCTGCTGACGGCGACATTGCCGTTGTGCGCGTGCCCGGTGCCTTTGAGATTCCCCTGGTGGCGCAAAAACTGGCGGTGGCCGGGAAGTACGATGCCATTATCTGCCTCGGGGCGGTGATCCGCGGGTCTACTCCCCATTTCGACTATGTGGCTTCAGAAGTATCCAAGGGGGTCGCGCAGGTGTCGCTCAAGACCGGGGTGCCGGTTGCGTTTGGCGTACTCACCACGGACAGCATCGAACAGGCCGTTGAGCGGGCCGGCACCAAGGCCGGGAACAAGGGGTTTGACGCTGCCATGACCGCCATAGAGACCGCCAACCTGCTCAAGGTGGTTTAGGTGGGTGCGCGCCGCGAAGGGCGGGAGCAGGCCCTCCAGATTCTCTATGGTATGGAACTGAACCCGGTAACGGTGCCGCAGGCGATTCGCCATTTCCGGGAGGGCGCCCGCGGCTCGGAGGCTTCACAAGCCTTTGCCGAAGAGCTGGTTGTTGGCGTTGCCGAACACAAGGCGGAGCTCGATGCCGCCATTGAGGAAAAGTCCACCAACTGGACCGTGCCGAGGATGGCCCGGATAGACCTGAATATCCTGCGGCTGGCCGTGTTCGAGCTGCTTTTCCGTCCCGACATCCCTGCCAACGTGACCATCAACGAGGCCATCGAAATTGCCAAGAAGTTCGGGACCGAGGATTCCCCGGCCTTCATCAACGGCATACTTGACCAGTTCGCCGGTGAGAAGGCTGTTGCCGGTCAACCATCACCGTAACGTGCGAGGAACAATGAAGCAGATCACCCTGGGGCTTATCGGATTCGGTACCATCGGTACCGGTGTTGTCAAGCTGCTGCAGAAGAACGGCTCCCTGATCGAAGAAAAGCTCGGCGCCAGTCTGACGTTGAAAAAGATCGCCGATCTGGACATTACCACCGATCGTGGGGTAAGCGTACCGGACGGTGTGCTTACTACCAATGCCAACGAACTGCTGAACGATCCCGACATCGACGTGGTCATCGAGCTGATCGGCGGCTACGAACCGGCCCGGAGTTTTGTCCTGAAGGCCATTGCCAACGGCAAGCATATCGTTACCGCCAACAAGGCGCTCCTGGCAGTCCATGGCGAGGAGATCTATCAGGCTGCGGCAGAAAAGGGTGTTGAGGTCCTCTACGAGGCGGCTGTTGGTGGCGGTATTCCCGTCCTTTCCGCCATCAAGGGGAACATGGCGGCCAATAATTTCAGCACGGTCCTGGGGATTCTCAACGGTACCTGTAACTACATCCTGACCAGGATGACCAGGGAAGGCGCAGATTTTGCCGATGTCCTGAAGACGGCCCAGGAGTTGGGGTATGCCGAAGCCGATCCCACCTTCGATATCGAGGGTGTTGATACGGCGCACAAGCTGGCCCTGCTGGTTTCCCTCTGTTTCGGTACCAGGGTGAAATTCGCCGATATCCATACCGAGGGGATCACGGGTATTTCCGCCATCGATGTCAATTTTGCCCGGGAATTTGGTTACAAGATCAAGCTGCTTGCCATTGGCAAGCGTGACGGTGACCGGATCGAGGCGCGGGTCCATCCGACCATGATCCCGCTGAACTATCCGCTTGCCGATGTTGACGGCGTTTTCAATGCCATCCGCCTGGCAGGTGATTTTGTCGGTCCGGTCATGCTCTATGGCCGTGGTGCCGGGATGGAACCGACAGCGAGTGCCATTGTGGGAGACCTGATTGACATCGGCCGGAATATCATGGCCGGCATCGGCCAACGGGTGGCATCCCGCGGTTTCCACGAAATGTCGGTAAAAACCCTGGCAATCAAGCCGATTGGCGAGTCGGTCAGCAAATACTATCTGCGGTTCAGCGCTGCCGACCGCCCCGGGGTCCTGGCCAGGATTGCCGGTGCCCTGGGCACACACAACATCAGCATAGAATCGATGATCCAGACCGCCAGAAGTTCCAGCGAGACGGTACCGATCGTGATCATGACCCATGAGGCCCGCGAACAGGACGTACGGATGGCCCTGGCGGAGATCGACTCCTTTGACGTTATAAGGGAGCAGACCAAGCTGATCAGGATAGAGGACAATCTGGACTGACTTGGGTAGAACCATGTAACAAAAAGGCAGGGCGTGTAACGCACCCTGCCTTTTTTCGTGCTGCTGTGGTTTTGGCATTGTCAAGCTTGACCATGAAGCTCCATCCCCGATCCTACATGGGGGGGCCGATCATGTGTGATGGTTTTCAGGTAGTCTAAATAACAGAAGAGCTGGACAACGTGCGCGATTGCAGCGCTCACGAATATGATTATAAGGTATTCCATACATCCTCCCGTGAAATCGCCCTCCTTTTGTTGGATAAATAGAATCTTTATGCTTATAAAATAACAGGTTATGGGCAATAAGTCAAAGTGGCCGGATGGCGACGGACGAACTGTTCGGCGCCGGGATCAATTCGCCGAAATGATGAATGGAGTTGTAGGTGGGAGAAGGCTTGGGCGGAACACTTGAACTGAAACGGCTGACGTAGACCAGGTAACGGATGCCGAACTGTTGGGCGGTGAAGAGGTTCCGTTCACTGTCCTCACCCAGGAGGGTGCGTTCGGGCTGATACGGGATCATTTTCTGCAGGGCTCCCCAGAAGGCAAGGTCCTCTTTGGGAAGTCCCACTTCATGGGCCGAAACGATGCTGGTGAAGTAGGGGCCAAGGCGGGTTGTGCGCATCTTCAGGGCCAGGGTTTTACTGTGGGCGTTGGTAACCAGATGGACCTGTTTGCCATGATGGCGAAGATAAAGGAGAAATTCAACGACAAAGGGGTGGACCGCTATGAGGTGGTCCACTTCCCTTTTGAGCAAGGGGATGTCAAGACCAAGGCGGTCGGACCAGTAGTCCAGGTCAGTCCAGTTCAGGGTGTTTTCCTGGGAGCGGAAGAGGGCATACAGCTGTTCCTTGGCATCGGCAAGCGGGAGGGAGTGCTTCGTGGCATAGGTCCTGGGGACATGCTCCAGCCAGAAGTGATCGTCAAAGTGACGATCCAGGAGCGTGCCGTCCATGTCCAGGAGGACTGTGTCAATATCGTTCCAGTCGAGATGCATGGTGAAAGATTTAGCATAAAAAATCCGTTTTGCCTCCTTCAATATTACTCTGCCGGCCATTATCGGTCAGTGACTCTTGGTTCCATAATGGTTTTAGTTTCACTGTTCGTTCAAAGATAACGGGGTGTATCGGTTGATCGTGCTTGACTGATGCAGTATCGAAGATTAAGTTATTGACAGTTGAATGGTTGCTCAACAATGGAGAATATTGATGCCAGAAAGTGTTGTCTGCACTGTCAACCTGATTAATGAGGCAAAGGTTGCCGCTGTCAGGAATGCCATGCCTCCAGAGGGAATCCTGCTCCGGTTGGCCGAAACCTTCCGGCTGCTCGGTGACCCCACCAGGGTTCGTATCCTTCATGCCCTTTCCCTTGAAGAGCTCTGCGTCTGCGACATTGCCAGTCTCCTGGGGACCACCAAGTCGGCGATCTCCCACCAATTACGGTTGCTTCGCTCCCTGAGGGTGGTCAAGTACCGGAAGGATGGCAGGATCGTCTACTATTCGCTGGACGATAGCCATGTGAGGAACCTGCTTATGGAGAGTATCAACCATATCGTGTCACAAGGAGTGTCCATATGATCCGAAAAATCAGTGCCGCCTTTGCCGGCGGAGCAGTGGGCGGTTTTGTCGACAGTTTCAATATCTGGTTCATGGGGAGGGCTGGCATCAGCGACCTGATCGGCCTGTCCATGAAGCCTGAGTTCACTGCCCCCTGGCTCTACCAGCGGATAATTTGGGGCGGTATCTGGATGCTCTTGCTGCTGTTGCCGCTCGTGCGGGACAAATTTATCCTGCGCGGTTGCCTCGTCAGTCTTCTCCCTTCAGCCATGATGCTCTTCCTGGTGCTGCCGGGGATGGGCAAAGGCGTGCTGGGGCTTGGCTTCGGCGCTGTCACGCCGATTGTCGTGATCGGTCTTAACTGCATATACGGGATGGTGGCATCCCTTTGGTACCGGAAGGGAGCTGCCTGATATGGGACAGATCGAACGTGACAAGCTTCTGGTCCGGGCCAATTTTCTGGCACTGCTTACCATTGGCTACAACGTAGTGGAGGGGGTCGTGTCCATGGCACTGGGAGCCGCCGACGAGACACTGGCGCTGTTCGGTTTCGGGGTGGATTCCTTCATCGAGGTTATTTCGGCGGTCGGCGTCTGGCACATGATCCGCCGCATCAGGCAGAACAGTGATGAAACAAGGGATGCGTTCGAGCAGCGGGCACTTAGGATCACCGGCGGTGCCTTCTACCTCCTGACAGCCGGTCTGGTTGCCACGGCGATCCTGAACTTGGTGTTGCAGCATCGTCCGGCAACGACGTTCTGGGGCGTCGTCGTCTCGTTGGTGTCTATTTCGTTCATGTGGTTACTGATTCACCACAAGACCAGAGTCGGCACGGCCTTGAACTCTCCGGCCATGCTGGCCGATGCAGCCTGCTCGAAGGCGTGCATGTACCTCTCGTTTGTCCTGTTGGTGGCAAGCGTTGGCTTTCAACTGACCGGAATCGGCAGCCTCGACGCCCTGGGCGCACTGCTGATCTCCTGGCTCAGCTGGAAAGAGGGGCGGGAAGCCTTTGGCAAGGCTGCCGGCATGTCGTGTTCCTGCAGTTGTAGCTGTAATTCCCAATAGGTTCTTGACCGGAGGGGTGGAGTCGGAACGCTGTTTACCTATTACCGGCAATCCTGATTAACTTGCGTCATGAAAAATTCTTAGCTGAAAGTGGCGCACTACCCAAAAGGGGGTGTCGTTGACTTTGCACGGGTTATCTGCTAGAAACGACAGGTTCGACAGGAGCCCCCATTCCCCATGGATAATTTTTTTCTCAAACTCTCCATCATGCTGGTGCCAGGTCTCATGGCCATCACCTGTCATGAGGTCTCCCACGGATTCATGGCCGACCGGTTCGGCGATAATACCGCCCGCTCCATGGGGCGCCTGACCCTCAATCCCCTGAAACACCTGGATATCTTCGGTACTCTGATGGTGTTTATTGTCGGCATCGGCTGGGCCAAGCCGGTGCCGGTGAACTTCGGCAATCTTCGCCATCCCAAGTCGGACATGATCTGGGTGGCCGGTGCAGGACCGGTTACCAACTTCGTCCTGGCAACCCTGTCGGCCTTTGCCATGCGCGGCATTGTTGCCGCTACCGAGGCACTGCCCGATTCCTCCCTCATTCCGTTGGTCATCGACCCGGTTGTCCTGATGCTGGCGTTTTCGGTGTACATCAACCTGCTCCTGGCGATTTTCAACCTTATTCCCCTGCCGCCCCTGGATGGCGGCCGGGTGATGGTGGGCCTTCTTCCCTATCGGCAGGCGGCGAACCTGGCGCGGATCGAGCCGTACGGCATGATCATCATCATTGTCCTGGTCTTTTTCACCAATATCTTCAACACGGTCATCTCGCCGGTACTCAACATGGCGATCGGTCTCCTGGCCGGTCCCCAAAGCAAGCTCGTTTTCAGTGTTACCCACTTCCTGATGCGATAAGGAGTTTTTTCATGCAGAACATGCGGATTGTCAGCGGCATGCGCCCCACCGGGAAACTCCACCTGGGCCACTTCCACGGCGTTCTGGCCAACTGGCTGGAGTTGCAGCACAACTACGACTGTTTCTTTTTCGTTGCAGACTGGCATTCGTTGACCACCGAATATGCGAGTACGGAAGGAATTCGGGACAGCATCCGGGAGATGGTCCTGGATTGGCTTGCCTTTGGGATCGATCCGGAAAAGTCGACCATCTTCCGTCAGGGCCACTCAATCGTGCGAATT
>JAJZTK010000214.1 GCA_021849045.1 Deltaproteobacteria bacterium | reverse complement strand
GATAGTTACGAAGACCGCCCGCGCCGCTTCTTACTGAATGTCAAGCAAAAAATGCAGCAATTAGCTGATTATTTTAAGTTTTTAAAGAACAAACCGGTTAATGCAACTTTCTAACCGGACACTGCTGCTTTATATCCATTATCGAATGCAAAAGGCCCGGTGTTCCTGCACCGGGCCTTTTGCATTCGATAATGGACAAATGTTTTCGGGTGGGGTAAGAATCATCTGCATCAGATGACCATACGTGGAGAAAAAGCATGCAGAAACTGTTCGTGATCGGCTGCGGCGATATCGGCTTGAGAACAGCCAGAATGGCCATGCAGCAAGGTATCGAGTCTACCGGCCTGGTTCGTTCGGCAGACCATGCCGAACGCCTGACCCGCGAGGGGGTCCAAGTGGTGCCCGGCAATCTGGACGAACCCGAGTCACTGCGAAAACTCGACCTGTCAGGTTCTCTGACGCTCTACTGCGTCCCCCCTCCCGGGGGCGGCATCAGCGATCCGCGGGCGGAAAATTTCTGTGCCGCTCTGGCAGCAACTTCAAAACCGGCAAAACTGGTCTACCTCAGCACCAGTGGCGTCTATGGCGACTGCGGCGAGACACTTGTTACCGAGGAGACCGTACCCAACCCGCAAACGGCCAGGGCGAAAAGGCGTCTGGCAGCCGAGCAGACCTTCCTGCGCTGGGGCGCCGAGCACGGCGTGGCGATCGTCATACTTCGGGTCACCGGCATCTATGGTCCCGGCCGCATCCCCATGGACAAGATCCTGTGCCGCCACCCCCTTCTCAACGAACAGGAAGCCCCTCTCACCAACAGAATCCACGCCGACGACCTGGCATCGGTCTGTCTTGCGGCCCTCCTCAGGGGAGAACATGGCGAGATCTTCAATGTGAGCGATGGGGAATCGAGTACCATGACCGCATACTTCAACGCCATTGCCGATATGATGGGGGTTCAGCGTGCGCCGCAGGTATCGCTGGCAGAGGCGAGAGGGGTCATGACTCCGCTCATGTTTTCCTACATGACCGAATCGCGCCGCATGGACAACCGGAAGATGCTGGAACGACTTGACGTAACACTCCGCTATCCGACGCTGGACAAAGGGCTGAAAGCGGTCTTTAGTGAAACAGCGGGTGGGCAGGGAGAACCGTAGGAACAAATGGGCGGAGTCCCGCAAGCACGCGGGACCGGGAGTGTCACTTGCGGGCAGAAGACACCCGCTGGCGGACAGCCTCGAACAGGCTGATACCACCGGCAACCGAGGCATTCAGTGAGGCCACGCCACCCAGAAGCGGAATGGCATACAGCACATCACAATGCTGCTGCACCAGCGGTCTGATCCCCTCCCCTTCGCTGCCGACAACCAGAACGACGTTGCCGGTCAGATCCTGATCGTACAGCGACGACTCTGCCGTCGCTGTCGCACCGAAGACCCAGAATCCGGCATGTTTAAGTTCGTCGATGGCGTGGACGACATTGGTCACCTGGGCTATCGGTACGGTTGCGGTGGCCCCGGCAGCCGCCTTTTCGGCAGCAGGCGTCACCCCCACGGCCCGATCCCGGGGAATGATGACCCCCTGTGCCCCGGCACAAGCGGCGGTCCTGACCAGCGCCCCCAGGTTGTGCGGATCCTGAATACCGTCAAGCAGCAGGATAAGCCCCGCGTTACCGGCATGCTCGCGGCAGGCGGCCAGGATTTCCTCAAAGGCGGCATACCGGAATGCCTCGGTGCGCAGCACTACCCCCTGATGGTGCTCGGAACCACAGAGACGGGCCAGGTCCTGCCGTTGGCGGCGACGGACCGACACGCCGGCTTCCTCAGCCAGGGCGACAATCCGGGCCAACCGCTGCTCTCCGGCCTGCTCGGCAATAAAAAGCTCAAAGGCCCTTCGCTTGCTGCGAAGGGCCTCCCTGACCGGGTTGATCCCGTAAACGATCTCGTCCTTGTGTCCTTCGCCCATTTATCTACCTACCTCCGCACCTTCTACGATCTCGGTCAGAATCGCCTCAGCCGCTATTACCGGATCAGGGGCCGCGCTGATGGGGCGACCGATCACCAGATAGTCGGCCCCGGCCCTGACCGCCTCAACCGGCGTCATGATCCGCTTCTGATCGTCCGCCGCGGCAAAGGCCGGCCTGACACCGGGAGTAACGATCAGGAACTCCGGGCCACAGGCTTCACGGATGAGCGCAACCTCATGGGGAGACGCAACGACACCGTCAATGCCGGCCTTTTGGGCCAGCGTGGCAAGGCGGACCACCATCTCCGGTACCGGCAGTTCGATGCCAACGCCACGCAGGGTCTCCTCGGTCGACGACGTGAGGATCGTCACCGCCAGGACCTTGGCCCGTTCTCGTCCCTTGAACTCGCCAACAAGGGTCTCCATGGTCTTTGCCATCATCTCGTAGCCGCCAAGGGCATGGAGATTTAGGAGCTTCACCCCCATGCGGGCAGCCTCCAGAGAGGCCATGGCAACGGTATTGGGGATGTCGTGATATTTCAGATCGAGAAACACCTCTCCCCCGTGCTTCTGGATCAGACGGACTGCCGCCGGACCGCAGGAGGTGAAGAGCTGCTTGCCGACCTTGAACATCCCGACCCGGCCGGCTATGAGGGAAGCCCATCGTTCAACGTCGCTGAACTCGTTGACGTCAAGGGCGAAGATGATCTTTTCTCTGGCCTGTTCTCTGGTCACAAACAACCTCGCTAATAATTCAATGCCGCAGCAACGGTCGTCCGCACCTTTGCCACTGCATCCTCAATGGAAAGGAGTTCAACAGTGCCGCTGCGCCGTTCTTTCAGCTCCACCTTGCCGTCCACCAGATTTTTGCTCCCCACCACAATCCTTAAGGGGATGCCAACCAGGTCCGCATCCTTGAACTTGACACCGGGCCGCTCGTCCCGGTCGTCCAGCAGGACTTCCACCCCGGCTGCGGCAAGCCTGTTGTATATATCCTCGGCCGTAGTCCTGACAACATCCTCTTTGGGATTTACCGAAGAGACAATGCAGTGGAACGACGCAATGGGGATCGGGAAAATTATACCGTTAGCATCGTGATTCTGCTCGATGCAGGCAGCAACGGTCCGACCGATGCCGATGCCGTAGCACCCCATGAAGATGACCTGCTCCTTGCCGTCCGCATCGAGATAGGTGGCGTTCAGTGCCTTGGAATACTTGACCCCGAGCTTGAAGACGTGGCCCACCTCGATCCCGCGCCAAACCTCCAGCAAACCGTCCGCACAGCGGGGACACTGGTCGCCGGCGGTAACGGTGCGGATATCAACATAACGGGTCACACTGAAATCGCGGCCGGGAGTGGCGCCGGTAAAGTGCATATCCTTTTCGTTGGCGCCGATGACGCTATTGACCATCCCTTCGATGGTCAGATCGGCTATCAGCGGCACCTGCTGCTTCAGACCGATCGGCCCGAGGAAACCAACCGGTGAGCCGGTAATGCGCAGGATCTCCTCCTCGCTCGCCATCTGGATCTCGATCCAGCCAAGGGCATTCTTCAGCTTGATCTCGTTCAGTTCATGATCGCCCCTGACCAGGGCCATGGCTACCTGACCTTCACCGTCGGTGTAGACCATGGTCTTGATGGTCTCCTGCTCGGGCAGGCCGAGGAAACCGGCCACATCGCTAATGGTCTTCATGTTCGGCGTTGCCACCTTCTGAAGCGGTTGCAGCCCGGTCCCTGCCGGTCCGGCGGCAAGGCGCGCTTCCGCCTTCTCCACGTTGGCCGCATACTCGCAGGCACTGCAGGAGACAATGGCATCCTCGCCGGAATCTGCCAGCACCATGAATTCGTGGGAGTAGGAGCCGCCGATGGAGCCGGTATCAGCTTCAACAGCACGGTAGTTCAGACCGCAGCGGGAGAAGATGCGCCGGTAGGCCTGGTACATCTTGTCATACGACAGATCGGCCGCCTGCTCGTCCACGTCGAACGAATAGGCATCCTTCATGATGAACTCACGCCCCCGCATCAGGCCGAAGCGCGGACGGATCTCATCCCGGAATTTGGTCTGGATCTGATAGAGATTCAGGGGGAGTTGGCGGTAGCTCTTGACCTCTCGGCGCACCAGGTCGGTCACCACCTCTTCGTGGGTCGGTCCGAGACAGAACTCGCCGTCCTTCCGATCCTTGAAGCGGAGCAGCTCCTTGCCGTAGAACGCCCACCGGCCCGACTCCTGCCACAGCTCGGCAGGCTGGACCGACGGCATCAGCAGCTCGATGGCGCCGACCCGGTTCATCTCCTCGCGGACGATCTGTTCCACCTTGCGGATGGAGCGAAGCCCAAGGGGAAGATAGTTGTAAATACCGGCCGCCAGCTTCCGGACCATGCCGGCCCTCAGCATCAGCTGGTGAGAGATGACCTCGGCATCGGCCGGGGTTTCCTTGACGGTCGGGATGAAGTATTGACTGTATCGCATTGAAAAACCTCTATATCAGATTGAATCGGGGTTCGGGGCTCAGGGCTCGGAACCTCCAGCTGCCTGTGCGGCCTTAAGTACCTCTTCAACCAGGGCATCGGCCAGTTCGACCTCGGGCACCTTGCGGACGATCTCGCCATGGCGGAACAACAGCCCTTCGCCGCGACCGCCGGCAATGCCGAAATCCGCCTCCCTGGCCTCGCCGGGGCCGTTCACCACACACCCCATGACCGCCACGGTGAACGTGGCCTCCAGGTTCTGCAGCCGTTTCTCGACCTCTTGTGCGACCCGGATCAGATCGATCTGGCACCGCCCGCAGGTGGGGCAGGATACAAAATTGATTCCCCGTTGCCGAAGCCCGAGGGCCTTGAGGATTTCGTATCCGACCCGCACCTCGTCTTCGGGATCACCGGTCAGGGACACCCGGAGGGTATCACCAATCCCGTCGGCCAGGAGGATGCCGAGACCAACGGAAGACTTGATGGTGCCGGAAAAGATCGTTCCCGCCTCGGTGATGCCGATGTGGAGGGG
>JAJZTK010000051.1 GCA_021849045.1 Deltaproteobacteria bacterium | reverse complement strand
GGGAACGACCCCGCCCTGATCAAGGGATTGAAGACGGCCGGGGAGGCGAGCGGCGAGCGGCTCTGGGAACTCCCCCTCTGGGACGAGTACGGCGAGCTGATGAAGAGCGACGTGGCCGACCTGAAGAACGCGGGCGGTCCCCACGCCGGCACCATCTCGGCGGCGTGGTTCCTCAAGCAGTTCGCGGGGAAGGCGAAGTGGGTCCACCTCGACATCGCCGGCACGGCATGGGAGGAGAAAGGGCGCCCCTACCTCCCCAAGGGGGCCACGGGGGTGGGGGTTCGGCTCCTGGTGGAGTATCTGCGGAAAAGCGCTGGGTAAGCCGACGTCGTTCTGCGCCAGCGAAAAACGAAAAGGGGGTTACGCAGTGGCGCAACCCCCTTATTTTTTATGGCAGGGACGAGTTCTAACCGTTGTTGTAACTTGTGGATGTTTAATAGGAATAATCTTTGCTTAAAGAACATCTGGCGATGCCGGGCCACCTGCTCGAACAGGTCGGGATCGGCCATGGCCTGCGTCGCGATCCCTTTCCGGATCAGACACCAGAGGTCATAGTAGTGGCGGGAGAGCCTGGCCTTTCGCTTTTTGTCAGCCGGCCGGAATGTCTCCTCGTGCAAGAGCATCGCCTTTTCCCAGAATGTTCGGCGGGCCGCCACGGTGCGGATGGGGAAGGTGCTTTCCTTTAGCAGGTCGGGGAATGCCTCTGCCAGGTAAGGCTGAATGGCGGGGGTCTCGACCGGCTCTGTGTCAGAACGGGCGCCGAGCTCGATTTTGACCACCGGCCGCACATAGGCGAGGCTGTCGGCAAAGACGGCAGGATAATGGAAGAGGAGGGTTTGCAAGTCGGGGTCTTCCGTTTCGTCCGCCGGTATTAAGTCCCAAGCCAGATCAGCGGGCAGGGCTTTACGGAGAAGCTCTTCCAGTGCCGGCCGCAGCTCTTCCTGGATACGCCGGCTGCATTCCTTGAGGAGTCTTTTCTGCCGTTTGCTCCCAAGGTCCTCACCGCCGAAACCGAGGAAGCCACGGTCAATGACCACATCGATGTCTTCGGAGAAGCGGGAGATCAGCTTCCATCCCTTGGACAAGGAGGTACCGCCTTTAAAGGTCAGCTGTTCGCCCCACACCGGCAGGCTGAAAAGCTCCCGTAGCGTCCAGCAGACCCAGAAATCTTTCTCGATGCTGGAAGGCGCCAGGCCGAGCCGCGATTGAGCCTCTTCGCACAGGAGGCGCCGACGTTCTGCCGGGAGGTGCAGGAATGTGTTCATCTCTCAGTCCTTTTACGGTTCGGCGACCTGGCGCATGATGGCGGCGATCCAAGCCGGGGCATAGCGGATATCTTGAAGCAACTGCTGCTTGTCGTCGTCGGAAAGGCGCTTTCGCAGCCGGGCCACCAGCGTGTCGTCAACATGGCGCTGGCCGATGTGGCGCAGGGCCTGAATGACCAGGCCGCTTACCCGGCCGGCAGTGGCCATGGCCCGAGGGGTTGTGTGCTTGAGCAGGATGAGCTGCTTGCCGAGTTGAACCCGTCGTGCCGGTCCATCGGTAAGAAAGACGATCTTCATCGGCACCTGCTCCGACAGCCCCAGCAGGTTGGCCGCATAGCCGCCGGACGGTTGCAGGCGTATTGCATCGCGCCCCTGCAATGCCTCGACAATGGCGTCAACCGAAGGGGAGAGCTGGCCGATGAACTGATCCTGACGCGGAATTTCATACAGGCCGCGGGCGATCTGGCGGATCGCGCCGGCCTGTTTGTGGCGCTTCAGTGCAGACGCCACAGCGGTTCGGCTTCCCAGGTCGGTAAAATGGCTCGGTGTGAAGACCCACCCCGGCCCGTGGCTGTAAATGCGCTCCAGAATCAAGGAGTCTATGGATTGTGCATGTTTTCCCATACAGTTTTGCCACAAATAATATATATTTTTTGTGTCAAAAACAAGGTTTTTTACAACTCCCCCTGGAAGGCGCGATGCTGAAGGGAGGCGAAAGCGACCTTTCATTCTGAATCATAGAAAAAGTCGAGAGTAACCTTTTAAACCGGTTACTCTGGTTACTCGAAAGGTTACTCCAAAAGCAAAAGGCCCCCGGTCGGCATCGGGAGCCTTTTGCTATCTATCTGTACTTCTTAAGTTTTTTCATGGTGCCCAGAGACGGAATCGAACCGCCGACACGAGGATTTTCAGTCCTATAAAATTCATTTCATGACGTATCCTAATGTTTCTCTCTGTAGCAACCTCATTTTATAACATGTTGACTTGTAAGGTAATATGGTTTATTTTTGTTTCGGAGTGTGAAAAAATGTATATGCCTTTGCCAAGCAGTTAGAGGTTGCATGGAGGTTGCACAATGACTTTCACTGACCGTTACCTGAAGAGTCTCAAGCCAAAAGAGAAGCAATACTACGTACGGGAGCAAAGGGGTTTTGCTTTGCGGGTCCTGCCGTCCGGGGTCAAGACCTTCCTGTACATTTACACGATCAATGGTACACGGAGGCAACTGAATCTGGGGAACTATCCCCATGTCTCCCTTGCCGATGCCCATGAAAAATACCTCGCTGCGGCGAAACTGCTCGCAAACGGCATCGATCCCCAGACCCCGCCACCGGAACCCCAGCCCGAACCGGCAAAGCCGGAGGTGCTCACCGTATCCGGGCTGAAGGCGCTCTATGTGAAACATATCAAGAGCCATTTGGTGGAAAGGTCTGTTGTGCAGCAGGAGCGGACCCTGGACAAGGATGTTGTGCCCGTGATCGGAGATCTGCCGGCGGCGGAGATCCGGAGGAAGGACGCCATCGCCCTGGTCGAGACAGTAGCGCGGAGAGCGCCCGGACAGGCCAGAAACGTCATCAAGACCGCTCGGTCAATGTATTCGTTTGCCCTGGCCCGGGAACTGGTGGAGCTGAATCCGTTTGCCGGCGCCGGCCGGGCCGTACCGGTGACGGCGCCGAAAGCCCGGAAACGGATATTGAGCGACGATGAGGTCAGGAAGGTATGGGCCGCGCTGAACGATGGCGAAATCGGACGGGCAACTCTGCTGATACTGACCACCGGCCAGCGGCCCGGCGAGGTGACCGGAATCCACCGGGATGAGATCTACGGGCGGTGGTGGACGATACCGCCGGAGCGCGCCAAGAAGAATGACCGGGAGAACCGCGTCTATCTCACCGGCCTGTCAAAGTCGCTGTTGGCGTTGCCGGCAGATGATTACGACCACGTTTTCCCGGCGCGGGGGCGCGGCAGGGGGATAGGTGCTGACGGCAGCATGAGGCCTTCCACTCTTTCGCATAACCTCACCGATAACGACTACTTCGGGCTCCCCCGCTGGACCCCGCACGATCTTCGCCGTACCATGGCGACCGGCCTTGCCCGGCTCGGATGCCCGGACGAGGTGATTGACGAGGTACTGAATCACAAGAAAAAGGGCATCATCAGCGTCTACAACCGGCACCGTTACGACCGGGAAAAGCGCCGCTGGCTGATACTCTGGGCGCATCACCTGCGCAGCACCATCAAAGTAAAGTCCGTATAATCCCCCCTCTGACACTCTCCCAATCCTGCGGGGGCAGGCGTTGCCTGCCCTCCCCTCATAATCACGGCTAAATTTCAACGAGCCTAGCCCCACCCGCGACCTGCCCCCCTCATAGATTGTGTATATGAGGGGTATACGTCCATGAACCTTCCCCCCCTCGTGATTATTCATATGGGAGATGTAAGTCCTGTTGCGTCTGTGAAAAATTTTTTTGAAAAGCCGTAAAACCGCTTCCCCCCTGCAAGATATTCATAGTAAGGGGGGAGAAAAATCGCCCGGATACTTCCCCCCTGCAGAATTTATATATAGAGGGGTACACGCGCGTGGTAATCCCCGCATCATTGATCAGAAGAAATCCGCGCCGCGGAGCCAGTCAGTCTGGGTACGACAGAGGCGTGAAGAGAGATAGATGCCCGCAAACGGCGAAATCTATAATCCCTGGCGCATGTTCAACGGGAGTTTTATCCCGAATGCGATCCTGAAGTGCCGGGAGCTGTCGGCAACGGCAAAACTGCTCTTCGGCCGGCTTTGCCAGTATGCCGGAGCGGACGGGGAGGCATTCCCGAGCTACAGCACCCTCGGCCAGGAGGTCGGCATCGAACGCCGGCAGGCAATCCGGGCGATAAGAGAACTGGAGGATTTCGGCTTGATTCGGGCAGTTGCCCGGCGGCGGGATGACGGAAGTCATTGCTCCAACTCCTACGTCTTCCTCTGGCACACGATTTTCTCCGAGGACGGCTCGCCACCCTCCGGTGGCAAGAACGGCGCCAAGGGTAGTGTCACCAATGACACCACTCCCCAGTGTCATCCGCGACACCAGGTAGTGCCGGCTGTGACACCCAAAGAGATTCAGACAAGAGAGGAAGAAACAACAACAGAACTTGTCCGCTTGTTGTTGTCCGGAACGCCCTTGTCTGAAATCTCGGACCCGGAGCTGCAGGTCCTGCTAAGGCGGCACGGCATTGAGCGGATGACGCTGGTTGGCGATGTTGCCACCGAGACGTGGCGAAGGGAGCCCAAGGAGATCCGTAACCCGGCTGGTTACCTACACTCCCTGTGCGACTCCCTTATCGTGCCTTCCTGGTATCAGACTCCTGAAGAACGGAAGGCCAAGGCGGCGAAGGCTGAAGAATTGCGAAGTGCAAGGAAGAAGGCGGAAGAAGCGGAGAAGGCCGCGATGGAGAAAGATGTGGAGGCGAAAGAGTCCTTTTGGGCTTCCCTGTCCGATGCCGACCGGGAAAACTTTCGCACCGCGGCCCTCGCCTCGATGAGCCCCGGCATTAAATGGCCGGAGGTGGCGATCACTGCGATAGCGAAATCCATGGCATGGGAACGGTGTTCACGAATGGGCACAAACGAGATCCCCTTCCTTCCGTGATTGAGAACAAACAGCAATGCTGTCAACGTGTTGCGGACTTACAGGAAACAAACAAAACAGTTGGAAGCTGTTTTGATCATAGAGTTATGTAGCATCATTGCCAGGTGTACTCAGAGCCGTCGCGCCCATTGGCCTGGCCGGACACCACCCACGGGATTGGCCAACCTAAGCAGAGCCCTTTCATGATCGAGGTAAGCGGCACCTCCCCCTCGCG
This sequence comes from Deltaproteobacteria bacterium, assembly GCA_021849045.1. Classification (GTDB taxonomy): domain Bacteria; phylum Desulfobacterota; class Desulfuromonadia; order Geobacterales; family DSM-12255; genus Geomobilibacter. Next base: position 20,099 of record JAJZTK010000051.1, on the reverse strand, counting down.
TGATCGCACGTTGCACCGGATACCATTATGTGGCGGACCAGGTATCGGCCCCTGAGTCCAGGACGCAGTGGCGAGGCGTTTCCCGGAGCAGCACAATCGAGGACCTGTCTGGCGTGAATCACAATCGAGTCTCGGTTCACAGCAGACAACGGACAGTCGGCAGATATCGGACAAGGTCCGAAGATCTCCCAGTCCAGATAGAGGAGACTCGAAAGAGAGCAGGAAGGCGGAGCTGCAACCGCCGGCATGGCGATGCCGAAAAAAGAGCATGTCATCTCACCACGCGGGCCGGCAACGGCCAGAGGTACCAAGAACCATGAAGCATCGCTGGCCGCGATCACTCCATTCCCAAGTGGAGGCGATATTCCACGCTATCCGCTCGTTTCGGGCGGCGAAAACGGACTCCTCCCTGGGGCTTCGATCCTTCGGATCATGGAAGGTCTACAAGTACGAAGCCCACCGCTTCGTGGCATTTCTGCTCACTATGGGCGTTATCACCCTTCTTGACACCCTGTCGGTGCGAAACGCGATGGCGGAGTATCTCGAAGAGAGGCTTTCTTACTATGTCGAAAGGAAACGGTCACGGCAGACCATGGAAACCCTGCTTTCGGCCCTTGGGAAATTCGAGTATGCCGTCAACCACTACATTGAGCAGCATGGCTTAGAGGTTCACCCCTTGGAAACGGAAGCGCTTCGTCGTGAGTTCTACGCCCGGAGCCGGAAGCTGCTACGAAAATCGAGCCGGGTATTCGACACCCGGGCCTATCCCGACCCGGTGCGTCTTATCGAGGCAATCCACGACGGAACTTTTCAATTGCAGGCGTCACTGCAATACGAAGGGGGATTGCGGGCAGAGGGGGTGGGGGCGCCGAGCAACCGCCGGGTGAAGAATCCCCTGACCGGCGAAGGATTGCACGGCATCGGCAGTGATCCGGTTACCGGTGGAGCCGTGGGCATTGTCGCTTCGGTGGAAAAGGGAGGGAAGGAAACGGAGCATTACGTTTCCGTCGAGACCTACCGGCGGCTGGAAAGGTACATCCAGAGCAATGGCAAACTGGAAAGCGACTACTTCGACTGCGTGGATGCGATCAACCGGGCCGCGCAGGAAACCGGGCAGTATGCGCCGGGCCGCGGCAGTCACGGCCTCAAACACAACTTCGCCCAGGAACGCTACCTGGAATGCATCAGCCACGGCCTGAGCCACGAGCAGGCCCTGCAGCAGACCTCCCTGGAAACCTCACATTTCCGGCTGCGGGAGACCCTGACCTACACGAGAGGGTGATTTATGAATGACCTGCTCAACCAGATAACCGGCCTGACCGACCGGGAGCGAAAACAGGTCCTCTCCTGGGTGGCGTCGCTGCCAGAGGAGAAGGTCATCGAGATCTTCCAGGATGGGGTGAAGAAGGCCTACCAGATCAAGGAGGAACGCCCCGACCTCCCCGGCAGGATCGGCAAGTACTGCGCCTTTATCGTGGCGGCCCGCAAGGCCGGCTGGGACACCTTGAAAGGGAAAGGCTACCGGGTGGCGGAAAAGGAGCAGTACGACGATTTCTCCCACCTGCGCAAGGCGAGAGCGGCCACATTGATCCAGCGCGGCCGGACACCGGTGCTTCGGAAGAAGATCCTGGCCCACTGGGGCGAGGTGAAAGAGTTGAAGGCTGAAGGCATGGGGTTTCGACCCATAGCCGATTATCTGACCCGGGCCCGCAAGGTCAAGACCTCTGCGTCTTACCTGGTCAAGATATGGAAGGAGATGGAAGGGAATGATTAAGTTCGATTTCAATGGGATCAAAATTGAGGCCACGGTCGAGATGAAACAGCACGACTACCGGGACTCAGGCGGTCATTACCGGTCGCGGGCCGACAGGAACGGCAAGGTAGTAGCCCGTTTCTGGGGTTTCACCATTGATGGTGATCTGACCGAGCTCGCCTTTGTGAAGTCCATGTTGAACTACTTCATGCAGTGCTACTGGAAGCGGACCAGCAAGGAAGGGAGCAAGATCGAACTGGCAAAGTTCCTTTGCCATGAAACCAAAAAAGAGGGCCAGCAAAAGCTTTTCTTCATCGCCCGGCAGAAGAACAAGAAACATTTCCTCCAGATATGTTTCCAGCAGAGAGGTGCCACGGTCAACGAGTGCTACCTCGACGGCCAGGAGGTGATCATGCTGGACATCGCCATCGCCAAGGCGATCAGCCTCTTGTCGCCGGCTGTGATCGAGAGCGATGCTGTCACGGCAAGTCCATTTTGAGAATCTTGTCCAATCTACCCAACTGTACGAAAGGAAACGAGCATGAAACTACTTGCCCACAAAGCAGCTGATTTTGACAGTCCGATCATCACCGTCCACGAGGCTCTCCGGTTGAGACGCAATTTTCCGGAGGAATGGGAAGGGAGGCACTTCTACGACATCATCAAGCTGAGGCCCATGGTGCCGGTGGACCGAGGGGAAAAATCGTCCAGCTTTGCCTTTCTGGGAGGTTGCGGAGGCGGCCATGGCAGTGGTTCCAAGGGCATTGCCCATGAACTGGTACAGGATTATGTGTGCAAGCTGCAGACTTGGCGGATCAGGGTGTTCGGGAAAGATTTCCTGCTCCGCATCAAATCAGCCTCTGATGAGTGGCGTGTTCAGGACCAGCAGACCGGAATCAAATACGCCGTGGATTGTCAGCTGGTTCTGACCCTTGACTCTGATCTCTTCTGCGAAACCTTCGGCATCATAGGGGTCGAGGTGACCGATACTCACAAGACAAAGCATGTTAAGAGAAAAGCCTTGGCCCGGGCCGGCCATGTTATCCTGGAGCTGCAGATGATTCCGGACTGGCATGTTCCCAATGAGGTTGAGATCACCTCTGATGAGCTGAAAGTTCTGAGGGCGCGAATACGTGGCTTTCTGAACAAGGGGACGAGGCTCAGTTGCCTGTCCAAACCGTCGTACGTACGGATATGACCATTGATGGCGCCGTTTTATCAACCCAAAAGGCAACCAGGACGGAAGGCGCCAAATAAGTACCCAAAAAGTGCACCAAGATACTCACGCCACTGCATGGGCGTACACATCGTCGAGAAGCGCCACTAGCTCGTCTATCTCCGGAGAAGTAAAAAGCCCGTCAGGGCCTTGCGGGGAAATGTCGGTGAAGGGGGATTCGTAGAGGAGCCCGGCATCCATCACGCCGTGCTCGGTGAGGTGGTTCACGATCAGGTTCACGAACTCGATCTGGTTCGCGGACAGGGTCTTGCCGACCAGGAACCCGGCCAGCGCCTCTTTGGCCGCCTCCCGGTCGAGCCCCACCAGCGCCCGCACGAACAGGCCGAGCCCGTGGGCTTCCTCCTTGGCGCGGACGATATCCGAACTGTCGCCGATGCCGCTCTGTACGAGCATTCGCTCCAACTCCACAAGGTCGGTCGCGGTCAGGACCTTGTTCATCCGCAACTTGTGGATGGTGATATGGTCCTGATGCTCGCGGAGGAAAACGCGCGCCTTGGCGCGGAACTTCTCGAAATCCCCCGCAGCGGTGAACCCTGGGAGTTCGATCCCAGTTTCTTCCCCCAACTCGTCTTCGAAATCGGTAAACAGCGGCTTGCGGTTCTTTTTCTCGATCAGCTTCACCAGCGCCCGTAGCCGCTTGCGGAGCACCTCCAGCATCGGTACCGTAACACCCTGCCACCACTCGTCTGTCTGGACATCCTGAATAAGCGGCATCTGCTCCCGCACCATCGGGATGTTCGCCATCTCTTCCAGCAGTCCGGCAATGGTCTTCACCTGTTCCGCCAACCGCTCAAAGGCAGGCTCGGACCGAAGCAGGGCCAGTTGCAGGTTCAGCACCAGCAGGTCAAACCGCTTCGCCTCCTCCGCCTCCGGCTCCAGCTCCGACGGCAACCCGGCGACTTCATGGGAAAGTTCGGCGAAGGCCGCGCCGGTCAAGGTCGTCCATGCCTCGGGGGCCGCGTACTTTTCCACCAGCCGTCGTTTGGCGCGGACCACGAAGTTGTCCGGATTCATCGCCGCAACTTCGCCGTGCAGAAGATGCGCAAGATCGCGGCGCATCTCGCCATCGCTCAATACGACCCCATACAAAGACGGCGGCTCCTTGACCATTCCGGCCTGGCCGCCGGTGATCAGTTTCTTGTCCAGCTCGCCGATCAGCTCCAGCCGCGCTGTGAACAGCCGTTTCCCCAGTGACGCCCCCAGCGCACCTTCGGTGGTTTCCGGGTTCTCGCTGAAAAACTCCAAGTTCTGACAGTAGTCGAAGACGTAGAAGAACCGCTTGTCTTCGCCCGGTGCGAACAGGTCCGGGCAGAGCCGCGTGCCGCGTCCCAGCATCTGCCAGAACTTGGTCTTGGAGCGGACCAGCTTGAAGAAGACCAGGTTCACCACCTCCGGCACGTCGATGCCGGTGTCGAGCATGTCCACCGAGATGGCGATGTGGGGCGCCTTCTCCCTGGCGGAGAAGTTGTCGATGAGGCTCTGGGCGTATTCGGTCTTGAAGGTGATGGTGCGGGCAAACTCCCCCTTGTGGCGCGGATAGTTGACGTTGAACCGGTCGGCGATGAACTCGGCGTGGGCCTGGTTCTTGGCGAAGATGATCGTCTTCCCCAGCCGGTCGCCCCCAGCGACCTTCAGGCCGCGGGTCATCAGGTGCTCCAGCACCTTGTCCACGGTATCCTTGTTGAAGAGCCACTTGTTGACCGCCTCCGCCTCCACCCGCTCGGGGGTGTTCCCCTCTTCGTCCCATTCCAGGGCGTCCCACTGGTCCTTCTCGTCTTCCGAGAGGTCGTCGTACCGGATCCCCTCGCGCTGGAACTTGAGCGGCACCGATACCGCCCTGGCGGGCACGAGAAACCGGTCACTCACTGCCTCATCCAGGGAATAGGCGTCGGTCGGCACGCGGTTCTCAAGGTCGAACAGGGTGTAGGTGTTGCGGTCCACCTCGTCCTTCGGGGTGGCAGTCAGCCCCACCAGCAGGGAATCAAAGTAGTCGAAGATGGCCCGGTATTTCTGGAAGACCGAGCGGTGGGCCTCATCGATGACGATCAGGTCGAAATGCCCCACACCGAAGCGCCGCTGACCATTGCGGGTCTCGTCAATCAACCCCATCATGGTCGGATAGGTCGAAACGAACACCCGCCCCTCGGCATCCTTCTCGGTGACCAGGTTCACAGGCGCGGCATCGGGGAGATGGCTCTTGAATGCGCCGACCGCCTGATTGACCAGCGCCACCCGGTCGGCAAGGAACAATATGCGCTTGACCCAGTTGCAGCGCATGAGGAGGTCGCAGAGGGCAATAACCGTGCGGGTCTTTCCCGCACCCGTGGCCATGACCAGAAGCGACTTGCGATCGTTGTCCCGCTCGAACGCCTCGGCAATGCGGCGGATGGCGCGGGTCTGGTAGTAGCGCTCCACGATGGTGCCGTCGATCCCGGCCTGGGCCAGGGATTTCCGGCTTGCGCGCCGCTGGATGAGGAGTTCCAGCTCGTCTTTCTTGTAGAATCCCTGCACCTGCCGGGGGGGATAGCCGGTGTCATCCCAGAGCCAATTCTCGTAGCCGTTGGAGTAGAAGATCACCGGCCGTTGACCGAACTCCCTTTCCAGGCAATCGGCGTACAGCTTCGCCTGCTGCTGCCCCACCCGCGGATCGCGGCGGGTGCGCTTTGCCTCCACCAGGGCGAGCGGGTTGCCGTCATAGCCCCACAGGACGTAGTCGACAAAGCCCTTCCCTTCCTTGTTCGGCATGCCGGTGACCGGAAACTCCCGGTCCCGTTCCTGATCAAGCGGCCAGCCGGCTTCCTTCAGCAGCAGGTCGATGAAGTAATCACGGGTCTCGGCCTCGGAATAGTCGTGGGTGTCGGGCTGGGCCGCCGCGGCCTTCTTCGCTTCCGCCACCTCGGCCCGCAGACGTTTCAGTTCCTCGTCGAGCGCCGACCTGTCGGCCAGAAGCACAGAAAGCTTCTCGTCCCGCTCCTGCAGTTCGGTTTCCAGCCGTTGCAGTTGATCGATGGTCTGCCTGGGGAGGGGCGCAGCCTTTGGCAGCGCTTCCGGATTGAAGGCCAGCCCCGGTTCCGGTCGCGCTTCCCGGCCGTAGGTGCGGGCCAGCCAATAGCCCACGTGGAACAGCTCCCGCGCGGAGGTCAGGGCGTCGAGCTGCTGGATCGGCTTCGGGCTGTGGACCGCCTGGTTGCCGAGCCTGGTTATCACCCTTGCCTTGTTGAAGATCGCCTCACCCACCAACGCCTTGAAGGTCGGTTCGTGGATCAGCGCGCTCAGATTGTCCTGGTAGGGGAGCCGCAGAGAAGAGTCGTGCTTGTAAAGCCATGCCACCACCAGTTCCAGCGCCCGGCGGGCGTAGAAACATGCGGTGCGCGGATCGGGATGCACCGCTGCCTCGGCTTTCGCCGACGCCTCGAAAATGGCGGGCCATTCCGTTTGGAGGAAGGTGAAGTGGGTCATCTTTTAACCCCTTCTAAAGGACATTCTAAAGGACAAAGATTCGTTTCTTGGGCTATAGAACTTACTGAAATAAAAGGATTTATGGCTAAAAAGGATAAAACCTTTTCTGCGCTATTCGTTGTTTTGGGTTATAGACCTCAAAAAGACACCCTGTCCTTTGCAACTGCCATAAACTCAGGATTGCAACTTATTGCAACCTGGTTGCAATCTATTCCGCCGCATAATTTATTGTAATATCATGACTTATTGCGTTTGACCTCATTGGGGTCATTGGAATTATTACGCATTTCCGCGTATTAGTTGCAATCTTTTCGTTCAGGACCGGGATACCACCGTGCTCCCCTGGTCGCCCCGACGCTGTGGACGGCCTGGGCCTTCACCAGCTCGCGCAGGAGCACCTGGATCTGGCTTCGAGAAAGTGACGGCAACACCTGCCGCAATTCTTCCATGCGGGAACCGGAAGCCGCATTGTCCTTGATATGCTTAAGGAGCAGGGCCTTGTTCGTCTCTCGATCCAGACCTTTCTTGCGGGTATACACCCCTTTTGCCCCAAGTGCTGCATACAGCCGCTGGGAGAGGAGGTAACGGGTACCCTTGCCGTGTCCGACTGTCTCGACGGCGCCCGCTTCGATCAGACCAGGAAGGCGGCCCTTCAGATGCTCGGTCAGCGGTTGTTCCCGGTGTAGATAGTCGAGCGCGAGGAAATCGCAGGTGGAAAACGACCGTAGCGTCTCCTCGCCGAGCCGCTCCATGAAGCGCACAAAGGCGGTGCTCTTCACCATCCCTTCCAGGGTGAGCCGCACCTCGTGAGCGGAGGTGCCGGTGAAGCTTGGCAGCGGCTTCCCCTGGCGTATGGCGGTCTCGAAGATCAGGTTCATCCCCTGCCCGGACCGCTCGATCAGCCCGCACTTGGCCAAGGCTTCGGCCAGCCGGCGATTGCGCGGGTTCTGCTGATCGAGGATGTTTTCGGCGGTGATCCCTGTAGGGAAGCCGCCCGGACTGACCACTTCCAGGCGGCGGGCATATTGTCGAACGAAGACAGAGCCGCCAAGACGGTAGTCACGATGCGCAACCGCGTTCAACAGGGCCTCGCGCACCGCCACTTCGTCGAACGTGGGGAGGTCCATCCGGAACAGCCCGTCCTGGTAGCTCTGGCGGTCGTTGCGCAGATTGATCTTGTTCCAGATGGCGTCCTGCCAGAGGAAGAAACCCTCCCGATATTCCTCGCGGTCCGCCGCCGGTCCGGACGCCTCGGAGGAGCGATACTCAAAAACCAGCTCCGCCTGCGCCAGCCAGCGCCCCAAGGCGGACCGGGTGCCGAACAGGATCAGGGCGGCATAGGTGATTTGCCCATCCACGAGCAATTCGGCGTTGGTCAGCGTCTCAACGTCGGTCCAGTTATCTTTGCGCTCGTCGCGGGTTTTCTTCGCCCAACGCTGACGGAATGCGGCAATCGCTTCCGAAGACAAATCGGCCAGTGTGGCGCCGGGACATGTCTCGGCGGAAAAGTCCGGTCCTGTTTCCGCGAAGATGGCCCGCAACTCGGCATCGGTCATTGCCGCCAGGTCATCGCCGGCCCGTTTCAGGTAGCGGCCGTTTATCTGCCAGGCAGTGCCAGACAGCCTTCCAGGAACATGCACTATCAGCACGCGGCCCTCGGGAGTCAACATTTCCTCCACCGGGATGCGGTGCGTAAGCCGGTCATGCAAGCCCGCCTCTGTCCGGCCCGGCTCGGCAAAAGCGGCAGTGCCGACAATTTGGCGTGGCCGCCGGTCGGTCGCCCCCAAGATGACCTTGCCGCCACCTTCGTTGGCCAGCGCCACGCAATAGTCCACCAGCTTCTCGAAGTGGTAGTTTTGCTTGGCTTCCTTGAACTCGATGTTGGTTCCTTCGGGTTCAGCCAGCCAATGTTGGAGTTGTTCGTAAGTTGTATGAGTAAGGCTCATACGGATGCTCCCTGAATGCGGAGGATGTCCATCTGCAGTTCATAATCATTATGTAGATAAGCTATCTTGGCCGCGCAGGGCATCGCACGGGACGATCTTCCCGTTTTCATCGACAGTCAAAGCCGTCACCTTTATCAAAGGGGATTCGGGGATCTTCAATTCCGTCTGGGCGGGCAGGTCTTTCTGCAACTCATCCAAACCTTCGAAAAAGAGCTGATCGATGCCCCCTAATCGAATGGCGTCGTCGTGGTGGATGACAGCGTACGTCGTTTCACTCCCATCGCCTTCGACAATTGTGGTACAAAAGCGTTGCGGCACTGAAAATGGACGGGCTATCAGATAGTCCAGATATGCACGACTCTTTAGGAAAGCCAGTTTTACTTCATCTGAGCCTCCGCAAACATAGGGCTTGATTCGAAGGCTGTAAATGAAACCCTGATTATCCATCACATACCAAAGATTGGCGACAATTTCAGCCGTGTCAGGAAGTCGAGCGGACTGAGGAGTAGAGTCATGTTGGCTTGTCCATTTCATGAATCACAACCCCTCACCGGAAGGCACAAAGTCGGGCAGTTGCGAAGTGAGTGATGCATCCGTGTCAGAGGGATACCTTGTTCGAATTGATAACCCAGCTTTACGCTTGATGAAGCTATTCATGCACCCGGCTAGCGCCTCGCGTCGTGCCTTGAGGAATTGTCGATAGTTATCGAGCTGCAACATATCCATATTGCAGGGAACAAATTGAGCCTCTAGCGTTTTTTGCCCTTGTTTGCTCACGATGTCCGGCAGATATTCAACCGGCGGCTTATTGCTGATTCGGCGGTTGGTCTGGCCTGTGATGAATGCCATATTGGCAATTTCGTTAATCTCGCCAGTTTCAAAACCGCGCTCCTTGAGGAGAGACTTCGGGAAAATGTGATGCCACTGGATGAAGTGCATCTTCCCTTGATGGGTAAGCGACAATCCCAGCCCGCTGAACCAGTCCTTGGCGCCATTGTCCTTCAATGCGAGATAGGAAAGCGAGAAGAGGGGGCTGTTGGCGCCACGGCTTGCCAAGTCATTTGCTTCAATGTGCAGCCGCCCAAACTGCCGTTCTACCGGTTCGAGCAGAGCCGAAATGTCACCGCTACGGAAGATGATGGCCAGGTCTTCGTTCAGGAGTGTCTCAGTTGAACCACGTGAATATCGGCCCCGGGCATTGGCAATCAGCAGCCAATGAAGGAGAGATTGCTGTTCAGCCTGGGTGAGCCTGTTGTCTTTAACCCGGCTGACCGCAGCCAGTGCGTGGATAAACATGGGAGAAGACAAGAGGGTCTCATCTTCAATACCTGCGTTGGTACGCAGAAAATTAACGGCAAAGCGCAAACCTTCCTTTGCCTCCTCCCACCCCGCTTTCAGGCGCTCAATCGGCGTGGAGGCAACGGTGCGGAATAGGCACTGTTTGGTGGCAAAGACCACGATGCTCCTGACCAGTTGGCCCAGGTCGATGGTAAACCAGACTCTCTCGCACTCATCCTGAAACTCTTCCAGCTTCTTGAGCAGGTTTGGCCAGCGGGAGGTCATCTGGGCCAAGGCCAAATCTGAGGAGCGTAATTTGGCACCCAGCGAATTGACCCGAACGAAAATCTCTGTGACCTCCTCATAATCCATCTCGCGTTCAAGAACATGCACCACATACTGGTAGTTCCTGATCTGGCGCAGCTTATTCAGACGGTCGCTGTACTTCTGGTAACGGGGATCCTTAAACGACTCAATTCCTGCCTTTTCCAGAATTGTGGTGTCGCTTGATTTGAAAACCTCGCTTACAGACACCCAGTTCGGCTGTGCGAGCAGGTTCTTGCTTGCCACCACAAAGGTACGGCGCTTCAGGCGTTCCAAAAGCCCTTGCTCGTTGTCATCTGCCTCATCAGACTGGTCTGTATCTTCCAACTCATCGTCAGGGATAAGTGGTGAAACCTCATCACTCTCCACCTCGACCACTTCTGTCGGCGGGCCCTCCGGGTGCTCCAAGTTGAACAATATGTCGATGGGGCGTTTTCGTCCTCGAACCGTGACCGCCTCGCCATTTAGTACAGCCGTCAAGGAAGTTAGCCGCTGCTGCCCATCAAGAAGCAGTTTGCGCCCGGCAAAGGCGGTTGTATCCTGAGCAATGGCAAAGTCGCGCGTAGGTATGGGCTCATCGGTTTCCCAGACCAGGATGGAGCCGCTAGGATACCCTCGATAGAGGGAATCCAGCAGATCGCGAACCCGTGTGCCCTGCCAAACATAATGACGTTGGATCTCCGGCAACCGAAGCTCCCCACGCTTATACATGTCCACCAAGGTGCTGATCGGTATATTTTGCTGTTGCATCGCTATAGTTCCCTCCTGAAAGGACAATAGCTACTTCATCTCAAATTCATGCCAGTCCTGTAGGCACACATTCATCCAGCTTTCGATGCAGGAGCGAGATCAGGGAGAGGTAGTCAGCAGCATCGTCTTCGCCTTGCCAAAGTACCTTCGGTTCATGCGCCAATGGATTGCGGACGGCGGCAAAGCAACCCTTCAGAAGCGAAGCAAACCCCTTGTGCTCTGACTTCTCCGTCTCGGTTTGCAGGGTATTAAACGCCACAACCGGCCGCTCTATCGAAAAGACCCGATCGACAAGGGCAGCTCCATCGGTGTGTATCCCGGACATCTCGCGAATCCGCTGGGCCAGGCCCTTGGATGCTTCGAAAACGGCATGAAAGTAGTTGTCGTGGAGCAGCTCGGCACGGCAGTATTTCAGCACTTCGGGGTGAATACGCCTTCCCTGGAACTTGGCCCGCAGCGTTTGGACTCTTTGTTCGGCTTCATCAAGAGTCTGCACAGCATTGCAATGACGGAACTTGCCATCTTTCCCGTATTCCAGCCCGGGAAAAGCAAGGATGGTGTTCAGCTCTAGCCGTCGCTGCTCGAACTCTTGAATCCGCCCAACGAATCGCGAGGGTATCAGAAAAGATTGAATGAAGTCCACGACCCGATTTGCACAACCATCCAGGCGCTGACAGTCGAGAAAAATCGAATACAGACGTCGCCACTTGGTAGATTCGCCTGAATTGTCGATCATGCCACGATCGTGCAGAACCCGCGAAATATCAGTCCCTGACCCGCATTCACCGAGAACGCGAGCCAGCGCCTCAATTTGTCCTTCTGGAAAGACGGGAAAACCTGCCATATTATAACTCCCCTCTGAAGGCTCGATGCTGGAGGGAAGCGAAAAGCGCATCCAATTCTGCCAGTGCGGCGAGGTGGGCCGTTTTCAGTTTATCAACGGCCACTACACGGCGAGCGAATTCCTGTTGCAGAGGGAACGGCGGGAGAGGAATTCGCATAGCTTTCAGCTTTTCGCCAGTCAAGTGAGCTATTGTTGCAGCCGTCACATGGTCTCCAAGCCCGCCTCGGTTTGAGAGAAACCAGAGAAGCCAAGCAAGATATTCAGAGTTTGCCTGCCCCTCGCGAGGACGAGCTCGGTGCAATGCCTTCTGATAATAACATTCGGGAAGCTGACTTCTCCAAATTGCAGCACGCCCTGGTTCTCCTCCTTCACATATGAGCAAATCACCATCTCTCAGGCGAAACTCGTCACGGGCCGTTGAATCGAAATCCATCTCGTACACTTCACTAAGATCGAAGTGAAACCACTGAACGTTTGCATTTCGAAGGTATGGATGTAAGTGCTTGCCAGTCTGTTGTTTCTGGTCGAGCATCTTACCAAGACGTGACTCGCAGATTTCACCGAAAGCTCGTTTTGCCCACCCTTTCGGATTCGCCACCGGATCTCCGAACAGCTCCAGGAAAATGGACTGGTTGAGGGTATCGAGCTGTCCAAGAGCGACGCGGCGCTTTGTCCTGAGATCCTCGGCTTTGTCCAGAATTTCGGCAATCCGCCGTTGCTCGGGCAAGACTGGAAGAGGAATTCTTGATTCAGCGACAATTCGATCCGAAACAGCAGGATAGCTTGCTCCAGTCGCTTTCCTCACCATGTCGCTTATGAACATCGGCGATTTTACCCACTGAAACAGGTAGGCACCGTCGATAGAGTGATTACGTGGTCGAAGGACACAGAAGCCTGTTGAAGCAGTTGCTCCATCGAGCTCTTCAGGCACTCGTGCCACGCCATTCAGGTTGGGACGCACTGTCGAGACAAGAACATCGCCTTTCTCTACGAGTTGACGGGCACGACTCGGCGCGTCCCCACAGACAATTTCACGCGCACCGACAATGGTCTTGGCGTCCTGATCAACGGCACTCAGGTCGATGTAGCTAAAGACGTCATCCATCGCAGAGCGCATAGGATTCCATGTCTTGGCACTGCTAACCAAATCCCCAATGGCGACTGCCTTCCACCCACTCATCCCAATAACCCTTCAAGTTCCTTCATCCCCTTCTGAATCTCTTCCTCCAGCTTCGCTAAGCCAGCAAGAATAACCTTCGGATTGCGGCATTCAACCTCTTCATGCACCACTTCCTTGTAACGGTTGAGGGAGAGATCATACCCCTGAGCGGCGATGTCGGCTTTGGACACGCAGAAGCTCTGGGCGGTGCGGGGACGTTTCTTCTCCTCATTGTCCCGTTGCGACCAACGGGCGAGAAGATCAGGCAGGTTGTTCCGGTCGTGGTCTTCCTGCGACAGGGTAGCGGTGGGTACTGGGCCGAGCTTCTCCTCGGGTAGGAGCGGCGTCCTCTTGTCATCCAGGCTCCATCCGTCGGCGGTCACGTCGTAGAACCAGACATGATCTGTGCCGCCGGAATTGGTCTTGGTGAAGACGAGAATGCCGGTGGAGACGCCGGCATATGGCTTGAACACGCCGCCGGGAAGCGAGATCACCGCATCGAGCTTCTGCTCCTCCACCAGAATTCGCCGCAGCTCCTTGTGCGCCTTGGACGAGCCGAAGAGGACGCCGTCCGGGACGATGACCGCAGCCCGGCCGCCCGGCTTCAGTAATCGCAGGAACAGAGCAAGGAAGAGGAGTTCAGTCTTCTTGGTCTTGACGATCTGCAAGAGGTCCTTGGCGGTGTTCTCGTAATCAAGCGACCCGGCAAAGGGAGGATTGGCCAGAACCAGGGTGTACTTCTCCTCTTCGCCGGCATGGTCCTGGGCCAGGGAGTCGCGGTAGCGGATGTCCGGGTTCTCCACCCCGTGCAGGAGCATGTTCATGCTGCCGATCCGGAGCATGGTATTGTCGAAATCGAAACCGTGGAACATTCGGTGGTGGAAGTGCTCCTTCTGCTTGACGTCGTGGAGTATGGCCGGGTGGCGCTCCCGCAGGTATTCGCCGGCAGCCACGAGGAAACCGGCCGTGCCGCAGGCCGGGTCGCAGATTACATCGCTAGGCTGCGGGGCGGTCAACTCGACCATCAACCGGATTATGTGGCGCGGGGTGCGGAACTGGCCGTTCTGCCCAGCAGTGGCGATCTTGCCAAGCATGTACTCGTAGAGGTCCCCCTTGGTATCCCGCTCCTCCATCGGCACCTTGTCCAAGAGATCCACCACCTTGGCCAGCAGCGCTGGAGTAGGGATGGTGAAGCGGGCGTCCTTCATGTGGTGGGCATAGGTGGAATCGTCGCCCCCCAGGTTGCGGAGGAACGGAAAGACATGCTCGCCAACCACGGAGAACATCTCCTTCGGGGCGAAGTGCTTGAAACGTGACCAGCGCAGGTCCTCATAGGGGCGTGGCTTGCGCGGGTGGTCGTCGTTTCCTTCCGGGAAAATGCGCCGCTCCATGGGACGCTTCAACCGGGCCGACTTGTTCTCCTCAAGAGTGTGCAGGTCGTCGAGACGACGCAGGAAGAGCAGGTAAGTGATCTGCTCCATGACTTCCAGGGGGTTGGATATCCCGCCGGACCAGAAGGCGTCCCAGATGGAGTTTATTTGACTGCGGATGTCGCCGGTAAGCATATTTATCTTCAAGCCTCTCTATTGTCGACGCTTGGAATTCGAGCCGGAGGTCAGTTGTTGAAAATCGTCAAAACATAACAGATTTCAAGAGGTTTTTCCAGTTGTTTGACGTCCGTCCCCGCGCCATCCCCATCATGCGCGACATTAGAGGCAAGACAGAATGAGATTCATTGACTTAATGGCGTATCTGTGCGATAAGAAAGCGATATTTGTCCGGCGACACTCGTTCTTCTCATTAACTGCAAGCGAACCGCTGAATGCTGTGCATTGAAAGCCTTCTGGAGTGATCGAATGTTTTCCGGGAAAGACCAGATATTACTCTAAAGCCGCTTGGATCAGCGTTTGGGCTGATTAAGCGGTTTTTTTGTATCTTGCTGGATGACGTCAACGACGGTTGCCATCCAATAGAGAGATTCATGGTGATCGAGGGAGGATTGTGATGGAAGGAGCGGACCAAGAAACGAATCCGGACGAGGGTAGCAAGACGATTTCCGTCGATTTGGACTATGACCGGACCGTCAATTACGCGATGCAGCAGAATGACGTGCCGGTGGTAAAGGCCCTGCGGATTCGCAACGGAACCGATGCCGCCCTGCGTGATCTGAACGTCCGAATCACCACTGAACCCGCCTTCGCCGCCTCGTGGGAAGGCCGGGTCACTGCTGTTAACCCCGGTGAGACATTCAACCTTGGGGTTATTGATCTACCGCTGTCCCACGATTTCCTTGCCCGCCTAACTGAACGGGTTGCCGGCTCTCTTCTCGTGGAAGTCTCGCAGGATAATGCCGTATTGAGCACGTCCAGCCAGAGGATAGATGTGCTGGCTTACGACGAATGGAACGGTCTTCAATCAATCCCTGAAATCCTTGCGGCATTCGTGACCCCCAACCATCCCATGGTGGAATCTGTGCTTTCGGATGTCGCGGGCATTCTTGGCACTTGGACGGGGAACTCCGCAATCTCCGGTTACCAGTCCCGTGATCCTCAGCGTGTTGCCCTTACCGCAGCTGCCGTCTATGCGGCGCTCCAACAGCGCAACATCCGCTATATCAATCCGCCGGCAAGCTTTGAAGAAACCGGCCAGAAGATCCGCCTGCCGGATCGGATACTGGATAGCAGGCTGGCCACCTGTCTTGATCTTACCGTCCTCGCTGCTTCCTGTCTGGAGCAGGCCGGGCTCCATTCCCTTGTGGTCATCACCGCCGGGCACGCCTTCGTCGGTGTATGGTTGGAAGATGAGACCTTTGCCGACGTGGCTACCGATGACCTGTTGCGGCTACGCAAGCGGGTTGAGCTGGGCCAGATAACACTTTTTGAAACCACGCTCCTCACCAATGAACCAACTGTTCCATTCGAGCAGGCGGTGAAAGAAGCCTCGAAGCACCTTGAGAACGAATCGGCGTTTCGGTGCGTGCTCGATATACGTCGGGCGAGAAAGAGCCGAATTCGCCCCCTGCCGCTGCGCATTGAACCTGCTTCGGCCCCATCTGAGGCGGCCACGGAAAACGCGTCTGATCCCGCGGCTGCACCAACAATCAATCTCCCGACCTTCGTTACCCAGCATGAGAAGCAGCCGGAAGCCGTTGTCGAGACTCCGGCAACCCGCCTTGACCGCTGGAAACGGAAACTTCTCGACCTTACCCTGAATAACCGGCAGTTGAACTTCCGGGATTCCAAAAAGAACCTGCCTATTCTTTGTCCCGACCTAGGTTCACTGGAAGATGCCCTGGCGGATGGGAAGACATTCAAAATATTCCCCAGGCTTGGAGATTTGGGCGAGAACAACTCCCGCAATGCCGATGTCCACCGCAGCCGGACGGGGAAAGAGTCCCTGGACGAGATGCTCCGGGAGGAATTGGTTGCGCGCCGGCTCCACGCGGATGAAACCGAAGCAGAGATCAACCGACGTCTGTTGGAAATTTACCGGGAAGCAAAGCTGAGCATTGAAGAGAACGGAGCCAACACGCTTTATCTGGCCCTTGGGTTTCTCTCATGGTACGAGACAACCACATCCCCTAAACGTCGGCTGGCCCCGATAATCATGATACCTCTTGAGATCGAGCGCCGTTCCGTTCAGGAGGGGTTCAGCATCAAACAGGGTGATGATGAACCTATGGTCAACGTCACCCTGTTGGCCCATCTGGCTACGGATTTTGAACTGTCGATTCCCGGCCTCGACCCGATCCCCATGGATGAACATGGTATCGATGTTCCGCTGATACTCCGGAAATTCAGGGAAGCCGTTGTCGACATCGACCGCTGGGAGGTTCTTGAATCCGCCTATATCGGCCATTTCTCGTTCACCAAGTTCCTCATGTGGCGCGACCTTGAGATCCGTGCCGATGACCTACAGAAAAACGCCATCGTCAAGCACCTGATTCACACCCCGTCAGAGGTGTACCCCGATGATGGCGTCTTTCCTGATCCCGACCGTCTGGATGAGACACACAGCCCGGAAGAGACTTTCTGTCCGCTCAGTTCCGATTCGTCACAGCTCGCTGCTGTTCACGCGTCGGCTGCCGGAAAAAGCTTTGTACTCCATGGTCCGCCTGGAACCGGCAAATCCCAGACCATCACCAACATCATCGCCCACAATCTGGCACTGGGGAAAACGGTCCTGTTCGTTTCTGAAAAGCGGGCCGCCCTGGAGGTTGTCCACCGTCGCCTGACGGAGTCCGGCCTGGGGCCGTTCTGCCTGGAGCTGCATTCCAACAAAAGCCACAAAAAAGGGGTGCTGGGCCAGCTTGAACAGGCGCTGAACGCCCACGTCGGCCACTCAGCGGAAGAATGGCTGGCGGAGGCGCAAAAACTTGCGGCAACCCGCAAGGAGTTGAACGCCTTTGTATCGGCCCTGCATGCGGTTCGCGAATCCGGGGAGTCGATCTTTCACGGCATCTCCCAACTCATCGGCCACCGTGATATTGCTCTCGTTAAATTCGTCTGGCCTTCCTCGGCCCACATTGATCGCCAGCAGTTGAATGCCCTTCGCGAAACGGTACGCCAGCTGCAACTGGCGGGCGCACAAATCGGCCATCCGGCGACCAACGCCTGGGCACCAGCCGCATGTGAAACTTGGACACCTGAGTTTCGCAATTCCGTTGAGCGCACCGTGGAGGAACTGCGGAGTGCCGCTCCGGCCCTGGAAGAGGCAGCCGGCAAAATCTCGTCCATCGTTGGCATGACGCAAAGCCCCTGGAGCCGCCAGGATTTCGACAACCTGGCCGGAATTGCAGCGGCACTGCTTAACTGCCCATCCGTTCCGCCGGCACTCCTGTCGTCCTCCGACTGGGAACCGCTCAAGGCGACGATTCAGGAAATCGCGGCCCACGGCCTGCAACGGAATCAGCAGAGGGAAAGGCTCTACAAACGGTTCAACCCCGGTATCCTTGCCATGGATCTTGATGGGCTGCTCCAGCAGTGGTCGGTAGCCCAGAAATCGTGGTTTTTGCCACGCTGGTTCGGCTGCCGCAAGGTGCGTAAGACCCTCGGCACTGTCGCCCGCCCTGAGCATAGCCCCCAGAATACGGAGATCCCCGCCGACATTGAACAGGCTCTGGCCTTGAGGCAGGAAGAGCAGTTCATCAATCAGGCCGCGGCCCGCGCCGAAGGGATTCTGGGCGTCTATTGGCAAGGTGGGGAGGCCGATTGGAATGCCGTTGGAGACTACATCGAGCGGACGGAATCCCTGCGTAAGGTGGCATCCCGCGTGGCTGGTATCGACTTTGAGCGGACCATTCAGTTCCGCACGAAATGGGCAAACCTGATAGCAGAAGGGCGGGAGCAGCTCAGCAATGAAGGTCCGATCGGCCAGCGCCTTCAGGCATATATTGAAACATTCGAGCATTTCACAAAGGTTGAAAGCGCCCTGACGTCGATGCTGGTACTCGATCCGCAAACCGCCTGGGGATCATCCGCAGCCAGTGACTATCTGACCGCTCTCCAGGAGCGCTGCATCCTGTGGCAACAGCAGCTGAATGGCCTGAAAGCATGGTGCTACTGGCGGTCGGTGCGTAGGGAGGCGCTTTCGCTCAATCTGCAACCGTTGATCGACGCCTATGAGACTCAAGGTCTGGCGACGGAGAAGCTTCAGGAAACATTTACAAGAGGTTATTACCAGTGGTGGTGCGATGCCATCATCGGCGCTGAACCTGCCCTGTGCGGGTTCTTCAGCAGTGCCTTCGAGGATAAGATCCGGCAATTCAAGAAAATTGACGATAAGTACACCCTGTTGACGAGAAAAGAAATTCAGATGCGTGTTGCCGCAAAGCTTCCCAAAGGGCAGGCGAATAACCCTAACTCCGAGATGGGACTTCTTCGCCATCAGCTGCAGCGAAAAGTCGGCCATCTGCCCGTTCGAGCCCTGATCCAGAAAATTCCCAACCTGCTCCCGCGGTTGAAGCCCTGCTTGCTGATGAGTCCGATTTCCGTTGCTCAATACCTCGACCCAAGCCATTCAGCCTTTGACATTGTCGTTTTCGACGAAGCCTCGCAGATTCCGGTCTGGGATGCCGTCGGCGCCATTGCTCGCGGCAAGGAGGCAATTATCGTAGGCGACCCGAAACAGCTGCCGCCTACCAACTTCTTCTCGCGGGCAGATAGTGATGATGGCGCCGACGCGGATGACGGTATTGTGGATGATCTGGAAAGCATCCTTGACGACTGCATTGCTGCCCAGCTTCCCGAGAGACATCTCAACTGGCATTATCGCAGCCGTCATGAAAGTCTGATCGCCTTCAGTAATTACCATTATTACGGCAACCGGCTGCTTACTTTCCCTTCGCCCCACCAGGAGCTGGGGGTATCGTTCCGCCCTGTCACTGGTGAATATGACAAGGGCAAGAGCCGGACCAATCGGGCCGAGGCCACAGCAGTCGTGAGCGAGGTGTTGAACAGGCTGCTCGATCCTCTGCAAGCCAAGTTCAGCATAGGCATTGTCACCTTCAGCCAGGCCCAACAGCAGCTTATCGACGATCTGCTGGAGGAGGCACGCCGGCAGAATCCGGAGATCGAGCAATACTTCGCCGACGGAGCGGTCGAGCCGCTCTTTATCAAGAACCTGGAAAACGTCCAGGGAGACGAGCGGGATGTGATCCTCTTCTCCATCTGCTACGGTCCCGATGCCACGGGACGGGTCTCGATGAACTTCGGCCCCATGAACCGCGATGGCGGTGAACGGCGTCTCAATGTTGCCATCACTAGGGCGCGTCAGGAAGTGATCGTCTTTTCCACCCTCCGTGCCGAACATATCGACCTCTCTAAGACCAGATCGCAGGGGGTGGCCGACCTCAAATGCTTCCTCGATTATGCCGAACGTGGCCCGGTAGCTATTGCTGAGCGTCGCTCGTCAGAAGGTGAAGGAGAGTGCGAATCCCCCTTCGAGGTCCAGGTCTGTGATGCCCTACGGGACAAGGGGTATACCGTGTATCCACAAGTCGGCTGCTCCGGGTATCGGATCGATCTCGGCATTGTCGATCCGGAACGGCCGGGGCGTTACCTGCTGGGGATAGAGTGCGACGGGGCGAACTACCATCGATCCAAGACAGCCCGGGACCGGGACAAGTTGCGGGAAAGCATCCTGATCGGTCTTGGCTGGACTATCCATCGAGTTTGGTCCACCGACTGGTGGGAAAAGCCGGCCGAGGAGTTGGCCCGGATCGAGGCGGCCATCGAATCGGCCCGACAGACGATGGGAGCATTACCCGTTTTTGACGGAGCTTGATCCCCTGCGATAAATAAATGCTGGACATCCTCTTCGGCTTCCCGTATATTACGCTGGGAAACCAG
>JAJZTK010000050.1 GCA_021849045.1 Deltaproteobacteria bacterium | reverse complement strand
CTTCACCCACCCCCCCGCCCCCCTCCCGTCAAGGGAGGGGGAGAGTGTGTTGCGGAAGATTGGTACTAATCAGGTTGTAGTTAAACTGCCTGAAGAAGCTCCTGAGTTCCAATGTGCTATGAGCAAAAGACTCTCTTTCAACTGACAATCCTATTTTGAATAATCGTTTCCCACTATTTCTGCCAAACGCAGAAAATCCTTCTCCCAGCCCACCGGGACCTGCAAAAACATCTATTATTGGTATTTCTTCTGACAAAATAACCTCGATATGCTTTATCTGACGTGACAATATATCTGCCAGCTTTTCAGGTTGTGTCTCATTTCAATAGCTACAATTTCGCCTAGCGTTTCTTTTCGTCGCTACATGTCTCCAGATTTTCTACATCGTACCGGTAGGTCGGTCGGATTTTCATGTCGACGATGCTCTCGACCAGAACCCGTCCGCCATCTGGATTTTCAAGCAGAATCATGCGTAGATCTTCGTCGCCGGCATCTACAGCTTTTCTGAACTTCACGATATCGCCTTTTTTCATATCTCCTCCAGGCTGACCTGCCTGTTCAGGTTCATAGCTTTGCCATTTTACAACAAATGCACGACAAAATATGTCATATACTATCTATTTAGTCCCTTCCAAGCTTCAAACTCTGTTGGTCGCAGTCGGAATCTCGCAATGTTCCCCCCGTGCAATCCTTTCAACTCGGCATGTACCAGGGCAATAAAACGTTGCCGGCCTTCTTCCGGGATATGTGCCTCAGTCCATGTGGCTACTTGCGTCTGAACATCTCCGTGGTCTTGAAGAACTACTTCTCGAATTATTTCCGTCAATAACGCACGGTATTTCATCCGGAATGGGTCCGGCTCGCCCAGCTCCCCCCGTGAACTCAAGTAGCGCTTGACCGAGCGCTCATATCCCCAGACAAATACATCCCGCAGCAGCTCAATACGATTCAGCTCGTAAACTCCCAGTATCCCTTCGACATAGGAACGCTTGGGGACATCGATAAAAGAGAGCGGACAGAGGTTATGTTTTACCAACGGGATATTGGCGGCAAGCCGTGCCACCCGCTTGTTGACGTCCTCAAACGGTTGCAGGTAGGAAAGATGCACCAAAGCAAAGAACGCCTGCTCAAAGGGATCTGATATGGCGGCAGCAGTGTCCAAAGCCCGCTTAAAATATTCGTCCAGGAGCTGCGGGGTGGACAACGGCGTGTAGACCGAGCCGCCGATACCAACTGCAATCTGGCGCAGCCTGCCGCAGGCTTCCGGGTTGGGCAGCAGGTTGTCGGACAGAATAGCATGGATGTTCAGCACTGAATATCTGTTGAAGTTGATTTCTTCAGCCGATTCTACGAGAAACTCGATGGCCTGCTTGTGGTTCAGGATCATCTGGGTTTCCAGGGCATCCTTTCCCTCCGCTGCCTCGCCGAAGGAGATCAGTCGCTCTGTTTCCAGCAGGGAGTAGGTATTACCCTCCAGATAGCTGGATGCCCAGGAGAGGTCGATCAGTAGCCTTCCCATCACCTGACGGGCCATGGTGCCGGCTGGCACTGGATCGTGGTGTGCTCGCCCGATCAGATGCAGGTGCTTTCGTGTGGCATCATCCAGGTATGGTCCGTTCTCCGGATAGGAGAGAAGAAAATCGCGATGGTATCCTGTCGGCTCACGACGCTGTATCGGCTGGCTGACATAGCGACGGATTTCATTGCCTGCCTCGGATAGCGGGATGAGAGATTCGTCGTTGGCTGTTTCTGTTGCCAGTGCCTGCGGAGGAAGGTAGATCCTTCCTTTCAGAACTCCCGATGCGATGATTCGATTCTGTTCGGCCAGTATTGTCAAACGACGCAAAAGAGTCCGGCGATTTATAATGTATCCCATGGAGGCGAGGCCTGCCTCCAGCTCTGAAATACTTACGCCTTTAGGTGATGCGGCAATTTGTCGCTCAATGGGTATCAGCTCTTGTTCGAGAATCTGCTTTGCCACGATCTTACCTTTGCCTGTCGTTAAGGTGCATTTATGACGCAAATATACACTCATTGTCGCAAAAAGCAATATTTAGGACATGGCAAAATGAGATATATTATGTAGAGCGACAAACGTCTGCAATTGGAGAGGGACTACAATGGGAGGAAATACACCTGACAACAAGGATACTAGAGTGAGCCGGGAACAGTTGTATGAAGAAGTCTGGGCAGAGCCGATGACCAAGGTTGCTCTGAAGTACAGTGTTTCATCGAGCTTCATGGCACGCGTCTGTACCTGGCTGAATGTTCCTCGCCCCGAAAGGGGCTATTGGGCGAAACTTGCCGTTGGCAAATCTACAAAGCAACCTCCGCTACCGGAGGCTGAACCCGGCGATGAGCTGGAGTGGAATCGATATGGCCCGGCCCGGCGAGCCAAACTGCCGGTGCCGAAGCCGCCCAGGAAAAGGAAATCGAGGTTGCGTAACCGGAGTGAGTTGCCCGAGCGTCACCCGCTCTTGCAGGGAGCGCAGCAATATTTCGACGAAGCACGCGAAACCAGCAACGGTTACCTCAGGCCCAGCAAGCGGCTCATGGTAGATGTCATCGCATCCAAGCACACATGCAGTCGGGCACTGGACGTGGCAAACGAATTGTTTCTGCTCTGCGAGGAGCGCGGTTACCCGGTCTCCTTTGAGAGGCACGGCCTGGGCCTGCGCCGCTCTAGCGTCGATGAGCGTGAGAAGGGCGGCAGGGACCGGAACTATTCCGAACTCTGGAGCCCGTCACGGGATACTATTGTCACCATCGGTTCGGTGTTGATCGGACTGACCATCTTTGAGATGACCGAAAATATCGAGGCGAAGTATCAGGACGGGAAATACGTCCGCGTTTCGGAACTGCCAGTCCGGAAAACGAGACGCTATGAAAGCTACTCGTGGACCAGCATGCACGATCTGCCCAGCGGCAGGCTCTGTATCCAGGCATACTCTCCATATCAGAGGGCGAACTGGCAACGGCAGTGGCGGGAGACGAAAGCCGGAGATTTTCCCGGCAAACTGTCGGCAATCGTCAAGGAGCTGAAGCGGGAAACTGCCACCATTGTCCAGCTTGTTGAAGAAGGCGAGCGTAAGGCAGAAATTGAGCGCAAGGAATGGGAGGCCCAGCAGGTAATCTGGCGACGTGAAGAGGAAGAGCGCCGGCGGGTCAAGGCGATCAAGGAGAGTCGGGAAGAATTGGCTGAAATCATCAAGGCCTGGGTAAAGGCAAAAGGGATCGAGGATTTCTTTGCCGACATTGATCGGCGAGCCGGCAACCTGGACGATGAACAGAAAGCCATTGTTATGGAGCGGCTGGCCCAAGCCCGAACGTTAATCGACAGTACCGACGCCCTGCAATGGCTCGCTGCCTGGAAGACGCCGGAGGAGAGAAAGTCGTCATATAATCAGTACGGCTGTTGATTGTTCCAAAGCATAGGAAATTATTGATAAGTACCTACACTTTGCAACAAGCTTCAGACTATTCTTTGAAACCGATAACCATCTGAAATCATTGTAGTCTGCCCTGCAGGGGATGAATGTTCCCGAAATATACTTCGGGAACATCGCAAAAAGCCCGCAATTATGGATGCTTGACTATATGAACTCACCTCGAACCAACCCATTAACTCCGCACTTTCTCAAATATGCGGAGTTAATGGGTTCAATTCTGACTCCAATAAAATGCGGCCAAACATTGCCTACCACCAGTAATACCAGCGCCAGTACCACCATGGGACATAACAGGGACGATAGTCTGTGCTGGAGAAGGCGTACTTGAGCAGCGTCCAGTACGGTTTCCCCTTCACATAGCCGTGGTAGAGTCGCACTTGTACCCGGTCCATCAGGATGTACGGCAGCGAGATTCCGGCGATGCCGATTGCCCAGTACCAGAATGTTGCAGGGAAACAGATGCCGACCAGTAGGCCGGCAGACATACTGGTCAGTAGCGTTACGGTAGTGGCAACAAGCAACGCAGGTAGCTTTGCCCGTTTCGGCTGCCGTTCCTGGAGCCATTGCTGGGCATCATAGTATTTGATGGTGTTTGACATATGGACCTCGTGTTGACATATGTGAAGCTAAATAGTCTGCCCTCCGACAGGTTCTTCCCGTAATTGTGCTTGCTCCGAAAGCCGTCTTTATGGTAGAAGGAATATCCATTCAAAAGCTCACGAAATTCTTTTGTGGTATTTTTTATGGTAGCAGTATCAAGGCGGGTCACTGATTCTTTTTGAAATCAGTAAGTTGAGTTTGAAGTTCGATGGACTCCCTCGCCAGATTTATTTCTGATTCACCGATGGAAGTGGGACGGGATGCTCATGGTGTCAAAGACGGCAAGAATGGCAGCATACGCAACACTGGTTCTGGCGGTGTCTGCCGGCTGCAACAAGAAGGAAGAGCAAGCCACCCCAAAACATCCGGTTCAGGAGTCCAAGCCAGCAAAGAAGGAGACTACGGTCTCCGTTCCCGCCAGCGTTAAAGGGAAGTGGCAGGCGGTAAAGATCAGCGTAACTGACAAGAAAAGCAACAAGGAAGCGGTCTACACCATAAACATCGGCGCCACTTTTTCCATCCCCGGCTCCGACCTTTCCATCAAGGTGGAAAACTTTCTCCCCCACTTCATGATGGAGGGGACCACCCTCACCTCCCAATCCAACAACCCCAAGAACCCGGCCGCCCAGATCAGGATCTACGAAAACGGGAAAGAGGTCTTCAAGGGGTGGCTCTTTACGCTCTATCCCAACACCCACGCCTTCCAGAACCCCACGTACGGTTTCGCCCTGGTGGACTACATTCCAACCAAGTAGCCTTTTTTCTGATAGATACAAAAAGCCCGGGAAGCAATTCCCGGGCTTTTTGTCTTTTGTACCCGGTTCCACAAAGCCCGGCAGGCGTCAGGACGTACCGTGCGGGGACTCGCGCAGAATGGCCGTGAAGAGTGGGATGCCGTCAGCCGTTGACGCAGAAAGGGCAATCTCCACCTCGGTCGCCGTACCGGCCGAGCCCGTTACCCGCTGGATACTCGACTCCATGCCACGGCTGCTGTCGCGCAGATACCGCTCGATTCCCTGGCGAAAACGCTCGCTATTCTCCAGAAAGGAAAATATGCTTTCGCCGAGCAGTGCCTGACGGGAGCGGCCCAGGAGCTTTTCGGCCTGTTTGTTGGCGATGACGATTTTGCCATCACCGAGAAAGGTCACCACTGCCGATTGGGCCATTTCGATGAAGCTCCGGTACCGTTCGTCGGACGACTGTTGCTGGACCGTTTTGCGGCCGAGCTCCTCCATCATGTCGTTGAAGGCGCCGATCAGCCGGCCAACCTCGTCTTTGCTCCGTTGCGGCAGCCGTTCGGCAAAGCTGCCGGTCCTGGTGACCGTATCGATGCTTTCGGAGAGCATGGTGATCGGGTCAATAACGGTCCGGCGGATCAAAAGCTGCATGACCATGACTATCAGGAAAAGGATCAGACTGCTGAAGATCAGGTCGTATTCCAGGTTGATCCCGATCTGGCTGAACAACTCGGCCATGGGGATACTCACCGAAACAGCACCGATAACCTCGCCAACCTTGTAATTGTAGGAAAAATGACCCCGCGGGAAGCGGACCTTTATGAAGTTGGGCGCCTCGTCGTAGCTGCCATGGCAGCGCAGGCAGGACTGCTCGGCGCGCATCGGCATCAGGTAACGGAATAACGCCCCTTCCTTGCTGTCAATCACCTGATAAGTTTCTTTGGGGACCGACGTCTTGAACCCCTGGAGTTGTCTCGCCTCGTACTCGTCGGGGCGGTTTTCCGGATTGCGATAGCGGAGGGAAATCTGGCGGACGTGAAAATTGCTCCCCTCACTCATCATCTTGGCAATGCTGGTTGCCGCCACCTGGGGGATCAGGTTCGGGTTCCGTTCCGGTTCGTCATGGGTGACTCGGGACAGATACTCACGGGACTGGACGATCTGGTGCGCCAGGATCTGGGCATGGTCGACGGCTCCCCGGATCGCCAGGGCCTGCTGCCGCCGGTAGTCGTCAATGGCGTTGGCAACGGCCAGGACCAGAAACACAATGATGACGATGCCGTTGAACTTTGTTCTGAGCGTCAGGCTCCGGGCCATACGTTCCTCCTCGCTCTCAACTGAAAAGAGTATAGCGGGAGGAAGCGGCAAAGCAACCGGACTGTAGTTGTCTGGTTGCTTTGCCGCTCAGCGGTCCTTTCCCGCCCGACCAGCAGCAATGGAGAATTGACGCCGGCACAATCTCTGTTATTCTACCTCCAAAGCACTGGGCATCCCCACCTCGTCACGCAACCGGGCAACCGCCGACACAAGCTGGCTGGTATATGATCAGCACGAAAAAACGATTTACTATCTAATGGTTCGCCAGGTTACCACAAGGAGGGACTAACCATGAAAAGCGTCAAAGACATTCTTCGGAACAAAGTAAGCGGCATCTTCACCATCATCCCGGACGCAACGGTGTTAACTGCAATCGAGCTCATGGCGGAGAAAAATATCGGCTCACTCCTGGTAATGGAGGGTGACAAACTGGTGGGGATCATCACCGAGCGCGATTACTCCAGAAAGGTTATCCTGGCGGGGAAATCGTCCAGTAATACGCTGGTCAAAGAAATCATGACCCAGAAATTAGTGGTCATTCAGCCCGGCAGTACCATCGAAGAGTGCATGGTCCTCATGATCGAAAATTCTGTGCGCTACCTGCCGGTTATCGAGGAGGGCAAGGCTATCGGCGTCATATCGATAGGGAACGTGGTCAACACGATCATCTCCGAGCAGAACATCGTGATCAACAATCTACAGCAATACATCATGCAGGGTTGAACAAAACCGTTTGGCGACAATTTGAGCCAATGACAAAGAAAAAGGCGGCACCTTCGGGGTCGCCTTTTTCTTTGTCCCGAATTCTTGCAGAAGCGGTGCCGGGAAAGAAAAAATCCCGGGGATCATTGGTGCAGGAGGGGTTGCATCCGATGGTCAGGCGTCGTGGACCGGGAGCAGATAGCGTCCCACCCAGTTCTTGGCGAACTGGTAGGCGGTCCGGCCGCAACGCTTGCTCTTTTCTTGCGACCACTTAATGGCACCCTGCTCCAGTTCCTTGCTCCAGGGGATGTCGGCCTTCTGCTGTTTTGCCTCCCGCTCAATGCAGAGACGCACGGCATCCAGGTACCGATCCTGGGAAAAGGCATAGAACGCCACCCACAGGCCGAACCGGTCTGACAGCGACACCTTCTCCTCCAACGCCTCACTCTGCTGCAGTTCGCCGTTGACGAACTTGCCGCCGAGATGGTCGGTTTCGTACTCGGGCAGCAGGTGGCGGCGGTTGGAGGTCACGTAGATCAGGACATTGTCCGGCGGCGAGTAGACCGATCCGTCCAGGGCGCTCTTCAGCATCTTGTAGCTGAGTTCGCCGACCTCGAAGGTCAGGTCGTCACAGAGGAGGATGAAACGGTACGGCTCGTTCTCCACGGCGGCAAAGATCTCGGAAAGGTAGATCAGGTCTTCCTTTTCCACTTGGATGACCCTAAGCCCCTTGGGCGCGTACTTGTTGAGCAGGGCCTTGATCAGGGACGACTTGCCCGTGCCGCGCGATCCCCAGAGCAGGGCGTTGTTGGACGGCAGGCCGGCCAGGAACTGGCGCGTGTTGTGGAGCATCACCGTTTTCTGCTCCTCCACGCCGAGGAGTTCATCCAGGGTGGTGGTGTCGGTCACCTTGACCGGCTCAAGATAGCCGGAAAAGGAGTGCCGACGCCAGTTTGCGGCATAACAGACCGTCCAGTCCACCGGCTTGGTCGTCCTGGGGAGAAGCATCTCCACCGAACCGAGCACACGCTCGAGTTGGGCAACAACTTCGGGCTTCAGGTTAATCATTGATCTCTCTTTCTCTGCAGCATTGAGTGCCACCTGCGGCGCAGCACCGCAAGGGGGTGAAACGGGGAAAGGTCTGGGGGGAGTACGTGCGGAGGGAAGGGTGCAGTCCCGGCAACTCCATGAAAAATGGCTAACTATCTGAAACAAGGTATAAATAGGCGTTGTGTATACGGTATCGGTCCGGCTATTGTCAAGCCAATATTTTCATGGAAACCGTATCCCCGGCCACGCCGGTACGTGAAAAGCCCTTTCCAAAAGGGCTTATTTATGCTACCTTCCCCAGCGCGCTAAGAGCGCGAAGTTACGCGGTTTCAGGTATTTTTTACCAATTGAGGACAGCATGAGCAGAACCATCTGTATTGCCAATCAGAAGGGCGGCGTCGGCAAGACCACCACTGCCGTCAACCTGGCCGCCTCCCTGGCGGCTGCCGAAAAACGGACCCTGCTGGTGGACATGGACCCCCAGGGGAATGCCGGCAGCGGCGTCGGTATCGACAAGTCCGCCCTGGAAGAGAGCATCTACGACGCCCTCATCAACGGTGTGGATGCCGCCGGGCTGGTCATCCCGACCGAGCTCCCCTTCTTGAGCATTCTCCCCGCTACCTCCGATCTGGCCGGCGCCGAGCTGGAACTGGCCACCATCCCGGAGCGGGAATTCGCCCTGAAGAAGGCGTTGGCCCCCCTTGCAGACCAGTACGACTATATCCTGATCGACTGTCCTCCCTCGCTGGGACTTCTTACGCTCAACGCCATGGCCGCGGCAAAGTCGGTGCTGGTGCCGCTCCAGTGCGAGTTCTACGCCATGGAGGGGCTCTCCCAGATCCTCCGCACCATTGGCCTGGTGCAGAAAGGGCTGAATCCGGGACTCAGTATCGAGGGGATACTCCTGACCATGTACGACGGTCGGAACAACCTCTCCCGCCAGGTGGCCGACGAGATCCGCAACCACTTCAAGGGGCAGGCCTTTCAGACCGTGGTCCCGCGCAATGTCCGGCTTTCCGAGGCGCCGAGCCACGGCAAGCCGATCATCCTGTACGATATCACCTCCCGCGGCGCTGTCAGCTACCTGGAACTGGCACGGGAGCTCATGGAGAGGGGCGTCAATGGTTAAGAAGACCGGCCTGGGGAAAGGGATGGGCGCGCTGCTGCCGGTGGTCAACGAAGACCGGGGAAGCTATTTCCTCTGCCCCATCGAGGAGATCAAGCCGAACCGCGCCCAGCCGCGCAAGACCTTTGTCAATGAGAAGCTGGAAGAGCTGGCCGCCTCCATCCGGGAAAAGGGGATCATCCAGCCGTTGGTGGTCTGCCGCAAGGGACAGCACTTTGAACTGATCGCCGGCGAGCGGCGCTGGCGGGCCGCGCAGAAGGCCGGGCTCAGAGAGGTTCCGGTGGTGATTCAGGATGTGTCCGAAGACACGGCCCTGGAGATGGCCCTGATCGAGAACATCCAGCGGGAGGACCTGAACGCCGTCGAAGAGGCCGAGGCCTACCGCTCGCTCCTGGAAAAGTTCGACTTCTCCCAGGAAGAGCTGGCCAAGCGGGTCGGCAAGGACCGCTCCACCGTGGCCAACGCTCTCAGGCTCCTGAAGCTGCCGGAGGAGATTCAGCGGGATATCGTGACGGAAAACCTCACCATGGGGCATGCCCGGGCGCTGCTGGCCCTGGAGTCGGCCGAACTGCTCAAAGAGGCCCGCGAGGAGATCCTGAAGAAACAGCTGACCGTCCGGGCCACCGAGGCGTTGGTGAAGCGGTTGAAGAACGCCAAACCCGCAAAGGCCGCGACCAGGATCGACCCGGAACTGACCGACCTCATGGAGCAGCTGAAGCGCCACTTCAAGGCAAAGGTCGCCATCCGCGCCAAGAGCCGGGGGGGGACGCTGGAGATTAGTTATGGGAGCAAGGACGAACTGTCCCGGATCATCGACCTGCTGAACCTGTAAGTCCGGATCGCAGTGGGAAAAGGCAACCAGAGCGGTTGCCTTTTCCCGTTACCTGAAACATTTTGCACCAGCGCAGATACCCAATGACCCGACCCAAGTTCAAGAAAGACCATATCGTCACCTCGGTGGTGGCGGTCATCATCAACGACGACCGGGAAGTCCTCCTTACCAAGCGGAACGTGCCGCCGTTCCAGGGTGAGTGGGTGATGCCGGGGGGCAAGATTGACCTGGGCGAGCCGATCATCAGGGCGATTGAACGGGAGGTCATGGAAGAGGTGGGGCTGCAGGTGGAAGTGGTGGATCTGCTGGACGTCTTCGAGCATGTCACCCCGGGGGACGAGAACTACCACTTCATCATCCTCTACTACCGTTGTCGTCCCCTGTTCTGCGACATACGACACAACCAGGACGAGGTTGAGGAGGCGCGCTGGGTGGCGCAACAGGATCTGGCCGCCTTTAAGATGCCCGAAGGAACGCGGTTCATCCTCGGCAAGGTATTCCAACAGGAGAGTCAAGACACCCCATGAAAAACCGCTACGCCATCCTTGCGGCAGTTACCGTACTCGTGCTGGTGATCGATCAGGCGACCAAGGTCTATATCGACCGGACCATGCAGCTCTACCAATCCATACCGGTGGTTAACGGCCTGTTCAGCATCACCTACATGCGGAACAAGGGGGCGGCGTTCAGTTTCCTCTCCAGCTTCGACTACCGTCTCCCCTTTTTCATTCTGGTCTCCCTGGTGGCAGTGGTCGCCATCCTGGTGGCGTACCGCAAGCTGCGTGACGACCAGCGTTTCGCC
This sequence comes from Deltaproteobacteria bacterium, assembly GCA_021849045.1. Classification (GTDB taxonomy): domain Bacteria; phylum Desulfobacterota; class Desulfuromonadia; order Geobacterales; family DSM-12255; genus Geomobilibacter. Next base: position 14,629 of record JAJZTK010000050.1, on the reverse strand, counting down.
GCCCTCTCCCTGTCCCTGATCCTCTCCGGGGCGGTGGGGAACCTGATCGACCGGGTCAGGCTCGGCGAGGTGATCGACTTTCTGGACGTCTTCTGGCAGACCCATCACTGGCCGGCCTTCAACGTGGCAGACTCGGCCATCTGCGTTGGGGTTGCCCTGCTGGCAGTGGATATGGTGCTGGAAGAGCGGCGGCAGAAAAAGGCGTAACGGTATGGAGAAATCTCGGAAACGAAAGGCCGCTGGCGGAACTGCCGGCGGCCTTTTGTCATCTGGTCCGGCGAAGGCCCTGACCGTGGGTGAGCGCAAATCGCGTTTAGAAGGTTTGCCGCCTGTCATCACGCATGGTTGCCCCGATAAGGGATATATGGTAATTTGAATGCAGCGAACATCAGCAGGAGGTGTGTCATGCCGATCTACGAATACCGGTGCACAGCATGCAATGAAGACTTTTCCCTGCTCCAGAAGATGGGGGCAAGCGCCGCCGAAGCCCTCTGCCCCAACTGCGGCTCGCCGAAGGTGGAAAAACTGATCTCGGCCTGCGCGGTCAACAGTGGGAGTGTCGGCTCCCCTGCAAGCGGCCCGGCCTGCAGCATGGGCGGTGGCTGAGGCCCGCACCGCTGAACCGTGCGTTCAGCAGATCCTCGGTAGCTGCTCCCCTGCCAGCATCTCCACCTTCCGCAACCCGCCGGCCACGGTCTCCAGGGCAATCGTGCCGGTGCCGCTTCCCGTCACCTCGCCGATGATTGCGGCATCCCTCCCCAGGGGATGCTGCCGCATCCGCGCCACAAGTCGCTCCGCAGCCTCGGGCGCCACCAGTGCCAACAATTTTCCTTCGTTCGCCACGTACAGCGGATCGAGACCCAGGATCGAGCAGACCCCCTTGACGGCGCTGCGGATGGGAAGCGCGCTTTCCCGTAGGTGCAGGTCCACGGCTGACTGACTGGCGATCTCTTTCAGGGTGGTGGCAACCCCGCCCCGCGTGGGGTCCCGCAGGACGTGGAGCGCTTCTCCTGCTTCCGCCAGCATCTCCGCCACCAGGCCGTGCAGGGCGGCACAGTCGCTCCGGATGTCCGTTTCCAGCTCCAGTCCTTCCCGGCTGGCCATGATGGCGATGCCGTGGTCGCCGATGGTGCCGCTGACGATAACCCGGTCGCCCGGACGGGCATTGGCGCCATGGATGATGAACCCATGGTCGATGATGCCGATGCCGGCACTGTTGATGAAGATCCGGTCGGCCTTGCCGCGCGGGACCACCTTGGTGTCGCCGGTGACGATGGCCACCCCTGCCGCGTCTGCCGCCTGCCGCATGCTGGTGAGAATCGGCACCAGTTCCGCGCGGCTGAACCCTTCCTCGATGATCAGGCCGGTACTGAGCCAGAGCGGCCGGGCGCCCATCATGGCCAGGTCGTTGATCGTGCCGTTCACGGCCAGATCGCCGATATTGCCGCCGGGAAAGAAAATCGGATCGACCACATAGGAATCGGTGGTAAAGCAGAGCCGCTCACCGGCACGTTCCAGGACGGCAGCGTCGTTCTGCCCGGCCAACGGAGTGCCGGAAAGGATCGGGAGGATGACCTCGTCCAGCAGCTGGTGGGAGAGCCTGCCACCGCTGCCGTGGCCGAGGAGGATAAGATCCTTGTTCATTTCGGCTCCCGTCCCCGCCGCTTGGCCAGCAGCACCAGGTTGGCGACGGTGAAGAGGAGGGCACCGGCCAGGGCTGCACCGCCGCCCGGCTCCTTGTGAATCTCGAGCAGACCGGCATGGTAGGGGACCAGCGCCACGTCCTTCAGATAGATGCCGACCCCCTGGTAGAAGAGCGGATGGTTTGGCCTGATGGTGGCACTCCTGGCGGTCCCCCCCTCGGCATAGCGTAGCGTGGCGCTCATGTCGGTCGGCATCCCCATCTTCCCGTAAGTGGCGGCCAGTTCGGCGATCTCCACCCGGGAACCGTCGGGGAAACCGATGGTCATCCCTTCCCGCACCTGCAACGACTCCTTGAGGGAGCCGGAGGCACTGAGCAGGTGCGCCAGGACGATCAGGAGGAAGCCGAGATGCATGACCTGCGGCGCGATCCGCATCAGAAAGCTTCCCCGCTGCCACTTGGCCCGCAGGGAATCGATGCTGCAGAGGACGGTGTTGATCACCAGGAGAACAAGGATGGCAAGGGTCAGCCAGAGCCACCAGGTCTCACGCGGCGGGGCCTGCCGCAGCCAGACGAAGAGCGGCACTTCATTGATGGCCGACCTTTCGCTCGCCACGAAAGAGCCGACAGCCATGGCAAGGCAGACCCCGGCCAGGAGCCAGAGGCCAAAGGTAAGGGAGGCAAGGGAGTCGTAGATTCTTTTCAGCATGGGCAACCCGTCTGTCTAAAAGCTGTGCGAGCTCTTCATCAGTATGCTCACCCCCAGATAGGTGAACAGGGTGATGGCGAAGCCGACGATCCCACCCCAGGCCACGGCCCGCTCCCAGCTGCTCCCCTTCAGCCGCAGGTGGAGATAGAGCGTATAGAAGAGCCAGAGAATGGAGGTCCAGAGTTCCTTTGGGGTCCAGAGCCAGTAGGTGCCCCAGGCATAGTACCCCCAGATGCCGCCGGAGACCATGGAGGCGGAGAAAAATGAATACCCCACCAGGCCGGCCTTGTACTGGAGGTCCAGCAGGTGGCGGTGCCCATCCTTCAGAAAGAGCATCCCCAGGAGCGCACCGATGGCAAAAAGGGCATAGGCGAAAAAGGCCAGGGCCACATGGAGCTCGAACCAGAGCGTGTTGAGTACCGGTGGCATCGGCATGGCAAAGGCCGGGAACGGGAGCGACAGCAGGGCAAAGAACGCCACGGTGAAGCCGGTCAGCCAGGGGAAGAGTTCCGCGTCCCGCAGGGAGGGGAAAAACAGGAACGGCAGTGCCATGATGCCGATGGAGGTGGAAAAGAAGACCAGGGTGTCATGGGGACCGATCAGGGGAAGCCGTCCCAGGTCCATGCCGCGGATGGCCAGGTAGGCCAGTTCGAGCAGGATGCCGGTCGCCAGCAGCGGACGCCGGAAGCCGCCGAACAGGGTGATGCCGGTTGCGGTGAAGAGGAGCCATTTCATCGATTGATAGTCCGGACCGGAATTGGGGCGTTTGCAGCCCTGCGCACAGTACACCGGTGGAAAAAGGAGGGTCAAGGGAAATGTGGCCCATCTACGCCACGATAGCTGTTTCCATGCCACCTCCGGCCCGGTCTGTGTCAAATATTTGAAAAAATTTTCCTGTCAGCACACAAATCAGCTGCACACAACAGCTATCGCACATAACCAGTAGCAAATTAAGATAGTTATGTGATTTGGCATTTTTAATGCTTACAACATTCAACATTAAATTCATGCAGTGTTCGGTGCATCCATTTAGGCGACTCTTGGAGACAAAACGGATGAAAAGCATGATTTCTACCCCATTTACCGCTCCATTCACCAACACCCTCTGTACCGGCCTGGGTCAGTCCGTTGGCTTTGCATCTCCGGCAAACCAGCTTCAGGAGTTGAACGAGGCAATTTTTCTCAGCCAGTTCACCTGTGCCGTCATTGCGACCCTTGACCCGGACAGCGTCTGTGCCAGTGCTGCCCGTCAGCTGTACGATTATACGCCGTACCGGATGATCATCTTCCGGCTCACCCCGGAGGCCGGCGGCAAGACCATCAGCTATGCCCCTGCCCAGGGACGGCGCGAACCGACGGTTCTGCCGTTCACCGAAAAGCAACTCACCTTCAAGGCTGCCAACGTATCGTTTAAATGGGACAATTGCCAGCGCCTGGACCTGCCGGGCGAAATGGGGTGTATCGAGATCTGGCCGACAGAACGGGACAAGGGGAGTCTCTCGGACAGCTTCCGCGACAACCTCACCTCATCCTTTGCCATGGCGCTGCAGAATGCCGTCGAGCATTCCCGTGTCAAAGAAATGGCAATGCAGGATGGGCTGACCGGTCTCTTTAATCGTCGGACTTTTGACGAAATGCTCAACCTGGAGGGTAGGAAGGAGTTGCTCCCGCTCTCGCTGCTGTTGATCGACCTGGATGACTTCAAACTGGTGAACGACCGTTACGGGCATCAAGCCGGCGATCAGGTCCTGGCCCGTTTCGGCCGGCTTCTCAAGGAGAGTTTCCGCGGCACCGACCTGCTGGCCCGGTACGGTGGCGAAGAGTTTGCCGTGCTGTTGCCAAAGACGCCGGCGCTGAAAGCGGCCGAGGTTGCCCAGCGACTGCTTGTGCGACTTGCGGACACGACTTTTGAATTCGATGGTCAGGAGCACCGGGTGACGGCCAGCATCGGCGTTGCGGCCATGACCAAGGGTGACCGTCTCAATGTCCACAACCTGGTGGAACGGGCAGACCAGGCGCTCTACAAGGCAAAGCGGGGCGGCAAGAACCGTCTCGTGACCGCCGACATACAGGCGCCCCGGGAGGATAAGGCCAACCAGGCCGGTCAGAGCCGACTGCCGGGGCTGTAGCCCCGCATTTCCTGCAATTTTTGGTTGCACCTTGGCTGGCGATAGTTCAGAGTATTCCCCCATGATCGCCCCCGCAGATACCCTCCTGAATAAACTCCGGTCAGCGCTGGACCCTGCCAGGGCCCGGGTCCGGCTATCCGGGCTGCGCGGTTCGGCGCCGGCCTTCGTCCTCTCGTTTCTCGCCGAGCGTACTGCCGGTCCCCTGCTGATCGTCACCGTTGACAGCGACGCCGCTGCCGAGCTCTGCCGGGAACTTCGCTTCTACAGCGCCAGACCGGAGGCAATACACCTCTTCCCCTCTTGGGACACCCAGCTCCTGGAAAACGTCTCGCCCCATCCCGACGTCACCGGCGAACGGCTCGCCACCCTGTCGGCCCTGATGAACGGCAGTGCCCGTGCCGTGGTGACCCCCTGGCCCGCCCTTAGCCAGCGGGTCATCCCCCGCCAGGTCCTTGGCGACGCCTCACTCTACCTGGTGGCCGGAGAGGAACTGGACCGGGAGGCGCTCCTGCAGAAGCTGGTGAACCTTGGTTACGCCCCGGTCCCGTTGGTGGAAGACCGGGGGACCTTTGCGGTGCGGGGCGGGATTCTGGACATCTTTCCCCCTGCCCTCGCCTCACCGGTCCGGGTGGAATTCTTCGGCGATTTCGTGGAGACGATCCGCACCTTCGACCCGCTTAGCCAACGCTCCCTGCACCCCCTTGCCGAGCTGGTGCTCCTGCCGTCCCGGGAGGTGATCCTCATGCCGGCGTCGGTGCAGGCCTTTGCGGCCCGCCTGAAACGGCGCTGCGACGATCTGGACATCCCGGTGGTCCGCCGCCGCGAGCTGATGGAGCAGCTGCAGAACGACTGTTACCCGGCCGGGGTGGAATTTCTCCAGCCGATGTTCCATGGCCCGCTGGAGACCCTTTTCAGCTACGCCGGAACGGATAGCGTCACACTTCTGGTCGATCCCGAGGGAATCGTCGCCGCCCGGGAGGCCTTTGCCGCCGACCTGGCCCGGGCCGAACAGCGGGCACTGGAGCATGACCGGATCTTCGCACCACGGGAAGAACTCTATTGCGATGCCGATACCGTGGAGACGCTGATCGAAACCGGGCGGCGGGTGACGATACCGGCCCTGGAACTGTCCGGGGCCGAAGATGATGCAGCGGTTTTCCGCTTTGACGTGCAGGACAACCGGGACCTCAGGATAGACCTGGCTCCTGACAGCGAAGGGGTACTCCGCCCGCTGGTGACGAGGCTTCAGGGACTGCTGGCCGCCGGGGTCCGGCCGTTCATCCCCTGCCATCAGCAGGGACAGGCCCAGCGGCTACTGGAATTGCTCACCCCTTACGGACTACCGCTCCATATGGCCGAGGAGCCGTTCGCCGGCGTTATGGCCCGGCGCGACCAGCGGGTGGAGGTCATGGTCGGCGACCTGTCCCGCGGCTGCCGTCTCCCTGAGTTCGGTGTGGCGATCATTGCCGAAGAGGAGATATTCGGCCAGAGGGTCAGACGGCGCGGCGTCTCTGAGCTGAAGAAGAAGCAGGTCCTGACCTCCCTGGCAGAGCTGAAGCCGGGGGACCCGATGGTCCACCTGGAGTTCGGGGTCGGCATCTACCGGGGGCTCCAGCACCTCTCCCTGGGTGGCGTGGCCGGTGACTTCCTGCTCCTTGAGTACGCGGGCGGAGACAAGCTTTACCTGCCGGTGGACCGACTCGGCCTGGTGCAGCGCTACGTGGGCGCCGAGGGGCTGGAGCCGCGGATCGACAGGCTCGGCGGGACCTCCTGGGAAAAGGCCAAGGCCAAGGCACGGCAAGCCATCGAGGAGATGGCCGACGAACTCCTCCAGCTCTATGCCGCCCGCCAGGTCCAGGAAGGGATTGCCTTCTCCCCACCCGATGATCTCTACAAGGAGTTCGAGGCCTCCTTTGCCTACGAGGAAACGCCGGACCAGCTCTCGGCCATCGAGGACGTGTTGAGCGACATGCAGCATACCCGCCCCATGGACCGGCTGATCTGCGGCGATGTGGGGTACGGCAAGACCGAAGTGGCCATGCGCGGTGCGTTCAAGGCGGTGATGGACGGCAGGCAGGTGGCGGTCCTGGTTCCCACGACGGTACTGGCCCAACAGCATATGGAGTCGTTCCGGGAGCGGTTCAAGGCCTATCCGGTGAAGGTTGAGATGCTCTCCCGTTTCCGCACCCCAAAGGAACAGAAGGCGATCCTGGAAGGGGTGCAGAAAGGCAACGTGGACATCATCATCGGTACCCACCGCCTGCTCCAGAAGGACGTGACGTTCAAGGAGCTGGGGCTTTTGATCGTCGACGAGGAACAACGCTTCGGCGTGGCCCACAAGGAGCGGCTCAAAAAGTACCGGGCCACGGTGGACATCATGACCCTCACCGCCACCCCGATTCCCCGTACCCTGTACATGTCGATGATGGGGATCCGCGACCTCTCCATCATCGATACCCCGCCGGTGGACCGGCTGGCCATCAAGACGTTTGTGGCCAGGTTCAACGACGAACTGATCCGCGAGGCAGTGCTGCGGGAGCTGCGCCGCGGCGGCCAGATCTTCTTCGTCCACAACCGGGTCCAGAGCATCGGCGCCATGGCCGAACACCTGCAGCGGATCGTGCCGGAAGCGCGGATTGCAGTAGGGCACGGCCAGATGAACGAAGGGGAGCTGGAAAAGGTGATGCTTGGCTTCATGCACGGCGAGACCAACCTTTTGCTCTGCACCACCATCATCGAGTCCGGGCTGGACATCCCGTCCGCCAATACCCTGATCGTCAACCGGGCCGACGCCTTCGGCCTGGCCCAGCTCTACCAGCTACGGGGACGGGTCGGCCGCTCCAAGGTCCGCGCCTACGCCTACTTTCTCATCCCGGCGGAGGGGGCCATCCCTCCCGACGCGCGGGAACGGCTCAAGATTCTCCAGGAGATCACCGAGCTGGGGGCCGGCTTCCGGATTGCCACCCACGACCTGGAGATCCGCGGCGCCGGCGATCTGCTGGGGGGACGCCAGTCGGGGCAGATCGCCGCGGTCGGCTTTGAACTCTACACCGAGCTCCTGGAGGAGGCGATCCAGCGCCTCAAGGGAGAGGAGACCGTGGAGCGGGTGGAGCCGGAAATCAAGCTCCGGATTCCGGCCTTCATTCCCGAAGAGTACGTCCCGGAAGCCAACCAGCGCCTCGTCCTCTACAAAAAGCTGACCCAGGCACAGGCCTCGACCGACATCGACGATGTCCTGACCGAACTGGTGGACCGCTTCGGCAAGCTTCCGCCGGCCGCCGGTTATCTCCTGGAGGTGATGCGTCTGCGGCTGCGGCTGAAGGAGCTGCTCATCCGGGAAGTGGAGTTTGACGGCCAGCGGCTGATCTTCTCCTTCCACCAGAAGACCCCGGTTTCGCCGGATACCATCATCGCCCTCATCCGCCAGCAGCCCAAAAAATACCAGTTCACCCCCGAGTTCCGGCTGGTGGTTGAGCTCCCGGACACCGGCTTCGACGGGGTCCTGACCGAAGCCAGAAATGTCTTGAACCGCTTTGTTTGATATGTTAGGTTCCGACCGGTTATACTGCGCCTAGTGCGTTTTTACACCAAATTTCCCCTGAAGGAGCTGTCATGATCCACGTTCGTATGATGCGCCTCGCAGCGGTGGCCATTGCCCTGGTCGCCCTGGCCGGTTGCCAGAAACAGGCCGGCGAAGCCAAGAAAGAGACCAAGAGCGGCCCGGTGCTGGCCGAAGTGAGCGGTACCAACATCACGGTGGACGAGTTCAAGAAGGAAGTGGAGAATCTCCCCCCCTATCTGAAGCCCATGGCCGAAAGCGCCGACGGCAAGAAGGAGATGCTGGAGACCATGATCATCCGCGAGCTGATCCTCCAGGATGCCAAGAAGGACGGCATCGAGAACAGCCCGGCCGTCAAGGACAAGCTTGAGGACCTGAAAAAGAGGCTCGTGGTGGAAGTCTACCTGAAGAAGAAGGTGGATGAACAGTCCAAGGTGACTGACGAGGAACTCCAGAAGTTCTATGACCAGAACAAGGAGAAATTCAAGAGCGGCGACGAGGTCAAGGCAAGCCACATCCTGCTGAAAGACGAGAAGACCGCCCAGGACGTCCTGGCAAAGGTGAAGGCGGGCGGCACGTTCGAGGAACTGGCCAAAAAGTACTCCATCGATTCGGCTGCGGCCAAGGGTGGCGATCTGGGCTGGTTTGGCAAAGAGGCCATGATTCCCGAATTTGCCAAGGCCGCCTTCGCTCTCAAGGAAGGTGAGACCTCAGGCATCGTCAAGACCAAGTTCGGCTTCCATATCATCAAGGTCACCGGCAAGCGCGCTGCCGGCACCCGCAGCTTTGCCGATGTCAAGGACCAGATCAAGGCGGCCATCCTGCCCAGCAAGCAGCAGGAGATCTTCCAGAAGCTGAAGGATGAACTGAAGAAGAGCGGCAAGTACACCATCAAAGAAGACGTGCTGAAGGGGCTGGGTGGCGCCCCGGCCGGCGAGGCCAAGGGGGCCGCTGGCATGCCGCCGGCCGAGCCGAAGGCGCAGGAAATGAAGAAGTAACCAATAAAGGCCGGGATCAACTCCCGGCCTTTATTCTTTTGCAGTCTTGCGAAGCACGCGACAAAGAAATCCGTTCCCCTCCTTCACGCCTCTGTGGTAAAAGAGTGGCATTATGAGAAACCATACAATTGCTTCCATTCTTATGCTTGTCCTTGCCCTCGCCTCACCGGCGGCTGCCGAGATCGTGAGCGGTATCGCGGCAACAGTTAACGACGACGTCATTACCATCTATGAGGTCAACCGGGAAACCGCCCAGCTCCTGAAGGAAGCCGAAAAACGCGGGCCCGTGACCGATGCAATCCGGCAGCAGGTCCGCACCGCAGCCCTTAACGGGCTCGTCGACAAGCGCCTGGTCCAGGAGAAGATCAGGGAGCTGAACATCCAGGTGAGCGAGGAGGAAGTCCGGCAGGCGGTCGAAGAGATCAAGAAGCAGAACAACATGACCCAGGATGGTCTGGTGGCGGCGCTGCTCACCCAGGGACTGACCTTTGACCAGTACAAGGCCCAGCTCAAGGAACAGCTGGAGCGGATCCGGCTGATGGGCCAGGAGGTCCGGGCCAAGATTCAGGTCAGCGACAGGGAGATCCAGGATTATTATACGGCTAATAAGGCGAACTACAGCGAGGACGAAACCTACCGGGCACGGCACATCTTTTTCCGCGTGCCGAAAAATGCAACCGCCGAGCAGGTGAAAGACGCCATGTCCCGGGCCGCTAACGTCCTCATGGAGGCCAGAAGCGGCAAGGACTTTGCCGAACTGGCCCGGAAGCATTCCGATGAGACGTCAGCTGCCAAGGACGCCGGGGACCTGGGGACCTTCCGCAAAGGGGAAATGCTCCCGGAGATCGAGAGTACGGTCATCGTGATGAAACCGGGAGAGGTCAGCGAATTGATTGCCACGCCGGCCGGCTTTCACATCATCAAGTTGGAAGAAAAGGCCCCTGCCAAGTTCAAACCCCTGGAAGTGGTCAAGGGAGCCATTGAGGAACTGCTCTACCGGAAAAAATCGGAAGAACGGTTCAACCAGTGGACCACCGACCTCCGCAAGGCGGCAACGGTGGAGATAAAGCCATGACTGGTAACTCGTGACTGGTGACTGGTAAAAGCGAAAGGCCGGTGTCGTTGACATCCGGCCTTTCGCTTTTTGGGGTTAAGAGAGATAAGGTTTCCTGAGCCCTGGTCAGATCCCTTCCTTTGCCAGCTTCTCCATCAGTTCCTGCTGTTTCGGGGTGAGTTCTTCCGGCACCTTGACCCCGATCCGCACGAAAAAGTCTCCCTTGCCGGTACTCCCCAGATGGGGGAAGCCGAGCCCCTTGAGCCTGATCCGTGTTCCCGGCTGGATGCCGGCCGGCACCTTGATCCGCTTGGTGCCGTCAAGGGTCGGCACTTCAAGGGCTGCGCCCAGGGTGGCCTCGGTGAAGCGGATCTGCCGCTCGATGACAATATCATCTTCCTCCCGCGTGTACACCGGGTCAGGCCTGATGGTAACGTTCAGGTAGACGTCACCCGCCGGACCACCCCCGCCCCCCGGACCACCCCGGCCGGCCAGCCGCAGGCGGGCGCCGTTCTGGATGCCGGCCGGAACCCTGACCGACAGCGTCTCCTTCACCCCGCTCTTACTGAAGGCGACCCGCTTTTCCCCCCCGGCGTATGCCTCCTGAAAGGTTACTTTCAACTCCATCTCGAAGTCTTCGCCACGCCGGCGCCGGTTGAAGGCACCCCCGCCACGCTGATACCCACCACCAAAGATGCGCGAAAAAATATCGTCACCGAGCCCGGCATCCCTGAAGATATCCCCCACGTCGAAACCGCGGAAGATGTCCTCCTGCGAGAAGCGCTCGTGGAAGCCGGTGGAGCCGAACTGGTCGTACTGGGCCTTTTTCTGCGGGTCGGACAGAACCGCGTATGCCTCGTTGATCTCCTTGAACCGCTCTTCGGCCGCGGCATCGCCCGGGTTCTTGTCCGGGTGGTATTTCACCGCCAGCTTGCGGAATGCCTTCTTGATCTCGTCGGCCCCCGCACCTTTCTGCAACCCGAGCACCTGGTAGTAATCCTTCTGCGCCATTATCCTGTCCTTTCGCTCCGTTCTCATCGACAATCTAATGGCAGTCGGCGGGCAAGTCAACTTTCCTGAGTCCGGGATCAATAGACAGCTTGACAAGCAAAGTTCAGTCGACTAACATTTCGGCATACGAACTATTCTGCTGCATTGGAATGATCATGGAAAATATCGAACGTATCGCCCAACTCTATCCGGTCATCATGCGCGTCATGGGCCGGATCAGGAGTATCGTCCACGAGGGGATGGACCTCACCTACAACCAGTACAAGATGCTCCTGACCATCTACGACAAGGGGAGCTGCCCCCTGAATCTGCTGGCCAGGGAGTTGCAAATCGCCATGAGCTCGGCCAGCGAAATGGTCGACCGGCTGGTCAACCTGGGGTTCGTCTACCGGACCGTGGACGAGGGGAACCGGCGCCAGGTGATCATCTATACTACCGACAAGGGCGAGGAACTGATCAGGGATCTGCGCCGCGGCATTGTGGAGAACTACCGCACCCTGCTGGCAAAGCTGCCTGAGCGGGACCAGGAGCGGCTGGTCCAGTCGTTCGAGACCCTGGCAGAGATACTGGGGACACTGGAATAGGGACCCTGCACAAAGAAGAGGAGAAGACCATGAAACAGGCGATCATCGTTGGGGGAGGCATTTCCGGGCTGGCAAGCGCCTACCTGCTGCGGGAAAAAGCAAAGGCGGCCGGGATGGAGCTTGCCATCACCCTGCTGGAGAAGGAGCACCGGTTCGGCGGCAAGATCTGGAGCCGGCGTGAGGATGGCTTTCTCTGCGAATGGGGCCCCAACGGCTTCCTGGACAACAAACCCCAGACCCTGGAACTCTGCCGCCAGCTGGGAGTGGATGGCCAGCTCCTGCGCAGCAACGACAACGCCCGCAAGCGATTCATTTTCTCCGGCAACATCCTGAACCGCCTGCCGGAAAACGGGCCGTCATTCCTGAAGAGCACTCTCATATCCTGGCCGGGGAAGCTCCGTCTGGCCATGGAACCGTTCATCCCACAATATAACGGCACTACCGACGAAACCCTGGCAGCCTTCGGCCGCCGGCGGCTTGGAAACGAGGCGCTGGCCAAGCTGATCGCCCCCATGGTCTCGGGGATCTTTGCCGGCGACCCGGAAACCATGTCCCTGAAGTCATGCTTCCCGCGCATCGCCGAACTGGAGGCCGAATACGGCGGTCTCATCAAGGCGATGATCAAGCTGGCCAAGAAGAAAAAACAGGAGATTGCCGAAGGCAAGGTGGTTGCCAGCGCAGCCGGTCCCGGTGGCGTCCTCACCTCGTTCAAGGACGGCATCCAGACCCTGACCGACATCCTGGCCACGGAGCTCGGGGCGTCGGTGGTGCGGTCCGGCAGCGGTGCCGTCCGGATCAGCAGCGGCGGGACCGTTCCCTACCGGGTTACGACTGACAAAGAGGAACTGGATGCCGACCTGGTGATCGTGGCCGCTCCGGCCTATGCCACCGCAGAGCTGCTTAGGGAGCTGGATGCCGGGATCAGCTCGGTGTTGAACGAAATTCCCTACTCGACCATGACCGTGGTCTGCTTCGGCTATGAACGGGAGAGGATCAGCCGCGACCTGGACGGCTTCGGCTACCTGATTCCCAAGGAGGAGGGGCTGTCGACCCTTGGCACCCTGTGGGATTCCAGCATCTTCGAAAACCGGGCGCCTACCGGCCGGGTGCTGCTACGGAGCATGATGGGAGGGGCCTGCTTTCCCCAGTACATCACCCTATCCGACGCCGAGGTGGAGAAGCGGGTTCGGAACGACCTGGAGCGGGGCATGGGGATCACGGTCCCCCCCAGCTTCATCCGGATCTTCCGCCACGAGCAGGCGATTCCCCAGTACGTCGTTGGCCACGGCAAAAGGCTTGCCGCCTTGGACGAACGGTTGCAGAGCCATCCCGGCCTGCTTCTCACCGGCAACTCCTACCGCGGCATCGGCCTGAACGACTGCGTGGGCGCTGCGCACCGGGCAGCGGAAGACGGGGTTAGGTACCTGCAGAGCCGTTAAAAACAAAAGGGGGAGCTGCCCGTCGCAACTCCCCCCAAATTATTGCTTTTGACGAGTCACCGCTTCACTTGTAGTTCTTCCTCCTGAACAGTCCGGTCTTCAGCGACACGATCCGGTCGAGGAACAGGACCCCGTCCAAGTGGTCCAACTCGTGCTGGATAGCCACCGCCTCGAAGCCGCTGGCCACGATCTCCCGCGTCACCCCGTCGCCATCGAGATACCGCAGCGTAATGCCGGTCGCCCGCTCCACCTCGCCGGTGTAGTCGGGAACGCTCATGCACCCCTCCCGCATGACCGTCGCTCCCTCCCTGGCCACGATCTCCGGGTTGACGAGCACCAGGAGCCCGTGGTTGTTCTCCCTGCCCAGCTTGCTGTTGGAAACATCCACCACGCAGACCCTGAGTGACGCGCCGATCTGTGGGGCGGCCACGCCGACCGAGCCGGGACCGGCCCGCATGGTGTCAATCAGGTCGTCGGCCAGCTGGCGGATCTCGTCGTCAAAGGAGGCCACCGGCCTGGCCATCTTTTTCAGGACGGGATGTGGAAAGAGGAGGATCTTCTGGACGGCCATGGTATCAGAGGGTCACCGGGGTGATGCTCCTGACCCCGATCTCCACGTTCAGCTCCTTCTTCAGGTTCTCCAGGAGGCGCGCGGCATCATCCACTTCCATGCCGTCGGGGAGGATCGCCTCCAGCATCAGGACATAGACCGGCTCCTCTTTGGTGCCGATGAGACGGGTGTTCAGGTCGGTGATGTTGACCTGCCGATCGGCCAGCTCCCTGGTCACCCGGTAGACGATACCCGGCTGGTCCGAACCGTAGACAGAGATGATACAAAGCTCGCCCGGCTCCTCCCGGCGGCAGACCTCCCCTTCGCTCAGTGCCCGGACATGAGCGGCCAGCCCGGTACGTTCATGAAGTGCCCTGAACTCGTCGGCAAGCCGTGCCTTGGTGAACGGCTTCTCGTGGGAGACAATCAGGATCAGGGCAAAGTCCCCCCCCAGCATGGTGCAGCTGGAGTCCTCGATGTTGCAGCCGAGGCGATAGAGGACCTCCGTGGTGTCGGCCACGATACCGGGGCGGTCTTTGCTGATAATGGTCACGGCGAAGTGGACCAGGTTTCCTTTGCGGCATTCGCTCATGGGGCCTCCCGACCGATGACTGGGACAGCAACTGTCAGCAGCAGAAAACAAAAAAGGCTACAGTATTACACTGTAACCCTTTTATTTAGTTGGCGCGCTCGGAGAGATTCGAACTCCCGACCTACGGATTCGTAGTCCGTTGCTCTATCCAGCTGAGCTACGAGCGCTCGACCTACTCTTTTAAGAACCAGTTTTATAGCAGATGGTACGACTCCACGCAACTTATTTTTGCGTCTTTCCCGGTTCCGATGAAGAAGCGTCGCTGATAACTGCAAAATAACCTTAACCTGAATCCGTGACCGTTCATTGAACGGACGGGCTTTGTCCCCCGCTAGGGGGTATTTTCGATCTTGGCCGGGAGA
>JAJZTK010000213.1 GCA_021849045.1 Deltaproteobacteria bacterium | reverse complement strand
TGGGATGCGTCGATTGACAGTGGCGACCGGGTCCTCCTTGGCGGCCTGCTGGAGATGGACCTTGGCCTGCTCGGACAGCCCGCCGTAGAAAAGCTCCTGGATGCGATAGGCCAGCCGCTTGATGAGGAATTGCTTCTTGTAATGGGGCGGCTCTTCGCCGTAGAGGTCGAGCCATTTTTCCCGGAGCTGCTCCAGGGACATGGATTGCAGCAGGGCCATCTGCCGAAGGACCGAGTTTCGGGTTCGGTCCTGATTCTTGCCGCCGGTGGCGACGTTCTGTAACTCATTCATTTTCAACTCCTTATTTTGGTTTCCGGACGAGTTGTCATGAATGAATGCTCTGTTCCGGCAATGAATCAAGTCCTTCTCCGAGCACAGGGGAAGAATCTTCGAAAATCTCTAACTCACTGCCTCCACATGCTTTTTTGGCCTTTCGGCGCAGGATCGCAGTGGCCAGAATGGAGGCGGCTGACTGGAGCCTCGACTCACCCGACAGGCGGCCGGGTTTGCCGTTTTCGTCAGGGTCATCCGTCCCCGGTACATCATTCATTTCCTGTACATCCAACATCGAACACCTCCGGTGGGACCGGGGGGCTGGATGGTGTGGATGCCAGAAAACGGTGGCGGTCGGGATGCGCGTTCGATGGCACCCACAACCGCCTCAGCTCCGCCTCTGGTCGGTTATCTGGTTTCTAACTGCTCGTCCGGTTTCAAACCGGCTTTCTTTAGGCCTTACCTACCGAGGGGCTCATGGAAGTGTCGGAAATCAGGTGTGAGATTATTTCTTGACCTGATATGCATCAGGTTTATATTATTAGGGTTTGCTGGCGCATTGCGCCTTTTTGTCTTTCAACAGAAATGGAGACGCCATGGGCAAAGCGAAGACGGATGAGATAACGCCGTTGCAGCGGAAAACGCTCGAAGCGATATGTCGTTTTGTCGATGCCAAGGGCTTCCCTCCAACGATGAAGGAACTGAGCGAGATCTTTGAAATCAGCCCGGCGAGTGCCCACGACCGGATCAACCAACTGGTGCGCAAGGGATACCTGAAGCGAGAGGACGGTAAGTCTCGCGGCATTGCCGTCGCCCGCCGTCCCAGCGAGATGGCTGCCTCCCTGGTTTCAATCCCTGTTGTGGGTATGGTGGCGGCTGGCTGCCCCATCCTGGCGGAAGAGAACATCATCGGCCAAGTACTGGTCGAATCGGACGTCGTTCGTTCCGGTCAGCACTTTGCACTCCGTGCGGTGGGTGACAGCATGGTCGGTGCCGGTATCAACGATGGTGATTTGATCATCGTGCGGCAGCAGCCCATCGCCGAGGACGGAGACATCGTTGTCGCGCTGCTCAACAACGAGGCGACCGTCAAGCGGCTGAAAATCAAAGACGAGCTCATCGAATTGGTGCCCGAGAACCCGGAGGTAAGAAAGATCCGGATCAGGCCGGAGGATGACCTTCGAGTTTTAGGCAAGGTCGTTGGATGGAAACGGAATTAACCGAGACAGACATGGACGAATAACGACAAAACGACAGGAGTATTTGATGGCAACATTCAACCTACGCCGCTTTTCGAAGCCGGAGATGCTCCGGCGAATCGACAGGAAGCATCTCATTGCCTTTCTGGAGCCTCATGCCGCTTATTTTTCAGCTCGCGGCGTAGAGTTGCCACCAGTCCAGCAGGAAGATGGCCTGGACTACAACGCCCTCAGCCACCTTTTGCTGACGCCGGACAGTACGACCCCGGATGATCTGGCCGAGGCGCTGTTTTATGTGAATGAGGTTTCGACCCCCGAGGGTTTTGATTCCATTCAGGATGAGATCGCCGGAACGGACATCGACGTGGAAATCGGGGAGAACGCCGCACCGGCAGACTTGGCGATCCAGGTCTGGATGGCTGACCGGGAAATCATCGAGAAGGTACACGCCGAGCAGTTCTTCATGAACGTCAGGTCCTTCGAGTATTTCAAGACCAAGAAAAACCCACTGCCGGATTTCGTGCTGCCATCCGAGGAAACCCTCGCGGCCCTCGAGGCCGATCTCGATGAATGGTTTTCCAAGAAACGTCGGGGTAAGTATTCCAAGGTGTTCGTCTATCCCAAAGAGGGCCACACATGGTTCCTTGTGCGGCACGGCAAGCCCTATGCCCGTGAGGCGGTCATCGAGGCTGGGGAGTCCACCAGCCAATACTTCCGTCCTGAAAAATTCGACGTGCTTGCCTACAACCCCGTGATTGGGGAGATCCGTATGAACGCCGAAACCAAGGGGGAGAAGGAGCTCTACCGCAAGAAATTTGGATTTCACCTGTTCGGAGACGAAGAGTTCTTCAACGAACGCAGCCGATTTGACCTGGAACCTTTGCGGCAAATTGGTGAGGACGCGCTCCTATGTGACGACGTCGATGGCATCGAGTATGTCAGGCTCAAGGAAGTTCAGGTCTTTTGGGGTGGCGCTCATAAGGACGTTGAGATTCGTCGGTCCGAGGATCTGTTTGCCTCCCTTCGTGATCGCGAAAAATCCCTTCCCGCAGGCGGAAAGATCGTGAAGGCAAGCTTCCAGATTAAATTCGACGGTTCGAAGACGCCCAGGTCGGTCACCTTGAGTTCAGGTAACCGGGCGCAATTCAAACGTGATGGTGATGCCGAGGTTATCGAGCGTTGGCTTGGACTCAGGGGATTCATCGTCGGAGCCGGGGGCGTTTCGGATGAGTGATCCCGTCTGGGCATATCTGGAGAGATTGCCTGGGAAGTCGGCGGCGCTGTTCGATTGGGATAAGGCGCTATCCGGCTGGGATCGGTATCCGTTGTTTCGGGATCACTTCCTTCAACTGACCAAGGATCATGCGACCGCCGTGGATTGCCCGACGGAATGTGGCCTCGGTTGCCCACGGAGTGTGGTTACCCATGCGAAGACCAACATCCGGGCCATCTGCAATGAAAAAGAAGGCCCGGCCATTCAGCTCTCTCCAAGGCAGACGCTGATCTACCGGCTCAAGCAGTCAACCATCAATGGCGCTATCTGCGCGGCCTTGGGAATAGAACACCGAGAGTCAAAATTCGATGGCCTGCCCCACACATGGAGATTGGGCGATTTCATACCCACAGCGGGGATGGACTTCCCGGTTGTACTGACGATGCAGGACAGCAAGGATGCGCTGATCGAGGTCGTGCGATCATTATGCCTTTCAACCATCAAGCCTTTTGTCTTAATCGCGCCCACGCGCCTTCATCTGAGTCCTGCAGTTGAAACACTGCTGGCGCAGAACGACAGCCTTTTCATTGCGCTGAACGAAGATCTGTACCTGGGTGATGCTCCACGATTCCTGACCCGTCGGGACAGATCTGAGATATTCGCGGCCCTTGTCGGCCAGGTGCCTGAGCCGGATTCTGGCGGCACGGTGTTTTTCCCGACACCGCCGGGGACCACATGGTCGCAAATCAAGATTCAGTTCCGCGATGGTCATACCGTCACAATATGGGCGGGAGATCAGAGCGGTCGATACACCTATACGCAAATGGGAATGGCGAGCAGGAAGAATGGCAATCCTACCGAGCAATGGAAATTGCTTGAGGGGTTTGCCAACTCCCGTGGCGAGATCGACTGGCACAGCCGATACGCCTCGGACAAACTGAAGAAACAAAAGCAAGAGTTGTCGAAGCACCTGCGTGAATTCTTCCGGCTCGATGACGATCCCATCGAATGGGTCAAGGATACAAAGACCTACCACTGCAAGTTTCGCATCCTCCCGGAAGGTGCCGAAGTCTACTGACCACCCTTCATAACCAGGCAAAACTAAAGCCCCGATTCAGGATTCTGGATCGGGGCTTTTTGCGTCTTGGAGGCCCGCCCGGTGAAATTTCACTGGGGCCGGGCAAAAAAAGTTAAAAAAGTTTTCCTCTGTAAACCCACCACCAATCAGAGCCTTACGGGCTTTCCTCCTCCTTGAGCCAGGGCGTTTTTCGGGGTCGCAACGAAAATTCGCCAAAGCAGGGTGACAGGTCTGGTGAACACAAAGAGTTCACGACCGCCACCCGGGAAATTCATGCCGGACCTGTCCCCCGGTCGGTCCACAAATGAAGGAGGTTCGGCATGAACCAGACAAGCAAAGCACATCTCACCCCACCGAAGCGGCGACTCATCGAGCTGATGCAGGACATCAACTTCGGCCGCATCACAAACATTCCGGTCCGCGACGGCGAGCCGGAACTCACCCCTGACACGGTCATCGAGCGCGAGATCAAGCTGGGCGGACAGAGCGGTCCCCGGCCCGAGCGCGACCAGGATGACTTCATCCTCAAGCAAGAGGTCGTGGCGCTGCTGGAGCACCTCGCGCAGATGGGCAGCGGAAAAGTCTGCCTGCTCGAGATCAAACACGGTCTCCCGTTCCTGATGCGCATCGAGGAACGGGCAGCCTGAACACGTAACGACCTGAACCCTTAGACACTGGACAACAAGCTGGACGCATGGCGGAGGCTGTTGTGGGTGTCGCCGAGCCGAATACGGCAATTGGCGGCGTACCTGCGACCCCTTCGCCCACGCGACAGCTTTGTCCTGTGATCTGGCCCGTGCCGACACCCACGCGGACCTCCTCCTCGCTCCGAGGAGGCCCCGATGGTTTCACAGAATTCTTACGACGGCATCGACAAGTATGCCGCCGACCTCATTCGGCACAAAGCACGTCAACTCGTAGGCAAGGCCGGATTCACCGAGGACGACAGACCCGACCTCGAACAGGAACTGATGATCGATCTGCTGCAGCGGATGCGGCATTTCAATCCCGCCAAGGCCAAGAAGACCACCTTCATGGCCCGGATCGTCGAACGTCACATCTCCACCATTCTGGAGGCCCGGTTCGCCCAATGCCGGGACTGGCGGCTCTGCCAAACCTCACTCAACGAACCCCTCGACAACGGCGAAGGCGACACCACCGAGCGGATCGAGTTCCTGGACAGCGAAGGTTCTCTGGGAGACGGCACCCGCGAGACAAGGGAGCGCCTCGCCCATGAGATCCGCATGGAT
>JAJZTK010000049.1 GCA_021849045.1 Deltaproteobacteria bacterium | reverse complement strand
GCAGCACCTCAAGGTCTACCACCTGATAGCCCGCAGTGCTCATGGCCTGATGGCACAGATCCTTGGTGGTCTCATCACCTATCTGCTTCTGGCCATCTACTGCCAGGAAGAGCACCAGGAGAAGGTCAGCATCAATCGTGTCAGAGAACTGAGAATCAAAATCCGCAACGAGAATGCCCAGCTTATGGGCGAGCTTGATGCAACTGAAGATGACGGGGGCGCTTCAGGGCCCCCCTCACATGCAAGTCCTTAACCGGACACTGCTGTATATTCGTTCTTGATTTGCACAACTCGTAGATCACCAGTTCACGCGCGCGCATGAACCGGTGATCTACCCAAACGGAACATTTAATCCGTGAACATGAAGAAATATTTGTAACGTTCCCGACGCCACCCTTCCCGTTCTTGCTCGCTTGGGGGCGGCCGCTGAATGAATTTATTCGGTGACAATCCAATCCTACCCAAAATCCCCGGATGAACAATACAAAAAAAGCGGGGATCGCTCCCCGCCTCGTGCTCTGCCTATTTCTCTTTCCCGCCCAGCTTGTAATCGCACCCCTCTTTTGGGCACTTGAGGAACTCTCCTTCCCTCTTGTAGACCTTCTTCACCAGGAGCGGGAAACCGCACGTGGGGCAGGGTCCGGGCTGGGGCGGGTCCCAGAGGGCGAACTTGCACTCGGGATACCGGTTGCAGGAGTAAAACATCTTGCCGTAACGGGACTTCTTCTCGGTCAGTTCACCCTGCTTGCACTCCGGGCAGGTGATGCCGGTCCCCTTCGGCTTCACCAGGGGCTGGATGTTTTTGCACCCCGGATAGGCGGAACAGGCCAGGTATTTGCCGTACCGGCCGTCCTTGATCAGCATCGGGCTGCCGCACTTGTCGCACTTTTCCTCGGAGAGCTCCGGCTCGGCAACCTCCGGGGCGCCATCCTTTTCCAGCGGCCGGGTGTAACGGCACCCGTCCCGATAACCGGTGCAGGCGATGAACTTGCCCCGCTTGCCGAGCTTTACCGCCAGCGGCTTGCCGCATTCCGGGCACGCCTCGTCCAGCGCCTCGGTGGTCAGGTCCTCCTTGGAGACCTCCCCCTCCTTCTGCTTCAGGAGCGAAGAAAACGGTCCCCAGAACTCGGCCATCAACGGTTTCCACTTCTTTTCCCCCCGGGAGACCTGGTCCAGTTCCTCCTCCAGGGAGGCGGTGAAGTTGTAGTCCACGTACTGGGTGAAGTGCTTGGTGAGCAGGTCGCTCACCACCATCCCCACGTCTTCCGGGAAGAACCGCTTCTTGTCCAGCCGGGCGTATTTGCGCTCCAGCAAAGTGTTCATGATGGAGGCATAGGTGGAGGGACGGCCGATGCCGTACTCCTCCAGGGTCTTGACCAGAGTCGCCTCGGTGTAGCGGGGGGGGGGCTGGGTGAAGTGCTGTTCCGGCAGGAGCTCGCCCAGCTTCAGCGGTTCCCCTTCGGTCAGCGGCGGGAGGGTCCCCTCCCTCTCCTCACTCTCGTCGTCGATCCCCTCGATGTAGAGTTTCATGAAGCCAGGGAACCGGATCACCGTACCGGCGGCCCGGAACCGGAACCCCTTGTCTGCGCCCCCCTCTGTGCCCCGGGCAGTCGAACTCGCTGCGATCCGGTAGGCGCCGATGTCCACCGAGGTCTGGTCCAGGAGCGCCTCGGCCATCTGGCAGGCAACGGTCCTTTTCCAGATCAGATCGTACAGCCGGAACTGGTCCGGCGGCAGGTACTTTTTCAGCTCGGCCGGCGTCTTGCTGATGTAGGTCGGCCGGATCGCCTCGTGGGCCTCCTGGGCGTTCTTCGCCTTGTTCTTGAAGAAGCGGGGCTTCGCCAGGACGTACTCCTTGCCGTAGAGGCTCTGGATCACCTCCTTGGCCTCGGTCAGCGCCTGGTTGGAGAGGACCACGCTGTCGGTACGCATATAGGTGATGAGACCGACGGTTCCTTCGTCGATGGCCACCCCTTCGTACAGCCTCTGGGCCGTGGACATGGTCTTCTTGGCCGAAAAGCCGAGCTTGCGCGCCGCCTCCTGCTGGAGGGTGGAGGTGGTGAACGGCGGGGAGGGCGTCCGCTTCCGCTCGCTCCTGGTGACCTTGTCCACCCGGTAGGTGGCGCCGGAAAGGGCCGCCAGCAACCGGTCGGCCGCCGCCTGATCGGGGATGTCGAATTTGTCCAGCTTCTTGGCGTCAGCCTCCACCAGGTTGGCGGAGAACTGCTGGCCGCCGCCGTTTTTCAGCTTGGCGCCGATGCTCCAATACTCCTGCTCACGGAAGGCCTGGATCTCCAGTTCCCGCTCGCAGATGAGCCGCAGGGCCACCGACTGGACCCGGCCAGCGGAGAGGCCGTAGCGGATCTTCTTCCAGAGGAAGGGAGAGAGGTTGAAACCGACCAGGTAGTCGAGGATGGAACGGGCCTGCTGGGCGTCCACCAGTTCCAGGGAGATGGAACGGGGGTTCTGGACGGCGTGTACGATGGCGTCCTTGGTGATCTCGTGGAACACCACCCGCTGCACCTCGACCGTCGACTTCTTCCCGTCGAGCCCGAGCGCCGCCAGGAGATGCCAGGAGATCGCCTCTCCTTCCCGGTCGGGGTCAGTTGCCAGAAGGAGCGTACCGGCGTCTTTCAGCTCCCGCTTGATGGCATCTATGTGCTTTTTGCTCTCCGGCAGGACCGCATACTTGGGGGTGAAGTCCTTTTCGATGTCCACCGAACCCTGCTTGCTGGGGAGCGCACGCACGTGGCCAAAGGAGGCGAGGACCTTATAGCCCGGACCGAGGAACTTCTCGATGGTTTTGGCCTTGGCCGGCGATTCGACGATGACGAGTTTGTTTGACATAAAGCTCTTTTGTTCCCGGTTGAGTGGTTACGTGGGTTTCACGACAAAGTAAACGTTTTCCCGGGGAGTTGCATCACAACACCCTGCAGTTCCAGGCGCAGTAACATAGCGGAAAGGACACTGACTGTCAATCCGCTTCGCCCGTGAATCTCGTCGATATGGAGCGGCCCGTCGGCAAGGAGCTTGTACAGCAGTGTCTCCTCCGGAGTCAGCTCCGGCCCGGCAGCGGCGGGCAGGGGGCGGGGCCGGCCCGGTGCCAGTTCTTCCACGATATCCTCCACCGATTCCACCAGCCGGGCTCCCTGCTTGATCAGCAGGTTGGTGCCCCGGCTCCCCGCCGAGGTGATGTTGCCGGGAACGGCAAAGACGTCCCGCCCCTGCTCCAGGGCGTACTGGGCGGTGATCAGGGAGCCGCTCTTCTCGGTTGCCTCTACCACCAGCACCCCGCGACAGATGCCACTGATGATCCGGTTGCGGCGGGGGAAATGTTCCGGTGCCGGCCTGGTTCCCAGGGCGAATTCGGACACCAGCCCCCCCTTTTCCACCAGTTCGTTGAAGAGGCTGCGGTTCTCCGGGGGATACACCACGTCGACCCCACAGCCGAGGATCGCCACGGTGCGCCCCCCGCCCTGGAGGACCCCTTCGTGGGCCGCGGTATCGATCCCCCGGGCCAGGCCGGAGACAACGGCAACCCCCTGTCCTGCCAGCGCGGCGGCGAGTTTGCGGGTAGTGGTCATGCCGTAGGTGGAGGCGCGCCGCGAACCGACAATGGCCAGGGCCGTCCCCAGCCCGTCGAGACTCCCCTTCACGTAGAGAAACGGCGGCGGATCGTGGATCTCCTTCAGGAGCGGCGGATATTCCTCCATCTGGCAGGTGACGATCCGGGCACCACTCCGCTCGATCGCCAGGCACTCCCGCTCGGCAATCGGCCGCGGGTCGAAGGAGAGAAGGGAGGCAATGGCGGCCGCATGCAGCCCCGGCACCTGCCGCAGTTCGTCGGCCGAGGCCTGCAGCACCCCACGTGGCGTGCCGAAATGGCGCAGGAGACGATGAAAGGTGATGGTGCCGATCAGGGGAGTGATCCGCAGGGCGATCCAGTGATAGCAGTCATGAACGGTCATGGGATAAAAAAAGGACCGGCCTGCGCCGGTCCGGTAGAGCCGCGGAGCGCGGCTTATTTATTGTTCCTGGTCAATTCCACCCGGTCCCCCAGGTAGATAGTATCGATGCTTTTGATGATCAGGGCCGTTGCCGTATGCTCGCCGGTCTCCACCACCACCAGGGCGCCGACCACGTCGGCCGGGAGCTTGTCGATGGGGCCGGTCACAAACTTCGGGTCGGGCTGGATGTCGCGGGTCACGTAGAGCATGTTGCCTTCCGCCAGGCCATGCCGTTTTCCCAGGTCGAGATAGACCACGTCACCGGCCGACAGCGCCTTGTTGCCGGTCCTGCTCTCCACGATGTAGCCGGTCAGATCGCGGGTCGCGGCCTTGAGAGCCACCTCCCTCCGCTTGTCCTTGTAGGGCATGATGAACGCCCCGGCGCTGATTTCCTGGAACGATCGCGTGATGATCGCCTTGGAGACATCCGGCTCCACCTGGGTCAGCTGCAGGAACCCGAGCGGAATAACCCGTTCGCCGAGGATCTGGTTGGTGACGGGATGGCTCACCGGCGCCAGCTTGCGATAGATGGCGTACCGGTTGCCAATCTTGGCACCGTGCCCCTTGCCAATATCGATGTAGACGATATCGTCCTCACCGACGATCTCCCGGTTCTGGAAGGTCGAGATGATATGGCCGGCCGGCTTGAAGCCGTCTTCCTGGAGGAACCCCTCACCACCGGTAACGGTGAAAAGCCGCTCGACCGACGCTTCCCGGATGAGGTCCTGCTCCTTTGCCGGCTGGGTACCCGGTTTCGCTTCCCGTTCGTCGACGATCTCGACCCGGTCGGCAAAGATCCTGAGCTTCTGGCCGGGGAAGATCAGGTGGGGGTTGGTGATCCCCTCCCTGTTACGCGCCCAGAGGTCCGGCCAGGTGTGCGGGTCCTTCATGAACTGCTCGGACAGCCCCCACAGGGTATCCCCCTGCTTGATGACGTAAATGGTCGGCTCTTCCTGGGCAAAGGATGCGCCGCAGAGAGTGCCCACCCCCAGCAGCAGTGCCATCGTCAATGTGACCAGCTTCGTTCTCACCATGCCCCCTCCCCGCGTGCTGCGCATTTCCGTCATTTGTCGGCGAAAGCCACTCGTTTCTTTAATTCTTTCCCAGGAGAAGTTCACGCGCCCTGGTGGCCGCATCACTGGCCGGAAACTTTTCCACAACCTCCTGGAAGGCAGCATGGGCCTTGGCCGGCTCCTTTGCCGCTTCGTGGATCAGGCCGATCCTGAGCAGGGCATCCGGCGCTTTTTGCCCTTTCGGGAAACGCTCAACCACGGTCCGGAACGCCTCGATCGCCCGGGGATAACGGTGCAGGGCGACGTAGCACTCTCCGAGCCAGAAGTGGGCATTGGCCACATTATCGCTCTGCGGATGGACCGCGATGAACGAAACAAAGGCCGCGGCCGCAGCCTCGTAATTATTGGCGCTGAAGAGCCCGAAGGCCTTCATGTAGCCATCCTGGGCCGTACGGTCATGCTCGTCCACGCCGGCTTCCCGGTTTACGACCTCGATCCTGGCGGCATCCATCGGCACCAGGGCAGCAGTCTGTGCCGCCTTGGCGGCCAGCTCGGCCTGCTGCCGCCTGAGCTCGTCATAGCCACCGCGCAGGGAAGAGACCTCCTTGTCCAGCACTGCCAACCGCTCGCCGTTCCCCTTCTGCTCATCGGTCAGACGCTGCACCTGAGAAACCAGCGCCGTCGTCGCCTGGGCAAGCTGCTCCAGACGAGAGTCCATGGCGGTCTGCTTCTGCACCATAATGTCGCTGGAGGCGCACCCGCCGAGGGACAGCAGCCCCACAGCCACAACAAGAAACTTTGTTCCGAACATCGAACCTCCGAACCGGTTGGATTACTGGCACAATTAAAGCTGCTTCACGCCGATTGTCAAGAGGAAAGCCGCTCCGTAAGGCTTTTCAAGGGCGGAAGAATGTGCTAGGATTCACCGCACTTTCCCGGCAACTGCCCGCCTAGCCGTGCATACATTTCATTTTGAAAGACGAACTGATCCATGACCATACCCGAACTCCTCGCCCCGGCGGGAAATCCGGAGAAGCTGCGCATTGCCGTCAGGTACGGTGCCGATGCAATCTACCTGGGAGGCAAGGCCTTTGGCCTGCGCAACCAGGCCGACAACTTCACACCGGCGGAGATGGCCGAAGGGGTTGACCATGCCCACCGGCATGGGGTGAAGGTCTACCTGACAATCAACAGCTACCTGCGCAACAGCGACTTCGCCCCCCTGTCCGAGTACCTGGGCGAAGTCGCCGCCATCCCCTTTGATGCCTACATCGCCGCCGATCCCGGCGTCATCGACCTGATCCGCGAGGTCAGCCCGGAGCGGGAGATTCACCTCTCCACCCAGGCGAACAGCGTCAACTGGCGCAGCGCCCGCTTCTGGCAGCGGCAGGGGGTCACCCGGGTTAACCTGGCACGGGAGCTCTCCCTGGAGGAGATCCGGGAGACCGCAACCCATGCAGGTCTGGAAGTCGAGGTCTTCGTTCACGGCGCCATGTGCATCTCCTACTCGGGCCGCTGCCTGCTCTCCAGCATCATGGCCGGCCGGGACGCCAATCGGGGCGAGTGCGCCCACCCTTGCCGCTGGCGCTACGCCCTGGTGGAGGAGACCCGACCGGGTGAATACTTCCCGATCGAGGAGGACACGGCAGGCAGTTTCATCTTCAACTCCCGGGACCTCTGCCTCGTCGAATACCTGCCTGAGCTGGCCGCGGCCGGCGTCACCTCTCTGAAAATCGAGGGGCGGATGAAAGGTATCCATTATGTGGCATCGGTAATCCGGGTCTACCGGGAGGCCCTGGACCGGCTTCGGGACGAGGGGGACGCCTACCGGTTCCGACCCGAGTGGCTGGAGGAGCTCTGCAAGATCAGTCACCGGGGGTACACGACCGGCTTCCTGCTGGACCAGCCGCGAGAAGTGGCGCAGGAATATCACTCCCACTACGTCCGCAGCCACGACGTGGTCGGCGTGGTTGCGGAGGTTGAAGCCGACGGCAGTGCCCTGGTCGGGGTCCGCAACCGGCTGGCCGTCGGCGAGACACTGGAACTGGTCGGCCCGCAGATGAAGGCCGCCGCGTTTTCGCTCGATGCCTTGCAGGGTGCCGACGGCGCCCCCTTAACCTTTGCCAACCCGAACCAGCGGGTCCGCATGACACTGCCGCTGCCGGCAGAACCGCTGGACCTGATCCGCCGGCAGCAGGGAACGTAAACACATCAATCCGTGAAAGGCGGACGTCTCGCGGAGCGAATGTGTCCGAGCGTCAGCCGCTGTTGGCGAAATGAAGCAAAGCCGGCCCATCCTGTCTGAGCCCGCAAGGGCGAGTTGATGGGCCGGCGCGCAATGAGCCATACAGCGGCGATGCGAGCGACACGTTGAGCGTAGCGAGGCGTCCGCCTCTCACGGACTCACAAGAACAAAAGAGGATTATGCCAACCATGCAGCAGCTTTACACCTTCATTACCGACCGGGCCAGCTCAGCCAGAAGGGACCTGACCGCCCTTGCCATCTTCTTCGGCATCGTCTTTTTCCAGCTCCTCGGCCGCTGCCCCCTGATCGAACCGGACGAGGGGCGCTACAGCGAGATCCCCCGGGAGATGCTGGAACGGGGCGACTTTGTCACCCCCCTGCTGAACTACGTCAAGTACTTCGAGAAACCGCCACTCCACTACTGGTTGAACGCCCTCTCCTTCTCGCTCTTCGGCCAAAACGAATTCGCGGCCCGCTTCGCCGGCACCCTGGCCGGCCTTCTGACCGTCCTCTTTACCTACTGGCTGGGGCGCCAGCTGTTCGAACGCCGGGTGGGTCTGCTGGCCGCCCTGATCATCGGCAGTTCCGGCGGCTTCCTGGTTCAGTCACGGATCAATATCACCGACATGACCCTCACCTTCTGCCTGACCCTCTGCCTGGGGAGCTTTCTGCTCGGCATCCGGGATGAGGGTCCGAGAAAAAGGCTCTACTACTACCTGGGGTACGCGGCAGCGGCCCTGGCTGTGCTGGCCAAGGGGCTGATCGGTATCGTTTTTCCCGGCGGCATCATCTTCCTGTTTCTGCTGTTTCGCAAGCGCTGGCGACTCCTGGCCGAGATGCGCCTGTGCAGCGGCACCATCCTGTTCCTGGTGATCGCCGCTCCCTGGTTCATCCTGGTCTCGCTCCACAATCCGGAGTTTCCGCGGTTTTTCTTCATCCACGAGCATTTCGAGCGGTTTCTGACCAAGGTGCACCGCCGTTACCAGCCGGTCTGGTTTTTTCTGCCAGTGCTCTTGGGCACCATGCTCCCCTGGTCCTTTTTCATCCCCGAGGCGTTGCGCCGGGCATGGCGCGACCGACGCAGCAACCAGGGCGATACCCTGGCCTACCTGGCCATCTGGGCACTGCTGATCTTCGCCTTCTTTTCCAAATCCAACTCCAAACTGGTACCCTACATCCTCCCCATCTTCCCTCCCCTGGCCCTGCTGATCGCCTGGCGCTGGCAAAAGGCCGTTGAAGAGGGACTCGGTTCGCTCAAGGGGTACGCGGTCACCCTGGGGATCATCCTCCTGATCCTCGGCATCGGCTTGCCCATCTACCCGCTGGTGGCAGCCAAGGACGACCTGGGGCTGACCGGCGGCATCATCAGCAGCAGCATCTTTCTCGTGGAAACGGCCGGCGTCTGCATGGCACTGCGGCAACGGAACCCGCTCCGCCTCTTTCTGGTGCTGACGGTCTGCTCCTGCCTGTTCGCGGTCGTTGCCCCCCACTTCGTGTACAGCCGGATCGCTGCACGACGGACCGTCAAGCCGCTGGCCCTGAAGGTCGCGGAACTGGCCAGGCCCGACGACATAGTAGCCTCCTTCGGCTACGACCAGGGACTCCCCTTCTATGCCAAGCGCCGGACCATCGTGGTCGGCGGCATGGGAGAACTGGAGTTCGGCAGCCAGCAGGGTGATCAATCGGCCTGGTTCATCGACACTACCGCTTTCTACCGCCTGTGGGACGGGGAACGACGGGTATTTGCCCTGATGAATCGCGCGGAAAAAGAGGCTCTCGCCAGTGCCGTCAAGGCCTCTGTCCGCGTGATCGATGAAAGTCCGCGGCGCATCCTGGTCACCAACCGGTAGCAGGCGCCCTGAATGGCTCCGCCTCCGCGGCCGTTTTTCAGCCCGGCCGTGCAGCCTGATTGTGTAAACATATTGTCATTGCATACCTTTTGTGCGATAAAAGTCGTTTATTAGAATAGGAGGTCAGCCGGTGCGCAAAGATTTTCTCCCCTTTTCCACCCCAACCATTGACGACGACGAAATCAACGAGGTTGTCGACTCCCTCAGGTCCGGCTGGATCACCACCGGCCCCAAGGTCAAGCGGTTCGAGGAGGCATTCAAGAGTTACGTGGGAGCCCCCTTTGCCGTGCCGCTCAGCTCGGCCACGGCCGGCGAGCACCTGACGCTCCTGGCCCTGGACATCAAGCCGGGCGACGAGATCATCACCTCCCCCATGACCTTCGCCTCCACGGTCAGCATGATCGTCCTCTGCGGCGGCACGCCAATCCTGGCGGATATCGAGCCGGGCACCCTGAACATCGACGTGGCCAAGCTCCGGGAAAAGGTGACGCCACGGACCAGGGCCGTCATCCCGGTCCACTTTGCCGGCCAGGCCTGCGACATGGACCCGCTCCTGGCCCTGGCCAAGGAGTTCAATCTCACCATCATCGAGGACGCGGCCCACGCGGTCGGCACCGAATACAAGGGGCGACGGATCGGCTCGTTCCCCACCATCTCCATCTTCTCCTTCCACCCCAACAAGAACATCACCACCGGCGAAGGGGGGATGGTCTGCACCAAGGACGAGTCCCTGGCCGAAGAGATATCGCTCCTCAAGTTTCACGGCATGAGCCGGGAGGCATGGAAGCGGTTCGCCGCCAGCGGCAGTCCCAACTACGACATCATGCTCCCCGGCTTCAAGTACAACATGATGGACATCCAGGCGGCGCTGGGGATCCACCAGCTGCCAAAGCTGGACGGTTTCATCACCAAACGGACCGCCATCGCCGAATTCTACAACCAGGCGTTCGCCGATGTGGCCGAACTGGCCCTCCCCGCCCTGGCGCCCTACGAGCAGCGCCATGCCTGGCACCTTTATACGCCGCTGGTGCGGATCGAGCGGCTCACCATCGACCGGGACCGGTTCATGACCGAACTGAAGCAGCTGAACATCGGCAGCGGTCTCCACTACAAGGCGATCCACCATCACGCCTGGTACAGGGAGAATCTGCCGGTTGTACCGGGCTCACTCCCCAATGCCGACTACGCCTCCGACCGGATACTGTCGCTTCCCCTGTTCCCGAAGATGACCATGGATGACGCACAGGACGTGGTGACAACGGTGAAAGACGTAATCGCGAGGCACCGGAAATGACCCCCTACATCTCCATCGTAATCCCGGTCTACAACGAGGAAGGCAACCTGGCCAACCTCTTTGACCGCCTCTACCCGGTCATGCAGCAGATGGCCAAACCGTTCGAGATCATCTTCACCGACGACGGCAGCCGGGATAGCTCCCTGGCCATCCTGACCGAGCTGGCGGCCCGCCATCCGGAGGTGCGGGTGGTGGAGTTCAACGGCAACTTCGGCCAGCACATGGCCATCATGGCCGCCTTCGAGGTCAGCCGCGGCGAAATCGTCATCACCCTGGACGCCGACCTGCAGAACCCGCCCGAAGAGATCCCCAAGCTGGTGGCGGAAATGGAGCGGGGCCACGACGTGGTGGGGAGCATCCGCCAAAAAAGGCAGGACACCTTCTTCCGCAAGACCGCCTCGATGATGGTCAACATCATCACCCGCAAGATGACCGGCATGAAGATGAGCGATTACGGCTGCATGCTGCGGGCATACCGGCGCAACGTGGTGGACAACATCAACCGCTGCCAGGAGACTACCACCTTCATACCGGCCCTGGCCCAGACCTTTGCGGCCTCCCCGTCCGAGGTCCCGGTTGCCCATGCGGAACGGTCCGAGGGGGAGAGCAAGTATTCCCTGTACAAGCTGATCCGCCTCAACTTCGACCTGATGACCGGCTTTTCCGTGGTGCCGCTCCAGCTCTTCGCACTCATGGGGGTGCTTACCTCCCTCTTCGCCGTGGCCTTCGCCATATTCCTCCTGGTGCGCCGCTTCATCGTCGGTGCCGAGGTAGAGGGAGTATTCACCCTCTTCGCCATCCTCTTTTTCTTCATGGGGATCACCATCTTCGGCATCGGCATCGTCGGCGAGTATGTGGGCAGGATCTACCAGGAGGTCAGGAGACGGCCGCGCTACGTGGTGCGCAAGGTACATGGAGTCAACAATGAATGACAAGGTCGTCGTCTGCGCCTATCACAACGTCGGCTACCGCTGCCTGGAGGAACTGCTCCGCCAGGGGGCCGACATCCGGCTGATCTTCACCCACGAGGATTCGCCGACCGAGAAGATCTGGTTCCAGTCAGTGCGGGAGCTGGCCAAAACGCACGGCATCCCCTACGTCACCAGCGACATCAACGAGCCGGAGAACCTGGCGCGCCTCAAGGAGATCGCTCCGGAGTTCCTCCTCTCCTTCTACTATCGGAACATGATCAAGCCGGCGGTGCTGGAGTTGGCGAGCAAGGGTGCCCTCAACCTGCACGGCTCCTACCTCCCCCGATACCGGGGCCGGGTGCCGGTCAACTGGGCCGTGATCAACGGCGAGACCGAGACCGGGGCCACCCTGCACTACATGGTTGAGAAACCGGATGCCGGCGACATCGTCGACCGGGAAAAGGTGGCCATCGACTTCACCGACAGTGCCTTCGATGTCTTCACCAAGGTGACCGAAGCGGCCGTGACCGTCATTGGCCGCTCCTGGCCAAAGCTGGTCGCCGGGACCGCGCCGCGCCTCCCCCTGGACCTTTCGGCCGGGAACTACTGTCGCGGCCGGAAGCCGGCCGACGGCCTCATCGACTGGACCAGGAGCGCCGTGCAGATCTATAACCTGATCCGCGGAGTCACCCACCCCTATCCCGGCGCCTTCACCCACCTGGACGGGCACAAGGTGATCATCTGGCAGGCCTGGCCGGTCGAGGGGCGCGGCGAACCGGGCCGGGTCGTTGCCACGACCCCGTTGCAGGTAGGAACCGGCGAGGGACTGCTGGAGATCAGGTCATTGCAGGAAGAGGCCGGCGAAGAGATCTCGGCGGCCGCATTCGTCGAGCGGATACATCTGGAAGCGGCCCGCTTTTCATGAAACCATTGGCAGCGATGACACCCGTTCGGCACCACTGCTGCGCGGCCGGGCTGTAATCGCGGCGCAATTAACCAACCGGCTTCGGGAACGGCGCCAGCAAAAGGAACGAGGCGCGAGGGTGGTTACATCCTCGACGAACCTCCCACCCCAACAGCCCGTCGTCGAAGCCGTAACAAGGAGAACGTTACATGAAAGTACTAATTCTCGGCGTCAACGGTTTCATCGGTAACGCCCTCACCCACCGCATCCTCACCACCACCGACTGGGAAGTCTTTGGCCTGGACATGGCCTGCGACAAGCTGGAGCGCTCCCTGGGCGATCCCCGCTTCCACTTCCTGGAAGGGGACATCACCATCAACAAGGAGTGGATCGAGTACAACATCAAGAAGTGCGACGTGGTGCTGCCGCTGGTGGCCATCGCCACGCCGGTCACCTACGTCAAGGACCCGCTCCGCGTCTTCGAGCTCGACTTCGAGGAAAACCTGAAGATCATCCGCCAGTGCGCCAAATACAAGAAACGGGTCATCTTCCCTTCCACCTCCGAGGTGTACGGCATGAGCCCGGACCGGGAGTTCGACGAGGAAAACTCGCCCCTCATGCTCGGTCCTATCAACAAGGAGCGGTGGATCTACTCCTGTGCCAAGCAGATGCTGGACCGGGTCATCTATGCCTACGGCGCCCATGAAGGGCTGCGCTACACCCTGTTCCGCCCCTTCAACTGGATCGGCCCCAAGCTGGACAGCATCAGCACCGCCAAGGAAGGAAGCTCCCGGGTCCTCACCCAGTTCCTCTACAACATCCTGGCCGGCGAGCCGATCCAGCTGGTAGACGGCGGCAGCCAGCGCCGCTCCTTCACCTTCATTGAGGACGGCATCGGCTGTCTCATGAAAATCATCGCCAACGAGAACGGCGTAGCTGACAGCGGCATCTTTAACATCGGCAATCCGACCAACGACCTCTCCGTCAGGGAGCTGGCCGAAAAGCTCATCGCCCTGGTCCGGGAGTATCCCGACTACAAGGAGCGGGCCGACAACTGCAAGATCATCGAGGTGACCTCCGGCACCTTCTACGGCAAGGGATACCAGGACATGCTGACCAGGGTGCCTTCGGTGAAGAACGCCAAGGAACGGCTGGGATGGGAACCGACCACCAGTATCGACGACGCCCTGCGCAAGACTCTGGACTTCTACCTGGTGGAAGAAAAGGAAAAGATCGAGCACCTGCTGTAAGACCTGTTCAACGTTCGATGTTCGAGGTTCGATGTTGAGAAGACCTTGAAACCTTGAACATCGAACATAAAGAACCTCGAAC
This sequence comes from Deltaproteobacteria bacterium, assembly GCA_021849045.1. Lineage (GTDB taxonomy): Bacteria > Desulfobacterota > Desulfuromonadia > Geobacterales > DSM-12255 > Geomobilibacter. The sequence goes on along the minus strand of JAJZTK010000049.1, from coordinate 12,530 downwards.
AATTATGAACCAGCCTGTCATAGCCCTGAAAATCGACGTCGACACCTACGCCGGCACCCGTGACGGCGTACCGCGCCTGCTGGAGCTCTTTGCCAGGTTCGGCATCCGGGCCACCTTTTATTTTTCCATGGGGCCGGACAACTCGGGGAAGGCCATCCGGCGCATCTTCACCCGCAAAGGGTTCCTGAAAAAGATGCTCCGCACCAGGGCACCCTCCATCTACGGCCCGAAGACGCTCCTCTACGGCACCCTGCTGCCGGCCCCCCAGATAGCGTCATCCTTCCCCCATATTCTGCGCCGGACCGCGGAACTGGGGCACGAGGTCGGCATCCACTGCTGGGACCATGTCAAGTGGCACGACTACCTCCCCTGGCTCCCCAAAGCGGTCACGGCCATGGAACTGGGCAAGGCGAGCGCCCTGTTTCAGGAGATCTTCGGCTGTCGGGCAACCACCACGGCCGCCCCGGGATGGACCGCCTCCCCCGACTCGCTGGAGATCCAGGATGCCATGGGGCTCGGCTTCTGCAGCGACAGCCGGGGAACCCATCCGTTCTACCCGGTGATGGAGGGCCGCCGGTTCACCACCCTGCAGATCCCCACCACCTGGCCGACCATGGACGAACTGCTGGGGGAGAACGGCATCTCCGCCGCCACCATCAACGACCTGTACCTGTCCCGACTGCAACCGGGGTTGAATGTCCACACCATCCACGCCGAACTGGAAGGGTGGGCCATGGCCGACACCTTCACAACCCTTCTGGAAAGGCTTACCAGCCAGGGAGTACGGTTCGTTACCCTGGGCGAGGCGGTGGCGGAATTCGGCAAGGATGCGCCGGCCTGTACGCTGACCATGGGCGAACTCCCCGGCCGGGCCGGTACTGTGGCCGTGCAGGGCGACTGGGCCTGAGCCCCGAATAGATTTTAAGTATGCACGACAACGAAACCGGCTATACTTCATTAACGCGCTATTTCCAGGTCGACCGGCGGGATATGGTCTTCCTCAAGTTCATCCTGGAGGCGTACGAGGGGATGTCGACCCTCAGCACCTTCGACAACAAGGCCGGCATCGTCCAGTTGACCGTGCCGTGCGGCTTCAGCGACGACATGGCGGGGCTGATCGACGCACTTGCCGGCGAGATCAGCCTCACCGAGCTGTTCCCGCCACTCCCGACACGGTAAGGAGCTACAACCCATGCTCGACACCTTTGACATCGGCCGGATACTCCGCCAGGCACTGGCCGGTGGCGGCGAGTTTGCCGACATCTATTTCGAGGAAGGGACCGCCACCCTCATCAGCTGCGAAGACGGCAAGATCGAGAAGGTCCTGGCGACCACCGACCGGGGGGTGGGTATCCGGGTGATCTCGGACCTGCGCACCGCCTACGCCTACACCAACGAGGTGACCGAGGCATCGCTCCTTGATCTGGCAAGAACCGTGAGCAGTGCGGTACAGGGAAACGCCTTCACCTCCCCCATCGCCATGGGGACCAGGCAGACCGGCGTGGTGGTGTCGCCGATTGTTATCCACCCCTCTTCGGTACCGCTCATGGAGAAAGTTACCCAGGTCAGCCGGGCCGATCAGGCGGCGCGGGGGCTTGATGCCAGGGTCAGACAGGTGATGGCGCTGTACCGGGACGGAGTCGCCCGTATCCAGACGGCCAACTCCCTCGGCGAATTCACCGACAGCGAGCGCACCGGTACACTCTTCGTCGCCCAGGTGGTCGCCGCCGACGGCGAGGTCATCCAGACCGGCTACGAGACCTTGGGCGGCGGTCGCGGCTTCGATCTCTTTAACGAGAAGAGCCCCGAAGAGATCGCCCTGGCCGCGGCCCGACGGGCAGTCATGATGCTCTCGGCCCGCAAGGCGCCGGGCGGTCTGATGCCGGTGGTACTCTCCTCGGAGGCGGGCGGCACCATGGTGCATGAAGCGGTAGGCCACGGCCTGGAAGCGGATCTGGTCCAGAGCGGCGTATCGGTTTATCGGGGCAAAGTCGGCGAACAGGTGGCCTCGCCGCTGGTGACGGTCATTGACGATGCCACCATCCCCTACGCCCGCGGCTCGTTTCCCTTTGACAGCGAGGGTGTGGCGGGACAGAAAACGGTGCTGGTGGAAAACGGCATCCTCAAGGGGTATCTGTACGACCGCCTCACCGCCCTGAAGGACGGCTGTTCCTCCACCGGCAACGGCCGCCGGGAATCGTATCACGCCAAGCCGATTGTCCGGATGACCAACACCCTCATCACCCCGGGCGGCACTCCGCCGGAGGAGATCGTCAGGTCTGTCGCCTCCGGCCTGTTCGTCAGGAAGATGGGGGGCGGACAGGTGAATACCGTTACCGGCGATTTCATGTTCGAGGTGTCGGAAGGGTATCTGATCGAAAACGGGCAGTTGGGTGAGCCGGTCCGGGGGGCGACCATGACCGGCAACGGTCCCGAGGTCCTGAAGAAGATCTCCATGGTCGGCAGCGACCTGGGGTTCGGCATCGGCACTTGCGGCAAGGATGGTCAGGGGGTGCCGGTAGCCGATGCCCAGCCGACCCTGCTCATTGATGGTATAACCGTCGGCGGAGCCGCTTAAACGGCAACGGATTGGGAGAGGCCATGAAGGCTTCGTTGGCACCAGACGCCTATTACCAGGCCATACTTGGCACCCTCAGGGAGCACCCGAACCTGGCGGGCTTCAGTCTGGCTATTCATATCCAGCCGTCGCTGCGACCGGGCCTCCCGCCCAAGCTTACCAAGCTGTGCGATCCGCTTGGCGAAGGGTTTGGCTGTCGTCGTCCGTGCAAGGTGACGGCCATGCGCCGCAGCGACCTCCATCCGGGGCTGGCTCCCATCGTGTTCCACTGCATCCTCGGCCTGCTCGGCTTTGCCATCCCGTTGCCACGACCCGGATGGTTCCTCACCGGCAAGGGGGTCCGACTCCGTACCATCAACCTCTCCTACCTGGAAGAGCTTTCCCGTCAGAATGCCAGGGATTCCTATCAGATTCTGCAACGCATCTCCAGGCTGCCGGTACTGACGAAAGAGCAGGTACGCACTGCCGCCGGCATAGCCTTCGACCTGATCAACACTCAACCGAAAGCCAAGGCCGTCCCCGCTCCGGCCCCACAGGTGGAGTTGCAGGCGATCGTCACGGTGGCTGCAGCCCTGGACGACGCACCAAGCCCCGAGCAGGCCCTGAGCACCTTTATCGAGGCCATGGGGATACTTTTCGACGTCCCGTCACTGGCGATACTGGAGCCGCTCCCCGGTGGACGGGAATATGCCCTCCGCCCCGCCTGGGGTGACCCCATGGCGGAAACGATACTCCCCGCCGCCAAAGTGGAACGTCTCCTCCGCGACCAGGAGAAGGTTTCCCAGCTTTCCGCCGCGCAGTTGAACCTGCTCCTTCCCGACCACCCCGCGGCAGCGGGAACCGCTATCTCTTTCGGCGAAGGGACCGGGCAGCGGATCGCGCTCTGTCTCGACAAGGAGTTTCGCAACGGAGAGGAGCTCTTGGCGGAGCTTCTCGCCGACCGCCTCACGGCTCGGCTCAGACAGCTCCGGCGCGAGGAAGAACTTACCGACAGAAGAGAGGTGTCGGAGCGCCTCATGGCCATGATCAGCGAACTGGCCCTGCTGGACAGCATGGAGGAACTCCTTGATGCGCTCCTGCGAATGGCTGCCGAACTCCTTGACGCCACCTGCGGCTCGATTATGCTGCTGGACGAGGAACGGGTCGCCATGAGAATCGAGGCTGCCCTCCGCATGGGGCTCACCGTTGCCAGGAGCCTGCCGCTCCGCGTGGGCGAAGGGATCGCCGGCCGGGTCGCCGCCAGCGGCCAACCGCTCCTGGTGAACGATATCGAGCGGGATGGCCGGGTTGCGCCCACCAATCGCCCCCGGTTCCGGACCAAATCGTTCATCAGCGTGCCGCTCGCCTTCAAGGGCAATGTCTTCGGGGTCCTGAACCTGTCGGACAAGCGGGACAACCGGATTTTCGTCAAGGAGGATCTGGACATCCTCTCCACGCTCACCAGCCACGCCGCCGCCATCATCCATCGCTCCCGCCAGATGACCAGAACGGAGCTCCTTGAGCAGCTCTCGATCACCGACCCGCTGACCGAGCTCTACAACCGGCGCTACCTGGAAAAGCGGATGCACGAGGAACTCAACCGCTGCAGGCGCCAGGACCAGCCAATGACCGTCATGATGCTCGATCTCGACCACTTCAAGTGCTACAACGATACCTGCGGTCACGTGGATGGAGACACGGCCCTGAAGAAGACCGCCCGTATCCTCCGCTCCTGCGTGCGGGAGATGGACGTGGTCACGCGTTATGGCGGCGAAGAGTTCTTCATCCTGCTGCCCGGCACCTCCAAGGAGGAGGCGATGTTCGTGGCGGAACGGATCCGCCAAGGGATCGAACAGGAGCCGTTCAAAGGTGAAGAGATGTTGCCGGGGGGCCGGCTCACGGCAAGCATCGGCATCGCATCGTTCCCTGATGACGGCACCACGGCCCATGCCCTGATCCACGCCGCTGACGTTGCCCTGTACCAGGCCAAAAACGCCGGCCGGAACCGGACTTCCCCCTTCCGCCCGGAAGAGGAGCGTTGGCAGCAGAAGATGGCCCTGCGGCTGTAGCCTGTTTCCGAATCGGAACCTCCGGCCGGAACCTAGCTTAGAATTTGACCTTTGCCACCATCTGGTATACCGTGTGACATCTTTCAAGAGCCAGACCCGAACATCATGAACAGACTCATCGCGCCACAGACCACCGACGACGACATCCTGATCGAATCGACGCTGCGCCCCCGCTCCCTGAACGACTACGTCGGCCAGGAGAAGGCCAAGGGAAACCTGCGGGTGTTCATCGACGCAGCCCGCAAACGGGGCGAGGCGCTGGACCATGTCCTTCTCTACGGCCCGCCGGGGCTGGGCAAGACGACCCTGGCCAACATCATCGCCTGCGAGATGGGGGTCAACATCAAGTCCACCTCCGGGCCGGTGATCGAGCGCCCCGGCGATCTGGCGGCCATTCTGACCAACCTGGAACCGCACGACGTGCTGTTCATCGACGAGATCCACCGCCTCTCCCATATCGTTGAAGAGATCCTCTACCCGGCCATGGAGGACTTCCAGCTGGACATCATCATCGGCCAGGGGCCGAGCGCCCGGACGATCAAGCTGGACATCCCCCGCTTCACCCTGGTGGGGGCGACCACCAGGGCAGGGCTCCTCTCCTCGCCTCTCAGGGACCGGTTCGGCGTCATCTCCCGGTTGGAGTTCTATACCGACGAGGAACTGGCCTTTATCATCTCCCGTTCGGCGAGGATACTCGGGATCGCCATTGCCGGGGACGCGGCACTGGAACTCGCCCGGCGGAGCCGCAGCACGCCGCGCATTGCCAATCGGCTCCTGCGCCGGGTCCGCGACTTCGCCCAGGTGCTGGGCGACGGCACCATCACCATGAAGGTGGTGCAGGAATCGCTGAAGCTCCTGGAAGTGGATGAAATGGGGTTCGACAACATGGACCGCGCCATCCTGCTCACCATCATCGACAAGTTCGGCGGCGGGCCGGTCGGGCTTGACACCCTGGCGGCCGCGGTCTGCGAGGAGAGCGACACCATCGAGGACGTCATCGAACCGTTCCTGATCCAGCAGGGGTTCCTGAACCGTACCCCCCGCGGCCGGATGGCCACTGTTGCCGCGTACCGGCACTTCAACCGGATAGCTCCCCCCTCGCTCCAGGGGAACCTTTTCTGAGCCCATGCAGCTGACCTTCGACTTTCCCTTCAATCCCCGCTACCGTTTCGCCAACTTCGTGGTCTGCCCCGGCAACCGGACCGCCTTTCAGTTCGCTCGCAAGGTCGCCGACCCGGCCGAGTCGGAAAACCTTCTCTACCTGTACGGTCCGGCAGGCGCCGGCAAGACCCACCTGCTGATGGCGGTGGGCCAGCAGTTGGCAGGAGAGCAGGAATTCCCGGCCGTCTCCTGCGGCAACCTGGAACGGCTCTATGACCGGGACGAAGGTCCGGAGCGGGCCTCGGCCCTGGCCGCACAGTTCCGGGATGCGCCGGCCCTGCTCCTGGACGACATCCACCGGCTCCCCGCCGACCCGCACCTGCAGGCCGAAGTCTGGCAGCTCTTCAACGATTTCTACTCCGCCGGCCGGAAGATCGTGGTCACCGGCCTGGTCCCCCCCAAGGAGCTGACCGCCCTGGACGGCCACCTGATCTCCCGCCTCCTCTGGGGGCTCGTGGCGCGGGTCGACATCTCTGACGACGACTCCCGGCGGATGATCATGAAAAAGCTGGCCGAGGATCGGCAGATCGTGCTCCCGGCCGACGTGATCGACTACCTGCTGATCCATCTCCCGAGGGACATCCCGTCCCTGGTTGCGGCCCTGGAAACCCTCACCCGTCAGGCGTTCGCCTCCCAGCGGAAGATAACGGTCCGCCTGGCAAAAGAGGCACTTCTTGGCTGACAAAGCGGTTGTTTTCCCGCCGGTTACGCGGTAAGGTTACGCATTCCGAACACAAAAGAGACCGTATGAAGATACTCCTCCACGTTTGTTGCGGCCCCTGCGCCATCTACCCGGTGAACGTCCTGCGGGATGCCGGCTTTGAGATGACCGCCTTTTTCTACAACCACAACATCCACCCGTATCAGGAGTATTGCCGACGCCTGGAGACGGTCCGGGAGTATGCCGATAAGACCGGCCTGGCGCTCATCGTCCGCGACGAGTACAACCTTGAGGAGTTCCTGTCAGCGGTTGCCGGGGCACCTGCCGAACGGTGCGGCTACTGCTACTTCTCGCGACTGGAGGCGGTAGCGGAAAAGGCCGCCGAGCTCGGCTGTGACGTCTGTTCCTCGACCCTGCTCTACAGCCGTTACCAACGGCACGATGACATCCGGATTCTTGGCGAAAAGGCCGCGAACCGCCACGGCGTCCCCTTCCACTACGACGACTACCGCCGCGGCTGGCAGGAGGGTATCCGCCTCTCCAAGGAGATGGGGCTCTACCGCCAGCAGTACTGCGGCTGCATTTACAGCGAGAAGGATCGGTATCTCGGGAAGACATGACTCTCGCCTCCCTGAGAGCTGCTGCCCTGACGAGGGGTGAAAAGATCTTCAGGAATATACGTTTTGACAAAACCTGATGTTGCCTATAAATTTAACTACAAATGAATATAGGGAGGCGATCATGGGCGTCACAGCGAAACAGGCAAACTTTGTCATTCCGGAAGATATTCTTGATGACCTCAGGAAGCATGTGGCGCGCAGGCAACAGAGCCGTTTCGTGGCCGAGGCCCTGCGGAAGGAGCTTAAGAGGCTGCGCCTGGAAGCTGTACTGGAAGAGAGTTTCGGTGCCTGGAAGGAGATAGACCACCCCGAACTAAAAGAGGGGACCGAGAAATTCGTCAGGAAGGCCAGGAAGTCATCCCGCTTGGGAGGCGATCATTGAAGCCGGTCTTGGTCGACACGGACGTTCTCATCAATTTTCTGCGGGGAAAACAGCAGGCAAAAGAATTCCTGCTGTCACATTTGGGCAGCCCGATCCTCTGCTCGGTCATCACCGTGGCAGAAATCTTTGCCGGGATGAGGCCGCACGAAGAAGAAAAGACCAGAGCGCTCCTCGACAACCTGGAAGTCATCCCCGTAACCCGTGCCATCGCTGAAAAGGCGGGTCTTTACAAGGGAGGGATCAGGAGCCATTCATTGGAGTTGGATGACTGCCTGATAGCCGCCACGGCCCATCTCCGCAAGGTGACTCTGGCAACCGGCAATGAGAGGCATTACCCGATGAACGACATCGGGAAAACCGTGGTCAGCTGTGAGTAAGCGGCGAAACCGAGTTAGTCAATAAATCAACAACATCCCCTCAGCACTACCCTATTCCCTTGCATTTCCACAATAATCAACCATTCTGGTCTTGAAAAGACCAAATGGGGGAAAGCTATGGACATCGGTGTTTATCAGGCGAAAACACATCTTCCCGAGTTGCTGGTAAGGGTGGCCCACGGTGAACAGGTCGTCATCACCCGCCACGGTCGGGCCATCGCCCGTCTCGTGCCGGCGGAGCCGGTGTCACAACGCGACGTCAGCAGTGTCATCGAAGAGCTGAAGAGGTTTGTCAAGGGACGGCGCGCCGAAATGGATCTGGCGCATGACAGGCCCACCTCTCAGCTTCCCCTCTCATGGCGCCCACAGCGCCGGTATCGGCACGAGCCAGAGCTTGTCGCCAAACGGCACAAGCTGGTCGCCCAGATAGAGCATTACCCCCGCCTGAAACTGCGGGCCAAGCTGATCCCTCAATGCCTTGAGCGGGGTAAAATCCGAGACACCCACACCGGCGCCGGCCTTGACCTCGACTGCCGATACCGAGCCATCCGGCCTTTCCAGGACCAGATCCACCTCCAACCCGGCAGCGGTGCGGAAGTGGTGTAACGCAATCCGTGGATTGGTCCAGGAGACCTGTTTGCGCAGTTCGCCCGCCACGAAGCTTTCCAGCAACCGCCCCAAAAGGGGGCGATCTTCCGACAGTCGTCGGGAATCGACTCCAAGCAGGTGACAGGCGAGCCCCGTATCCGCCAGATGCGTCTTGGGAGCTTTCACCAGGCGTTGTCCCAGATTACGCGACCAGGCCGGCAGGCGGTGGACAAGGAACACGGTCTCCAGCAAGGCAAAGTAGCGGGTCAGAGTGGTGTGGGGGAGGCCGGCATCGCGCCCGATATCGGACAGATTCAGCAGCCCTGATGTCCGGGCGGCCAGCAGCTTCAGCAGATTCGGCAGGGCATGGAGGCCGTCCACCCTCGCCAGGTCACGCACGTCCCTTTGCAGAATCGTCGTGATATAGGAAGCGAACCACGCCCCCCGGCGGTCGTCACTTTCCCGCTCCACCGCTTCCGGGTATCCGCCGCAGGTCAATTTCGCGGTAATATCCTCAAGCGAAGACGACATCTCAAGCCGGTCTATACTCCCTGCGAAAAGCCGGGGCAGAAATCCCTCCGCCACGCCTGCCAGTTCACCGGCCGAGAACGGAAAAAGCGGAATGATCTCCATTCGCCCGGCCAACGACTCGGAGAGGCGTGGCAGGGTCATGATATTGGCTGAGCCGGTCAGCAGAAAGCGACCGGGCTGTCGATCCTTGTCCACCGCAAGCTTGATGGCCGGAAACAGCTCGGGGGCCTTCTGGATTTCGTCGATGACAACGGGGCCGCTCAGGTTGCGGATAAACCCGGCCGGGTCGCCTGCCGCAAGGGCAAGTGTGGCGTAGTCGTCAAGGGTGTAATACCGGGCGCCGGACCTGGCGGCAATAGCCTGGGCCAGGGTGGTCTTGCCGGTCTGGCGGGCGCCGTTGAGCAGCACGACGGGAGTGTCGGCCATGGCCGTTTGCACTGATTTTTCAATATGACGCCGAATCATGGTGAGATATTAACCGGCTTGTGGTGAATTTGCAAGAAGCCGAATACAAAAAGCCCTGCTTCCGACGAGAGACAGGGCTTTTTGATCAACTTCACAGGTTGGGTGGCTTTTACATCCGGCTATTGAGCACGGGTCAGCAGAGTCCAGAAGGGTCAAGTCTCAACTCTATACATTGCTGAAGTTGTAGGTGGTTGAGACTTGACCCCCCAGTACCCCATTCAACTCGTTAGAGTTACTTAAACTGTCCTCTGAATTTCCTCAACATCCTCCACTTGCCCCGCATCATAGCAACAGCCCCGCCCCCCACGCCTAGCAGCAACAACGTCGAGGGCTCCGGTACAGGAGCCCCTCCGTTGTCAACCGATGCCGCATAGAAGGCGCTCCGCTCCGGAGCTGTTTCCAGGAAATTGAAGCCCCCGTCGTACCACTCTGCGGAGAGAGTGAAATAGCCGCTATTGGTTGAACCCTGTGTCGCTGTAGCATCCCAGGTGAACTGGAACAGATTGCCAGACACCGTAGACTGTGGGGCCAAAATCGGCAGGTCAAAGACGGAAGCATCAGGCACGCCGTTCTGAAAGATGCCAGAGGAAAGTCCGGTCATCACCAGCCTGTTGGTCCAGTCGGGGTTGCTGATTGTATACTCCCACGTCAACGTCGATCCTGAAGGCGCAGAGAGACCCGAGGTGACCAGGGTGAAGCTCCAGTCGGGGATAGCGTATGCAGAAGAGCACATCAGCACAAGCAACAGCCCCGTAATCAAAGCCAAGCGAATGAACCGCGTCATGATTCTTCCCTCCTTCATGTTTCACTCAGGGAATCACGCTCTGAACCGTGGAGAAATTGAACGCCGTACCCATTACATCCTGCACCGTGCCGCTCTCCGTAATGGAGAAGCGAGTAACTGTCGAAGGGACGTTGAAGTAGAGGCGTATGGCCTTTGACTCTCCCACGTTGAGGCTTGGGACCGTAATCGGCAGCGATGGGGAGAGTGACGTATTTAAGGTTACCGTGCCGCTTCCCAAGAGGGTTCGCAGCGGGAGTTGGTTGACATTGATGTTCCGGGCGTTGCCGGTGCCGTTGTCGGTCAGCTTTAGATCGATGTACAGAACCTTCTGGGTGGCGGTCTGAGACTCCACCCCTTTGCCGGCGATACTCCCCGATATGCGCGGCTGGCCGAGCACGACTGTCACGGTCGTAGTGGCTGTCCCGACGCTGCCGTAGCTGTCTGCAACCTGGACGGTAATCGTGTATGAACCGGTTTCGGCGTAGAGATGAGAAAGATCAAAGCTCTTGTCGGGCTTGAGCGTCAATACGTTGGTCCCGCTGCCATCACCGTAATTCACCGTTGCGCTCCAGGTGTCGTTATCAGGATCGGAAAAGTAGCCTGTAGAGGCTATGGGAGCGCCCAAGGCAATTGTGATGCCCGTAGCGACCGTGACTACCGGAACGTCGTTCACCGGGGTTACGGTGATGCTGACTGTTGCAATGTTGGAGTCCGCCTTCCCGTCGTTGGCCTTGAAGCTAAAGGAGTCGGGTCCGAAGTAATTGGCTGCCGGGCTGTAGGCCAGGTTCGGCGGGGTGCCCGACAGGGTACCGTGGGTCGGGGGAGTGACGACGGCAAATGTCAGCGGATCGTTGTCGGCATCCGTTGCTGTCAGAACAATTGCCTTCTGAGTGTCCTCGGCGATGGTGACGGTCTGGCTGTTGGCAACCGGCGGCCGGTTCGGCGGCACCCATGCGGTCTTCACACAGTTGTTGGCCGAGCTGAAGTTGATCCAGCCGACGTTTTCGCCCCAGGCATAGCCGGTCAGCTTGCCGTCCGCGCCGATGGTGACGCCGCCGCCGGTCGGGCGGAAGTTGATCCACCCGACGTTCTCGCCCCAGGCATACCCGGAGAGCACTCCCCTGCCGTCGTTCGTTACCCCTCCGAAACCGCCAGCCGGGTTCAGGTTTATCCAGCCGATGTTCTCGCCCCAGGCCTTGCCAGTCAGGACGGCATCGGTCACGGTCACGCCCGGTCCCCAGGACGGCTTGAAGTTGATCCACCCCACGTTCTCGGCCCAGACATACTGGCACCCGGCGTCGCCAGGGTCCATGTTGCCGGGGTAGACCACGGAATAGGTGTGCGTTACCGTGGCAGTATTGCCGGCATGGTCGGTGGCGGTCACGGTGTAGGAATAGCTCCCGATGCTGCTGGTGGAAAAGATGCCGGATGTTCCTTGGCCGCTGACGCCGGATACGGCGTCGGTGACAGTGTAGGCGGGAGTCGCTGGGGTGTTGATGTAATAGATGCGATTCTCGGCCGGCGCAGTCAGGATGATGGCCGGTGGGGTCTTGTCGATGCAGATGTTGAGCGCTTGAGCTGCTTCGACGTTTGCCGGGACGGCATTGTCGACGGCATGGAAGCTGAGATTCCTGCACCCATCTGTCATAAACCCGAGCTTGGCCATCGTGCCAGGAGAGATCATCTCGGTGCCGCTGTCGATCCGGTAGCGTATCTCCTTCACCCCCTTGCCGCAGTCGGTGGCGGTGAGGGTCAGGTTGACGTCACTGCGGTACCATGGCTGGAGCGCTGGAGAATAGGTGGTGACCGGCGCGATGTCGTCGGGGACAGTGGGCGAGGTCCAGTCGGTGTGCACCCGGAACGGGTTCGGGCCGTCGGAGCGGAAGCTGATCCAGCCGATGTTCTCACCCCAGGCGCTTCCCCGGAAGTCGCCGCAGGCATCAACGGAAACGCCGTCAAAGTTGATCCAGCCGACGTTCTCCCCCCACGCCTTGCCAGAGAGGATGCCACTGCCATTGTTGAGGACGCCGCCGAGACCGTTGGCAGGACTCAGGTTGATCCAGCCGATGTTCTCCCCCCAGGCGAAACCGGTGAGGGCATTGTCAGACACGGTGACGCCGGGACCCAAAGATGGTTTCAGGTTGACCCAGCCGATGTTTTCTCCATATATGTATTTCTTACCCTGATTGGCGAGATCAATGCTTTGCCCACGTATTGACCTAGGGACTAGTACCAAGTAACACATAATATTTCGTATCAGCCCAACATATGGTATACTGGTGGCAACTCACTCAAGGAGGCCACCATGTCGCCGAGATACCGAGTAACACTGACC